>JBPCPC010000130.1:0-15771 GCA_050999585.1 Solirubrobacteraceae bacterium | reverse complement strand
CCCGGACGCCGAGCTGACTGCGCCCCGGCTGGCCTCCGAGGTCGGTCGCCTGCTCGGCGATCGCGGGCGGCTGACCGCGATGGCGCGCGCGTCGGCCGAGCTGGCCCGGCCGCAGGCCGCCGCCGAGATCGCCGGCGAGCTGCTGGCCGCCGCGGGCCGCTGACCCGGCGCCGGGCCGTCGGCGACGTCCGCGAGGATATGGCCATGTCCACTCGATCTCCCGGTGACGATCGCGCAGCCGATGACGCTTGCGCGGGGGGCGCTCGCTGGTCGGGGCGCCGGCTGCACTTCGTCGGGATCGGCGGCGCGGGCATGAGCGGCCTGGCCCTGATCGCCCAGACGCTGGGCGCTCAGGTGACCGGATCTGATCGCGCCGACTCGAGCTATACCGAGCGCCTGCGCGAGCACGGGATCCCGCCGCTGCTGGGACATCGCGCCGCGAACGTCCCCGCGGGCGCCGAGGTCGTGTACTCCACCGCGGTCGCGGCCGACAACCCCGAGCGCGAGGCCGCGGTGCGTCAGCTGCACCGCGCCGATCTGCTGGCCGAGATCGGCGCGCTGCGTCGCTGTCTGGCGGTCACCGGGACCCACGGCAAGACGACGACCGCGGCGATGGTGGTGCACGCGCTGCGGGGAGCCGGGATGGATCCGGGCTACGTGATCGGCGGGGAGCTGCGCGGCACCGGGGCCAACGCCGGATGGGGGACCGGCGAGTGGATCGTGATCGAGGCCGACGAGTCCGATCGCTCGCTGCTCAAGCTCGATCCCGAGATCGCCGTGCTGACCAACGCCGAGCTCGATCACCACGCCACCTACGGCTCCCGGCTCGAACTCGAACAGACGTTCGCCGAGTTCATGGGCCGGGCTTACGGCGGTGCGGTCGTCTGGGACCGCCCGGCGCTGCGCGCGCTCTGCCCGCCGGACGCCGTGCCCTACGACGCCGCCGGCGCGCAGCTGGATCCGGGCGGCTCGCGGTTTGCCTGGTGCGGGATCGATGTCCGCGTGGGCGTGCCCGGCGCCCACAACGCCGTCAACGCGGCCGGGGCGCTGACCGCCTGTGCGCTCGCGGGCGCCGATCCCGCGGCCGCAGCGGCGGCGCTGGCCGACTTTCGGGGTGCCCGGCGGCGGATGGAGCGGCTCGGCGAGACGGCGGTGGGAGCGGTCGTGTACGACGACTACGCCCACCACCCAACCGAGGTCGCGGCCACGATCGCCGCGGCCCGCACGCTGGGCCCCCGCCGGCTGGTGGCGGTGTTCCAGCCCCACCTGTACTCGCGTACACGCGAGCTGGCCCGCGCGTTCGGCGGCGCGCTGGCAGCGGCCGACGCCGTCGCGCTGCTGCCGGTGTATGCGGCGCGTGAGCGCGCCGGGGACTTCCCGGGCGTCGACGGGCACCTGATCGCGGCGGCGGCCGCGGACGCCGCGGGCGGCCGTCCGGTGGCGTGGCTGCCCGGTTTTGATCCCGCGCGGGCGTATCTGACCGCGCAGCTGCGCGCGGGTGACCTGTGCCTGGTGATGGGGGCGGGGGACGTGGATCGCCTCGCGCGCTCGCTGGTGGCGTCGGCGTAAGGGTTCGCGGGCCCTGAGCACCCGCCGGGGCGCCATCTACCCTGCGAGCGTCATGTCCGAGCTGCCCGACGGTGTCCAGCGCGACTTCCCGCTCGCGCGCCTGACCACGATTCGGACCGGCGGCGCGGCGGAGCTGTTCGCCCGGCCGGGCACGATCGGAGTGCTGGAGCAGCTGCTGGCCTGGGCGGGCGCCGAGGGACTCGAGGTAGGGGTCGTCGGGTCGGGGTCGAACCTCCTGATTGCGGACGCCGGCGTCCGCGGACTGATTCTGAAACTTGACGATGAGCTCACCCAGATCCAGCTGGACGGCACGCGCATCGGCTGCGGCGGGGGCGCACGCCTGCCCGCCGTCTCCGCCCAGGCGGCGCGCGCCGGGCTCAGCGGGATCGAGTTCGGGGTCAACATCCCGGGCACGGTCGGCGGCGCGGTGCGCATGAACGCCAACGCCTACGGCGGCGAGCTGGCCCGGGCGCTGGAGTGGGTCGACGTGGTCAGTGCCGGTGGCCGCGAGCGACGGCTGCCCGCGCAGCTCGGGTTCGCCTACCGGCGCTCGGCATTGCGCGGCGGCGAGGTGGTCGCCCGGGCGGCGTTCGCGCTGGCCCCGGCGGCTCCCGAGCGGGTCAAGGCGACGCTGGCCGACATGCGACGCCGCCGGCGGGAGGCGCAGCCGTCGGGGATCAAGACGTTTGGCTCCACGTTCAAGAACCCGAACGATCCCCGCGCCCAGGGCGCCAGCGCCGGGCAGTTGCTGGAGGCGGCCGGCTGTCGCGGCCTGCGCATCGGCGGCGCCGGTTTCGCGGCCAAGCACGCGAACTTCGTCGAGAACCACGGTGACGCGACGACGGCCGACGTGATCGCCGTGATGGCCGAGGGCCGCCGCCGGGTCAAGGAGCAGTTCGGCGTGGCGCTCGAACCCGAGGTCCAGTCGCTCGGACCGGTGCGGTTCCCCGAGGACTGGGGGCGCGGGTGATCGCCGCCGCGAGAGGGCGGCGCCGTCGCCCCCGTCTTCGCCCCCGTCTTCGCCCCCGTCTTCGCCCCCGCCTGCGGCTGCCGCGGCCCAGGCCACGGACGCTCGCGGTGATCGTCGTCGCGCTGGCGCTGCTGGGCGGGGCGTGGCTCTGGTTGCGCCAGTCCTCGCTGGTCGCGGTCAAGCGCGTCGACGTCGTCGGCGTCAGCGGCCCCGACGCGAGCCAGATCCGCTCGGCGCTGGTCTCGGCCGCCGACACCATGACCACGCTGAATGTCCAGATGAGCCACCTGCGAACCGCGGTCAGCCTGTATCCGGTGGTCAAGCATCTGCTGGTCTCGACGCAGTTTCCGCACGGGATGCGGATCCAGGTCATCGAGCAGGTCCCGGTGGCGCTCGTCGAGGTCGACGGGCGGCGCACCGCCGTGGCGGGTGACGGGACGCTGCTGCGCGATGCCGGCACCGGTGCGCCGCTGCCGACGATCACGCTCGCGGTGGCCCCGGGAGGCACCCACCTCACCGGTGCGGCCCGCAGCGAGGTCGCGATGCTAGCCGCGGCGCCCTACCAGCTGCTGGCGAAGGTCGCCCAGGTGTCCAGCGATCCCACTCACGGGCTCGTCGCCCAGCTGCGCAACGGGCCGAGGGTGTACTTCGGCAGCGGCGCGCAGCTCATGGCCAAGTGGGACGCGGTGACCGAGGTGCTGGCCGACGCGCACTCCGCGGGCGCGGACTACATCGACGTCACCGTGCCCGCCCGGCCGGCCGCGGGGACCGGTACCGACGGGGCCCCGACGAGCAGCGCGGGCGCCGGCACCACGGCGGGCACGCCAACCACAGCGGCGACGTCAACCACGGCCGGGACTGCGACCACCGCGGCGGCGCCTGCCACGGCGGGGACAGCGACCGCATCGGGGACGCCGAGTATGGCGGGGACAGCGACCGCGGGGGTGACGCCGAGCACGGTGGGGACAGCAACCACGGCGGGGACGGCGACTACGGGCTGAGAGTCAAGCTCAAGTTGAGGGTCACCCTCGGTCCGACGCCAACTCTCCGCAGCAATCGAGAGTTCCGCGATCTGCAACGATCGTTGCGAACCGCTGCCCGACGTTGACTTCCTGCAACGGAAGGGCATAACGTGCGAAACTGGTTGTTGGGCCGATAGCTGCCCGAAACACTTAACCCTAACTAGAGGGTCGGACGAACACTCATGGAAAGCGGAAGTTATCTAGCGGTCATCAAGGTCGTCGGCGTCGGTGGCGGCGGGACCAACGCCGTCAACCGGATGGTTGACGCGGGGCTGCGAGGCGTCGAGTTCGTTGCCTGCAACACTGACGCGCAGGCGCTCGCGATGTGCGACGCCGACATCAAGCTGAACATCGGTCACGAGCTGACCAAGGGTCTGGGGGCGGGCGCCAATCCGGACGTTGGCCACGGCGCCGCCGCCGAGTCGCGCGACGCCATCAAGGAGGCGCTGAAAGGCGCCGACATGGTGTTCGTCACCGCCGGCGAGGGCGGTGGCACCGGTACCGGCGCGGCCCCGGTGATCGCCGAGATCGCCAAGAATGAGATCGGCGCGCTGACCGTCGGCGTCGTCACCCGACCGTTCCTCTTCGAGGGCACGCAGCGCGCGCGCCAGGCACACGAGGGGATTCAGCACCCGCGCGAGAACGTCGACACGCTGATCGTGATCCCCAACGAGAAGCTGCTCGCGATCGTCGAGCGGCGGACCACGATCCTTGACGCGTTCCGTGAGGCCGACAACGTGCTGCGCCAGGGGGTGCAGGGGATCACCGACCTGATCACAATTCCGGGCCTGATCAACCTCGACTTCGCCGACGTGCGCACGATCATGCACGACGCGGGCAGCGCGCTGATGGGGATCGGGACCGCCGCGGGGGAGAATCGCGCCGCGGAGGCGGCCAAGATCGCGATCTCCTCGCCGCTGCTGGAGGAGTCCGTCGAGGGTGCGATGGGCATTCTCCTGAACATCACCGGCGGCCACGACCTCGGCCTGTTCGAGGTCAACGAGGCGGCGGAGATCGTGCAGAGCGCCGCTGATTCCAATTCCAACATCATCTTCGGCGCGGTGATCGACGACCAGCTCGGCGAAGAGGTGCGGGTGACGGTGATCGCCACCGGCTTTGACCATGGGCGGACCGGGGTGGGCGGGGTCGAGTCGGCCCGGGAGACGACGCGCCGCGAGCGGCGCGACCGCGACGTCACGATGGACGATCGCCAGCGCTCCTCGCTGGAGATCTCCGACGACGACATTGACATCCCGTCGTTCCTGAAGAACCGCTGACCCCAACGCGCGGCAGGGGCTGATTTCAGCCCGCTGGGAACGGGGCCCCGACAGGGGGCTGTACTAGCCTGGCAGAGGTGTCCTCGGTCGCCCCGCCGCTCCGCCACAGCCCCCTGCACGAACGCCATCGGCAGGCGGGGGCGAAGCTGATCGGCTTCGCCGGCTGGGAGATGCCGGTGCAGTACGGCGGGATCCGCACCGAGCATCAGGCGGTGCGCCGTCACGCCGGCGTGTTTGACGTCTCGCATATGGGCCAGATCGAGATCTGTGGCCCCCAGGCGCTGGCGCTGGCACAGCGCCTTGAGTCCAACGACGTCCGCCGGCTGCCCGAGGGCGGTGCCCAGTACAGCGTGCTGTGCCGCGAGGACGGGGGCGTACTGGACGACGTGATCACCTACCGGCTGGCCGAGGGACGGTTTCTGACGGTCACCAACGCCGCTAACCACGAGCGCGACCTGGAGTGGTTCACGCGCCACGCGCCGGCGTTCGACGTCGACGTGATCGACCGACGCGAGGACTTCGCGATGCTGGCCGTCCAGGGCCCCGAGGCTCGGCGGCTGCTCGCCGGCCTGTCTGACGGCAAGCTTCCCGGCCGGATGCGCTGCTGCCAGCGGACGCTGGCCGGCGTCCCGATGTTGGTCTGTGGCACCGGATACACCGGCGAGGACGGCGCCGAACTGCTCCTGGATCCCGCCGACGCACCGGCGGTCTGGGACGCGCTGATCGCGGCCGGAGTCACGCCCGTTGGCCTCGGCGCGCGCGACACGCTGCGCCTGGAGGTCTGCTTTCACCTCTACGGCAATGACCTCTCAGAGGACCGGGGGCCGATCGAGGCCGGGCTGGGTTGGTGCTGCGCGGAGTCGACGGGCTTCATCGGCTCAGACGCCGTGGCGGCCGTGCGCGCGGCCGGCCCACCGGAGCGGCTGGTCGCGTTCTGCATCGACGGCGCCGGGATCCCGCGTCCGGGCAACCCGGTCAGCGGCGGCGGAGTGGTCACCAGCGGCACGTTCTCTCCGTGCCTGAACCGGGGGATAGGCATGGCCTACGTGCCCGCCGGGCAGGCTGCCCTGCAGACGCGGCTGCAGATCGACGTGCGCGGCACCCAGCGCCCGGCGATCGTGCAGCGAAAGCCCCTCTACGACAAGGAGCGCTAGTGGCGGACCCGAGCTACCCCGACGACCTGCTCTACCACCCTGAGCACGACTGGGCCCGAATCGAGGGCGACGAGGCGACGTTCGGGATCACCTGGTATGCCCAGGATTCACTGGGCGAGATCGTGTTCTTCGAGCCGCCCAAGATCGGCACCCCGATCAGCAAGGACGCTCCCTACACCGAGGTGGAGTCCGTCAAGGCCGTCTCAGATGTGATCAGCCCGCTCTCGGGCGAGGTCATCGCCGTCAACGATTCGCTCGCCGATCAGCCCGAGACGATCAACGAGGATCCCTACGGCGAGGGCTGGCTGGTGAAGGTCAAGCTGTCGGACGCCGGCGAGCAGGAAGCGCTGCTGGACGCCGCGGGGTACGAGGCGACGCTTGACTAGGTACACGCCGGCCACCCCATCTGACCGGGAGCAGATGCTCGCCGTGATCGGCGTCGAGTCCGTCGAGCAGCTGTTCGACGATATTCCGCCTGGGCTGCGGCTCGCGGCGCCCCTGGCCCTGGACGCGGGGCTGTCTGAGCAGGAGGTCTACGACGAGCTGCGGGCACTGGCCGCGCGCAACCACAGCACCGAGGATGAGGTCTCGTTCCTGGGCGCGGGGATGTATGACCACTACGTCCCGTCGCTGATCGACTCGATCACCAGCCGCTCGGAGTTCCTGACCCCATACACGCCGTATCAGCCCGAGGTTTCCCAGGGCGGCCTGCAGGCGATGTTCGAGTACCAGACGGCGATCTGCGAGCTCACCGGCCTGCCGATCTCCAACGCGTCGGTGTACGAGGGCCCGAGCGCGGTCGCAGCCGCTGGCTACGTCGCCAAGCACGTCAACGGCCGCCGTCGCTTCATCGTCTCCCGTGGCGTGCACCCGCATGCCCGCGAGACGCTGCGCACGTATGCCCACGCCTGGGGGATGGATGTGGTCGAGGTCGAGCTCAGCGACGGGCGCACGGTGCTCCCTGAGCTTGACCAGGACACGAGCGCGGTGATCCTCGCGCAGCCGAACTTCCTCGGCGCCGTCGAGGACCTGGCCACTGCGGCGACCGCCGCCCACGAGGCCGGGGCGCTGTGCATCGCCGCCTGTGATCCGCTGCCGCTGGCGCTGCTGCGCTCGCCCGGCGAGTGTGGCGTCGACATCGCCGTCGGCGAGGGCCAGACGCTCGGCAACCGGCTGGACTTCGGCGGACCTTCGTTCGGCTTCTTCGCCACCACCGAGGCGCTGATCCGCCGGATCCCGGGACGGATCGCCGGCGAGACCCGAGACCTGGACGGCAAGCGCGGCTTCGTGCTCACCTTGCAGACCCGCGAGCAGCACATCCGCCGTGAGAAGGCGACCTCCAACATCTGCACCGCGCAGGCGCTCAACGCGCTGGCCGGCGTCATCTATCTGAGCTGGCTCGGCCGCCGGGGGATCGTCGAGTTGACCGAGCTGATGCTGCAGCGCACCGCCTACGCCCGCGAGCGGCTGCTCGCCCTCGACGGGGTTTCGGCGATCCACGACCAGACGGTCGTTCGCGAGTTCGCGATCGCGCTGGAAGCCCCGGTGGATCGCGTCATCGCCCGCTGCCTGAACCACGGCGTCAATCCCGGCTACGCGTTGCGCGGCGATTACCCCGAGTACGGCGACGGGCTGCTGGTCGCGATCACCGAGCGGCGCACCCGCGCGGACATCGATCTCCTCGCCGACACACTGGGCGAGGCGGTGGCGGCCGAGCGTCGGCCGGCGGCGCAGGCGGTTGGAGCTGCGCGATGAGTGTGACCGCCGCTGATGACACGCTGACGATCTACGAGCGCTCGGTGTCCGGGCGCCGAGCGTTCACGCCCCCCGCCCTGGATGTCCCCGAACGGCCGCTGGACGAGCTGCTGGCGCCCGAGCTGCGCCGCGCCCAGCCGGCGAGGCTGCCCGAGATCACCGAGCCCGAGATCGTGCGCCACTACAACCGCCTGTCCAAGCGCAACTTCGATCTCGACACCGGCTTCTATCCGCTGGGCTCGTGCACGATGAAGCACAACCCAAAGCTGCACGAGCGCGTCGCCGCGCTCCCCGGCCACGCCAAGCTGCATCCGATGCAGCGACCGGAGCGCGCGCAGGGGGCGCTGGAGCTGATGTGGCGGCTGCAGCACGCGCTGGGGGAGATCGCCGGCCTGGCGCACGTCTCGCTGCAGCCGTCGGCCGGCTCCCACGGTGAGCTGGCGGGGGTGCTGCTGACCCGCGCCTATCACGAAGATCGCGGTCAGCAGCGCACCAAGGTGCTCACCCCCGACACCGCTCACGGCACCAATCCGGCGACGGTGACGATGGCCGGCTATGAGGTCGTCAAGGTCGGCACCGATCCCCACGGCAACGTCGACCTCGACGATCTGCGCGGCAAGGCCGACGAGGACGTGGCCTGCCTGATGCTGACCAACCCGTCGACGCTGGGTCTGTTTGAGACCAACATCGAGCAGATCAGTCAGATCGTGCACGACGTCGGCGCCACCCTGTACTACGACGGCGCCAACCTCAACGCGATCATGGGCATCTGCCGCCCGGGCGACATGGGCTTTGACATCGTGCACTACAACCTGCACAAGTCCTTCACCCAGCCTCACGGCGGCGGCGGCCCGGGGGCGGGGCCGATCGCGGTCTCGGAGCGGGTCGAGCCCTATCTGCCGCGGCCTCAGGTCGTCCGCATCGACGGACACAACGGTGATGCTCCGCGCTTTGAGCTCGACTTCGACCGCCCGAAGTCGATCGGCCGGATGCGTGGCTTTCAGGGCAACTACGGCGTGTTCGTGCGCTCCTATGCCTACATCCGCTCGCTCGGCGCCGCGGGGCTGCGCGACGTCTCCGAGGTTGCGGTGCTGAACGCCAACTACCTGTTGGCGCGGCTGCGTGGCGCCGGGGTGCTGGAACTGCTGCCGGTGGCCTATGAGCGCATCTGCATGCACGAGTTCGTGCTCTCGGGCGCGCCGATGAAGCGCGAGCTGGGGATTAAGACGCTGGACCTGGCCAAACGACTGCTCGATCACGGCGTACACCCGCCGACGGTCTACTTCCCGCTGCTGGTCGACGAGGCACTGCTGATCGAGCCGACCGAGACCGAGACCAAGGAGACGCTGGACCGCTTCGCCGAGATCCTGGTGACGCTGCTGAGCGAGGCGCGCGAGGACCCGGAGGTGGCTCGTGGCGCGCCCTACACCACGCCCGTGCGGCGGTTGGACGAGGCCGCCGCGGCCCGCCGGCCGGTGCTGCGCCAGCCGCTGTGAGCCCACGCTTCGTCGTGTTCGGCGCCGGCGCGGTCGGTGGGGTGGTCGGAGCCCGACTGCATCAGGGCGGCCACGACGTCGCGCTGATCGCGCGCGGCGTTCACCTGGAGGTGATCCGGAGTTCGGGCCTGATCCTGGAGACGCCCGCGGAGCGGGCCGTGTTGGAGATCCCGGCGGCCGGGGATCCGAGTGAGCTCGACGTCGGCCGGGACGATGACATCGTGCTGCTGGCGACCAAGAGCCAGGACACCAGCGCCGCGCTGGATGCGCTGCAGCGCGCCGGGGCCGGAGCGACGCCGATCGTGTGCCTGCAGAACGGGGTTGAGAACGAGCGACTGGCGCTGCGGCGCTTCGCCGACGTCTACGGGGCCGTGATCATGGCGCCGACCGCGCATCTGCGACCGGGAGCCGTCGAGGCCTACGGGGCCAAGGCGAGCGGGATCATCGACGTCGGCCGCTATCCGGAGGGCGTCGACGAGGTCTGCGAGCGCGTGACCGACGCGCTGTCGGCGTCACAGTTTCACTCGCACGCGTCCGCCGAGATCATGCGCCTGAAGTACGCCAAGCTGGTCCTCAACCTCGGCAACGCCGTCGGCGCCCTGTGCGGGCAGGACGACCGCTGCCCCGAGCTGATCGAGCGGTCGCGCGCCGAGGGCCGAGCCGCGCTGGACGCCGCCGGGATCGACTACCAGGACGATCAGGTCGACGACCTCGAGGGCCGTTGGGCGATGCTCGGCGTGGCGGAGATCGGCGGGCGGCCCCGCGCCGGCTCCTCGACCTGGCAGAGCCTCGCCCGCGGCACTCGCGCGATCGAGACCGACTACCTCAACGGCGAGATCGTGCTGCTCGGTCGGCTGCACGGCGTCCCGACGCCGGTCAACGCCGCGCTCTGCCGGGTGGCCGCGCAGCAGGCGCGCGACGGGGCGGCTCCGGGCGCGTTGTCGGTCGATGACGTGCTGGCGGTGGCGGCGTGAGCGGTGTCGGTGTGCGCGGTCACGGAGTGAACACGTGAGCGCGGTGCAGCCCGACCCCGGGATCGCCTCGCAGGCGGCCGAGATCGCCGCCCGCGCCGAGTCCGAGCTGGCCCAGCTGGTCGACATCTCCTCACCGTCAGGCGACGTGCCCGCGGCCGAGGCGGCGCTGGAGCTGTGCGCCTCGCTGCTGCCGCCGGGAGCCGAGATCGAGCGTCCGCAGTGCTCGACCCCCGGCAGTGCGCCCGACCTGATCGCCACCGTGGCCGGCACCGGCCGCCGTCGCGTGCTGTTGCTCGGACACGTCGACACCGTGATCGGGCACGACGCCCATCAGCCGCTGCGCGACGAGGGCGAGCGGCTGTACGGAACCGGGACCGCCGACATGAAGGGCGGCGACATCCTCGCGCTCGGCGTCGCCCGTTCGCTGGCGCAGCGGCCGCAGGACTTCGCAGAGCTCGCGGTGCTCTTGGTCACCGACGAGGAATGGCGCGTGGCGCCGTTCGTGCACGCCCGCCGCTTCACCGGCTATGACGCGTGCCTGTGCTTTGAGGCCGGCCAGCTGACGCCCGAGGCCGACGAGGCCGTGGTCGTCAAGCGCAAGGCCGCCGGGACGCTGCGGGTGCTGGCCACCGGGCGCGCGTCGCACTCCGGCAGCGCCCCGGAACGCGGTCGCAACGCCCTGCTGGCGCTCGCGCGCACCGCTGACGCCGTCGCGGCGCTGCACGACCCGGCCGGTCCTGATCAGCTCAGTGCCGTGCCCACCGTGATGCGCTCAGGCGACGCGTTTAACGTCGTTCCCGCCGCCGGCGAGCTGATCTTTGACCTGCGCTCGCGGCGCCTGGAGGCGTTTGACGAGGTGATGGCCGCGGTCGCGCCGGAGCTCGACGAGGTCACGCTGGAGGCGCGGATGGAGCGCAAGTGGCCGGCGATGGATTCCCGCGCCGCCACCGCCGGCCTGCTCGCCGACGCCTCGGCGCGCCTCGGGCGCCCGGTCATCGGCGCGGCCCGGGGCGGCGCCAGCGACGCCAGTCACTTCGCCAACACGATCGCGCTGACGGTCGACGGGCTCGGCCCCCGGGGCGGGGGGGCCCATACGCCCGAGGAGTTCGTGCTCCGCGCGGCCCTGCGCGGGCGCGCCGAGGTGGCGCTCGCGGTGGCCCGCGCCGCGCTGGCGCCACCGGCGTAAGCAGCCGATTTGTGACGGCCGGTAAGAGTCGTCGAAGAATGGCTCCGGGTTTGGCATGCTTGTAGGCGTGCTCAAGCGCCTTCCGCAACGTAGCCGTGAACCAGCCGGGGGGCTGGCGTTGCTGGTCGGGATCGTGGTGCTGATGTGGTTGATCGAGGCGATCAACTCGCTAACCCCCCACGGCAACGCCCTGGACGGCGACGGCGCGATCTATCCGCGCGACTTCGGGCACGTGTGGAGCATCTTCACGGCGCCGTTCCTGCACTTCGGCTGGCCGCACCTGATCGACAACACGATCCCGTTCGTGTTCATGGGCGTGTTCGTCGCCGTGCGCGGCGCGGCCCGGCTGGCCAAGGTCACGCTGGTCGTGGTCCTGATCGGCGGGCTGGGCACGTGGCTGATCGCGCCCGGCGGCACCGAGACGGTGGGCGCCAGCGGCGTCGTGTTCGGCTACGCGAGCTACCTGTTCGTGCGGGGCCTGTTTGACCGCAGCTGGGTCGAGATCCTGATCGGGGTGATCGTCGGCGTCGTATGGGGCGGCGCGCTGATCTCGAGTTTGGTGCCACACCACGGCATCTCCTGGCAGGGCCATGCCAGCGGGGCGATCGGCGGCGTGGTCGCCGCCTGGCTGCTGGCCGGATCGCGCCGGACGCGCTCGAATCGCAACCCGTCCAGCCGCGGCAACGGTTCACCCCCGGCGCCGCCAGCCGGCGGCCTCAGCCACGGCGACGCCCTGGAGCGTGTGCTCGCGCAGTAGCCTGCGCGCGGTGCGCATCTTCTCTGGGATCCAGCCGACCGGGCGCAAGCACCTCGGCAACTACATCGGCGCGATCACCCAGTACGTCGCCGGGCAGGATCGCGGCGAGGCGATCTACTGCGTCGTCGACCTGCACGCCACCACCGTTGCCTACGAGCCGGCCGGTCTGCGCGAGTCGGTCTACGACACCGCCGAGACGCTGCTGGCGGCCGGGCTGGACCCGGCCCGCTGCGTCCTGTTTCGCCAGTCCGACGTGCAGGAGCACACCGAGCTGACCTGGCTGCTGTCCGGGCTCACGGAGCTCGGCCGGTTGCAGCGGATGCACCAGTTCCGCGACAAGTCGGTCACCCAGCGCGAGCTCGTGTCCTCGGGTCTGCTGTTCTACCCGGTGCTGCAGGCCGCCGACGTGCTCGCCTACCGGGCCGACGAGGTCCCCGTCGGCGAGGACCAGCGCGAGCATCTGGAGCTGATGCGTGACGTCGCACGGCGGTTCAACGCGCGGTTTGGCTCTGGGCGTGACCTGCTGGTGGTGCCCGAGCATCGGATTCCCGCCGTCGGCGCCCGGATCATGGACCTGCAGGCGCCCGACCACAAGATGTCAACCACCGGCGGCACTCCCCAGGGCACGGTGCTGGTGCTCGACGAGCCGTCGGCGATCGCCAAGAAGATCCGATCGGCGGTCACCGACGGCGGCTCGGGCGTCCGCCGCGCCCCCGACAAGCCGGGGATCTCAAACCTGATCGACATCCTGGCCGCGGTCCGCGGCGTCGCGCCCGCGCAGATCGAGGACGACTTCGACGGATCGGGCTACGGCGCATTCAAGCAGGCGGTCGCCGACGCCGTGACCGAATACCTGGCCCCCGTGCGCGAGCACTATCAGGCGCTGCGCGCCGACGAGGCCGAGCTCGAGCGTATCTTCGCCGCCGGCGCCGACAAGGCCCGGGCGATCGCCGCCGCCACGCTGCTCGACGTGCGAGCGGCGATGGGAGTGGGAGCGGTCCGGCAGCGCGGTTAGGGTGTACGCCGTGACGCTGACCTATCTTGACCTCGACCTCGATGTGTTCGCGGGGCCGTTCGACCTGCTGCTGACGTTGATCCTGCGCGAGGAGGTCGATCTGCTGGAGGTCGATCTGGCCGAGGTGGTGATCGCCTACATCGACCATCTCGAGCGCCGCGGCGAGCTGGATCTGGAGGCGGCGACCGAGTTCCTGGTACTGATCGCGGCGCTGCTGGAGCTGAAGTCCCGGCTGCTGCTGCCCGGCGAGGAACTCGAGGAGCTTGAGCTCGACCCCGGCGAGGCGGCCGAGGAGCTGCTGGCCCGGCTGCTGGCCGCGCAGCGCTATCGAGCGGCCGCCGAGTACCTGAGCGCGCGGCTCGACGAGGAGTCGTGCCACCGCTTCCGCTCCGCGCCGCTGCCCCCGGCGCTTCGCAAGTCATCGCTGCGCGACGCCGGCGCCGTGTATGAGCCGGTGATCCTGGCGACGGCGATCGGCGAGCTGCTCCAGGTCCCGCCTCCGGTCGACATCGGTCACATCACGGTTGCCAAGGTGACCGTGGCCGAGCGCCTGGCGCACCTGCGCGCGCTGCTCTCACATGGCGGGTTCACGTTCTCTGAGGCCGTGGGACGCGCCGACCGCGTCACGGTCGCGGTGACGCTCTATGCGCTGCTCGAGCTCTACACGCAGGGCGAGGCGACCTGGACCCAGGCCGAGCCGTTTGCCGAGATCGAGGTCAGCGGCCTGTCCGCGCGCCCGTCGGCGGGCGGTCTGGCGTCGAGGTTGAGCGCGTGAGCCTCAGTGGCGGCCCGCGGTGACCGGCGAACTGGAGCGCACGCTGGAGTCGCTGCTGTTCCTCAGCTCCGACCCGGTCCCGGCGCCGGCGCTGGCGGAGGCCACCGAGTCCGAGCTGCACGAGGTGGTGACCGCGCTGGAGCGGTTGCGCGAGCACTATGAGTCCGAACATCGCGGCTTCGTCGTGCGTGAGCTGGCGGGCGGCTATACGCTGACCAGCCATCCCGGCTCTGAGGCCGCGGCCCGGCGGCTGTTGGCCAAGCCGCGCACGCCGCCGTTGACGGGCGCCCAGGCCGAGACGCTGGCGATCGTCGCCTATCTGCAGCCGGTGTCGCGGCCCGAGATCGCTCGGATCCGCGGTGTCAGCGCTGAATCGGCCGCCGGTACCCTGCTGGAGCGCGGCCTGATCGAGGAGTCGGGCCGCTCGCAGTTCGGCGCCGTCCTGTACCGCACCACCGAGCTGTTCCTGAAGCTCTTCGGGCTGATGCAGGTCTCCGATCTGCCGGAGATCGCCGGCTTTGATCCGTCGCCTGAGTTTGAGCAGGAGCTGCGCGAGCGGCTGCTGCGCGCCGGCGAGGCACGCGTCGGCGGGGCCGGCGGTGCCACCGAGTCGGCCGCCGACGCCGAGGTGCGTCTGACGTAAGGGCCCGCGACTTTTGTAATTGACGGTTCCGGCGGCGTCTGGATGCGCCTGACGCCACCCGCTCGCCCTCACGGACCACCATCAGGTTCGCTCAAGTCACATGGCCGCTGTCGCGGCTGGGCGTGGCTGGCCCCGACTGGGCCGCAGCGCCGAGGAAGCGCAGCAGCGCCTCGCCGTCGCGCTGCAGCGCGCGAGCGTCGTCGTCTGATAGCGGCGCGAAGGGATCGATCGTGACGCCGCCGCCGCCGTCGAGGCGCCAGGTGGCCACACCGCGGCCGTGTACGAGCGCGAAGCTGCGGAACAGTCCACCGCTGACGACCCTGGTGTCACCGCCGGCGAGCACGTGCGCGCGCGACGCCCAGCCGACCAGCAGCGGCTCCCAGGGCCCGAGCAGTCGCGGAGGCGGCAGCGCGGCCATGCGGGGGCGGCCACGCAGGTCGACCCGGCCGTCGTCCTGCCCCTCGCGCAGCTCGCCGGCGATTGCGCTCAGGCCCGCGCGCGCGTCACGCAGCGGCAGCCCGGCCCAGCGCGCCAGATCACGATCGCCGGCGGGGCCGTGGCCGGCCAGGTACCGGCGGGCCAGTTCGGCCAGCGCCGTCTCGCGGCAAACGGACCCCGCCCGGCCGGACCCCGCCCGCCCGGTCGGGCCCAGCCAGTCGTGCACGAGCACGTAGGCATGCTGGTTGCCGACGATCGGGCCGCGGACGACCAGGCCCTCCACGGCGGCCCGGAAGAGAATCTGGATCAGCGCCTGGCCGGCGACCGGGACATCGGCGCGCTGCAGGCGGTCGCGCAGCTGGACGCGGGTCAGCGGCCCCTCCTCGCCCACACAGCGCTGCACGACGGCCAGGGCGCGCCGGGTCATCGTCGGATCGAGCCCCTCCTGGCTCAGCCGCCGGGTGCTCTGCGTGATCAGCGGCGGCGTGGTCAGAGCCTGGAGCCAGGGATAGTCCTCGCTGCTGATCAGGTGAAGCGTGCCGCGGTTACACCACGTGATCAGCAGCGAGCGCTGCTCGGTCAGCTCGCGGTCCACGTCGGCGGCCGTCACGCCGCTCGTGTGGGCCCGGATCGCCAGCCGCGCCCCGCGGGGGTCCTGGCCCTGGATCGCCAGCAGTCGCTGGGCGACGGCGAGCGGATCGCGGGCGGGCGACCCGGCCAGCAGCTGCGCGGTCAGGCGC
>JBPCPC010000129.1:0-21471 GCA_050999585.1 Solirubrobacteraceae bacterium | reverse complement strand
GTGTCCATGAGGGCGGCCGACAATAGCGACGGGGGCGGCTGTTGCCGCCCCCGTCGTTTCATAACTGTCGCCCTGCTGTGGGGTCGCCGGTTCTAGCCGGCCAGCTTCATCGTGGACGCATCCCTAGAACGCGTTCGGGAAGCTGTGCAGCAGTCGACTCTGAGCACTACGACCGTTAGTCAACGTCCGGCTGGCGATCCCGACCTCCTGGATCACGCCGCCTCTGACCTTAAGGACTCCGCGACTCCCCGAGCCCGGGACGAAGTACCAGTAGTTGACGCCGATGTGGAACGCCTTGGAGAGGCGCAGGCGCCTCCGGAGGGACGTGGTCAGCTTGGCGCCAGGCCGCGTGCGGTCGAGCGCGTAGAACGGGTTCGCGGTCAGAGCGATCACGATCCGCCCGCGCAGGACGTGTGCGTGGTCGGCCCTGATCAGCCCTGCTGACGGGTAACCAACCCGAATCCCCCATCCCGCATACAGGCAGAAGTTGTCAAACCTGTTGTGCGTGACGTTGTAGCGCGGCAGTCGGAGCCGAGCCGTCTTCTGGCCCAAGCCCAGACCGAGCACGCCGAGCGCTGATCCGTTCAGGCGTCCGGTCGGCCGCGCGCAGTGCAGAGTTCCAGACACCGCGACGAGCACACCGCGGCTTGTCGCCGGCGCACTGGCGCCCGCACCGTTGTGGGCGGTGACCACACAGGTCAACGCATCCGAGGGACCGGAGGCCTCGTCGCTGATCGTCACCACGTAAGTGGATCCGTTGGCGCCCGAGATGGTCCGACCCGCGAGCTTCCACTGATACGTGTAGCTAGTCGGGCCACCGGTCCATGAGCCCGTCGAGCAGCTCAGCCGGTTGCCGGGCAGAGGATCGCCCGAGATCTGCGGAGGGGACACGTTCTGGGGCGGGGAAGTTGCAGACCCGCCGCCGCCGCCGGTGCCACCACCACCGCCGGTGCCGCCACCACCAGTACCGCCGCCGGTACCGCCACCACCAGTACCGCCGCCGGTACCGCCGCCACCAGTACCGCCGCCACCATTACCGCCGCCACCAGTACCGCCGCCACCGCCACCGGTGCTGCCGCCGCCAGTGCCGCCGCCGCCGCCAGTGCCGCCGCCGCCGGTGCCACCGCCGGTCGCGCACGGGTTACCGTCCACGCCCGCGCTGGCCTCGCCGAGCACGATGGTCTCGTTGATGGCCGGTGTGATCGTGACGCCCAGAACAACGACTGCCGGGATGGACACGCTGACCCTCGCCGCGTCCTGCGTGATCCCGGTCGCGGTGATCGTCGGGTTCGGGTCGATCGCGACTGTCACCGACACCAGACCGAGGCCAGCGACGGAAATGTTCGCGTACGTTCCGCTCGTGGTGATCGCTTGGCCAGCAACGTAAATGGTGACCGGATCGGAGTGCGAACTGAAGACCGGACTGCCGCCCGAACAGCTGGCGACGGCCGTCGACCTCGCCACGCTTGAATTCACCAACCCGCCGGTCAGCGCGACGTCCGCCTCACTGCCCCCCGGGGCGTACGTGTTGGCGTTGACCACTTCGGCGCCGATCAGCGGCAGCAGGGAAACGCCCGCCACCGAAGACGAAGCGTTGGCACACGGGTCACTGCTGAGCGCGGTGGTTCCAGCGTTCAGCAGGCTGCCCGACACGCGGAGCGCCTGTGCGCCGCAGGTGAACTGATTCGTCGCAGCACTCGCCGCGCCTGGCGCCACAGCGAGCGCCCCCACCACCCCAGCCAGGGCCCAGAGCGGCGCAGTGCGCCGCACGAGCCGTGATGGACGTTTACTGGTTAGCATCATCCGATGCTCCTTTCATGGCACCTCGCCGGGCCCCAAGTCTGTGAAGGGATCACTCGCCCCCTCGAATGCAGGTCGTTACGCCGCGGAATCGGATGATCCAGTGACGCCTCAGGGTCTAGTTATCGGCCGCAAAGCCGAAACCATGAATTCGAGTGCGTTGATTGGACGAATGGCCTAGACCCGGGAGGCGCGCCCAACCGCGCAACCCTGCCACCAGCCTCCCGCGGCGTTTAGCCGCTGACGCGCACGAGCGGCAGCTCGCGCTCCAGCGCGAACTTGCCGTTAGCGTCTTCGCTGCCTCGCAACGGGTAATCGCCGCTGAAGCAGGCGTCGCAATGCTCGGCCCGCGAGGCGCCGACCGCCTCGTAGACGCCTTCGAGGGAAAGGTAATGCAGCGAGTCGGCCCCGATCTCGGCGCTGACCTGCTCGACCGTCCGTCCGTGGGCGATCATCTCCTCGCGCGTCGACATGTCGATGCCGTAGTGGCACGGATGTTTGATCGGTGGGGCCGAGATACGCAGGTGGACCTCGGCGGCGCCGGCGTCGCGCAGCATCTGCACGATCTGGCGCGTGGTGTTGCCGCGGACGATCGAATCGTCGACGACCACCAACCGCTTGCCCTCCACGACTTCGCGCAGCGGGTTGAACTTCAGCCGCAGGCCCTGGCGGCGCAGTTCCTGTCCGGGCTGGATGAACGTCCGCGCGACGTAGCGGTTCTTGATGAAGCCGTCGTCCTGCGGCAGCCCGGAGGCCCGGGCCAGCCCGCGCGCGGCGGCATTGCCCGAGTCGGGTACGGGGATCACCACGTCGGCGTCCACCGGCGCCTCGCGCCACAGGATCTCGCCCATGCGGGCGCGCGTCACCTGCAGCACGGTGCCGGCCATGCGCGAGTCCGGTCGGGCGAAGTAGATGTACTCAAACACGCAGAATGCGCGGCGCTGCCCGTGTGTCACCTGGCGCGACTGCAGGCCACTCGCTGACAGCGTGACCACCTCGCCGGGCGCCACCTCGCGCAGGTACTGGGCGCCGATCAGGTCAAAGGCACAGGACTCGCTGGCCACGCAGTAGGCGTCGCGACCTCCGCCGGCATCCTTGATCACCCCGATCGCCAGTGGCCGCAGGCCCTGGGGATCACGGAAGGCGACGACCGCCTCCTCGGTCATGACCACGGTCGAGAACGCCCCCCGCAGACGGGGAAGGACGTCGGCCACGGCATCGTCGATGCGCTCGGCCGGATGGGTGGCCAGCAGCGCGGCGATGATCTCTGAGTCAGAGGTCGAGCGGAACGGCACGTCGGCCCCGCGCAGCTCGGCGTGCAACTCGACCGCGTTGATCAGGTTGCCGTTGTGGGCCAGCGCCAGCGTGCGCCGGTCGTCGCGCACGATCGGCTGGGCGTTCTCCCAGTCCGAAGAGCCGGTGGTGGAGTAGCGCACGTGCCCGATCGCCATGTCACCCAGTAGCGAGCGCAGCGTGTTCTCGTCGAACACCTGCGAGACCAGTCCCTGGTCGCGGATCGCGATGATGTTGGCGCCGTGGGTGGCGGTGGCGATCCCGGCCGACTCCTGCCCGCGGTGCTGGAGCGCGAACAGGCCGAAGTACGTGAGCCTGGCGACGTCGTGATCGGGCGCGTAGAGCCCGAAGACACCACACTCGTCGCGGGGACCTTCGCGATGGTCGAGGGGGAGATCCATCTCAGGAGGAGCTGCCCGATTCAGCCTAGCAACGCCATCTACAGGTACCGGGACAGTCCTCGTGCCCGGGTGTCGCGCAGCTCGGAAACTGGCAGCTTCAGTTGCCCGTCGAGCTCGAGCACGTCACCACCGACGCGGCCGATGATCGCCAGCCCGGTCAGCGCCGCCTCGGACCCCGAGACGATGAACGCCCGCCCGGGCGCCTCGGCGAACGGGTCCAGTCCATCGGGCAGCGTCACCCGGGCGCCGAGCTCGCCCGCGATGCAGCACTCGGCGAGCGCGGTCGCGATCCCGCCCTCGGCGATGTCGGGGGCGCTCCTCAGGGCGCCGGAGTCGACCAGCGCCCGCACGTTCTCGTGCGCGGCCGCGGCCGCGCCCCTATCCATCAGAGGCAGCGGGCCGGCGATCTTCTCCCCCCGCAGCTTGGCCAGCTCAGAGCCGGCGCTCGCCGGGGCGAAGGAGCCGACAAGCGCGATCGCTTCGCCGTCGGCCGTAAACGCCAGGCCCCCGGCGCGGGCCGGGTCGGGCAGCCGCCCGACCATGCCGATCACCGGCGTGGGAAAGATCGGGCCGCCCGGGGCCTCGTTGTAGAGCGACACGTTGCCGCCGACCACCGGCACGCCGAGCGCCTCGCAGGCCTGCGCGATGCCCTCGACCGCCTCGGTCAGCTGCCAGGCGACCCACGGCTTCTCGGGATTGCCGAAGTTCAGGCAGTTGGTCAGCCCCAGCGGGGTCGCGCCGACGCAGGCGAGGTTGGCCGCGCACTCATAGACGGCCTCGGCGGCGCCCGCCCGAGGATCGCAGGCGACCCGGCGCCCGTTGCCGTCGATCGCCGCCGCGATCGCCTCGCCCGTGGGCAGCATCAGCACCGCGGCATCGGCATCGTCAGGGCGGCGCACGGTGCGCGACTGCACGACCGGGTCGTACTGCTCAAACACCGGCCGGCGCGAGGCGATATTCGCCGATTCCAGCAGCGCCAGCAGCGTGTCTGCGGGCGACGCGGCGCCGGACAACACCGCGGGCCCGGCCGGGTACAGCTCAGCGGCCCAACCACCGGCCCCCACCCCGGCCCCGGGCGCGATCGGCTCGAGGTCATACAGCGGACAGTCGTCGACGAGGATGCCGACCGGCAGTTCGGCGACCGACATACCGTCGGCGAGGATCCGCATGTGACCCGAATCGGTGACCACGCCGATCGGGGTGGCCAGCGTCTCCCAGCGCCGGCAGACCGCGACCACCTCGTCTACACGTTCGGGCGCCACCACGCACAGCATCCGCTCCTGGGATTCGGAGACCATGATCTCAAACGGCTCCATGCCCGGCTCGCGCAGCGGCACGCGCGAGCAGTCGATGTCAAGCCCGACGCCGCCCTTGGACGCCATCTCCGAGGCCGACGAGGTCAGCCCGGCGGCGCCGAGGTCCTGCAGCGCGACCAGCAGCTCTGAGTCCAGCAGCTCCAGCGAACACTCGAGCAGCTTCTTCTCGGCGAATGGGTCGCCGATCTGAACCGACGGGCGCTTGTCGGCGTCACCGTCCCCGAGCTCGGCGGAGGCCAGCACCGAGGCGCCGCCGATCCCATCGCGACCGGTCAGCGCGCCGAACAGGACGAGCACGTTGCCGGGGCCCGCGGCGGCGGAGCGGATCAGCCGGGCGTGGGGCGCCAGCCCGAGGCACATTGCGTTGACCAAGCAGTTCTGCTCGTAGCTGGGCTCGAAGTAGATCTCGCCGCCGACGGTGGGCACGCCGATCGAGTTGCCGTAGTGGCCGATGCCGGCCACGGCGTGCTCGAGCAGGTAGCGCGAGCGCTCCGAGCCGGCCGGCTCGCCGAAGCGCAGCGAATCGAGCACCGCGATCGGGCGGGCGCCGACCGCAAACACATCGCGCAGGATTCCGCCGACGCCGGTCGCCGCTCCCTGGAACGGCTCGACCGCCGAGGGATGGTTGTGGGACTCCACCTTGAACGCCACCCCCAGACCCCCGCCGACATCGACCACGCCGGCGTTCTCGCCCGGGCCCATGAGCACGTGCGGCCCCTCGGTGGGCAGCCGGCGCAGCAGCTTCTTGGAGTGCTTGTAGGCGCAGTGCTCAGACCACATCAGCGACAGCATCGCCAGCTCGGTGTCGCCCGGATCGCGGCCCAGCCCCTCGACGATCAGCGCGTACTCGCCGTCGGTCAGGCCCAGCGCGCGGTGGCGGTGCTCAGACGGGGACGCGGTCGGCAACGTGGGCCGCTATCGACTCGAAGATCTTCAGCCCGCCGGTGGAGCCGGTCAGCGGATCGACCGCATGCTCGGGATGGGGCATCAGCCCGAACACGTTGCCGGCCTCGTTGCAGACCCCGGCGATGTCGCGTAGCGAGCCGTTGGGGTTCTGTCCCGGCGCGTAGCGCAGCAGCACCTGGTCGTTGGCCTCCAGGCGCTGCAGCATCGCCTCGGGCGCGTAATAGCGGCCGGACATGTGCTTGACGGGAATCGAGAGACGCTCACGGTCCGCGCACATACGCGTGAACGGGGAGTCGGTGCTGACGACGTCAATCAAGACCTGGCGGAAGATGAACCGCAGGCTCGCGTTGGGCAGCAGCGCCCCGGGCAGCAAGCCGGCCTCGCAGAGCACCTGAAACCCGTTGCAGATCCCCAGCACCGGGCCGCCGGCTCGCGCGAACTGCGCCACCTCGTCCATCACCGGAGCGAAGCGCGCGATCGCCCCGGCGCGCAGATAGTCCCCGTAGGAGAAGCCGCCGGGGACGACGACCGCGTCGACGCCCTGCAGGTCGCGATCGCCGTACCACAGGATCGTCGCCTCACCGACGCGCTGGCAGGCCAGCTGAGCGTCGACCTCGTCGCAGGAGCCCGGGAAGCGGATGACGCCGAACTTCACGCGCCGCCGCCGGTGGGCGGACCGCTCTCGGCACCCACGATCTCGTAGTCCTCGATCAGGGGGTTGGTGAGCAGGCGCTCGCACATCTCCGGCAGCCGGCTGAGGTCCTCGACGTCGAGCTCGATCATCCGGCCGACATGCACGTTGCGCACCCCGGTGAAGCCGAGCGCCGGCAGCGCGCGCTCCACCGCCTGGCCTCGGGGATCGAGGATCCCGGCCTTGGGCGTGACCAGCACGCGGGCGCGCACTACGCGACGCCTGTGCGCGTCAGCCAGGCGTCGAACGTCTCCCCGGTGATCAGCTCGTAGGCCTCGACGTACTTCTCCTGGGTGCGCCGGGCGACCTCGTCGGGGATCGCCGGCGCCGGCGGGTTGCGATCCCAGCCCGTACCGGACGCCCAGTCGCGCACGAACTGTTTGTCGAAGCTGGGTTGGCCGCGGCCGGGCTCGTACTGATCGGCGGGCCAGAAACGCGATGAGTCCGGGGTGCAGATCTCGTCGCCGATCGTGAGCACGCCGCCCCCGTCGAGCCCGAGCTCGAACTTGGTGTCGGCGAGGATGATCCCGTTGGCTCGGGCGTGCTCGGCCGCGAAGCTGTACAGGGCGATCGAGGCGGCGCGGACGCGCTCGGCCAGGTCGCGGTCGCCGATCAGCTTCACCGCACCCTCAAAGTCGATCGCCTCGTCGTGACCAACCTGGGCCTTGGTGCTGGGCGTGAACAGCGGCTCGGGGAGCTGGTCTGACTCGCGCAGACCGGCGGGCAGCCCAATGCCGGAGACCGCGCCCGTCGCCTGGTAGTCCTTCCAGCCCGAGCCCGTGATGTATCCCCGCACCACGCATTCGACCGGCAGCATCGTCAGCTTGCGGACGAGCATGCCGCGACCGCGGACCTCCTGCGGCACCCCGTCGGTGACCGAGACGACGTGGTTGGCGACGATGTCCTGCGTGCGCTCAAACCAGAACGCGGACAACCCGGTGAGCACGGCGCCCTTGTGCTGGATCGGCGTTGGGTGCACGACGTCGTAGGTCGAGATCCGGTCGGAGGCGACGAGCAGCAACTCGTTCGGCGAGCTCTCATAGATCTCGCGGACCTTGCCCGAAGCGAGCAGCGGGAGATCGGAAAAGGCGGTCACCGAGCCGATCGTAGCGGCTGGTTATGACGACCTCCGCGCGCCGTCGCTGAGGGCGGCAGCCGGACGGGACCCGGTCCGCACCGCATCGCCGGTGCGAGCGGTGGCCACGGTGATCAATGCAGCGATCCCGACCGCGCCGCCGATCTGCTGAGCGGTCGTCATCAGGCCCGAGGCGAGGCCGCCGTCGCGCGCCTCGGCGTCGCCGGTGCCCAGGCCGATCACCGGCACGAACGCGAGCCCGAGGCCGAGCCCCGCCAGTACGAGCGCCGGCAACACGCCGGCGCCGTAGTCGCTGGCCGGGGTCAGCGTCGACATCAGCCAAAGTCCGGCCGCGGCCAGGGCGCAGCCGACGACGATTGGCAGCCGCGGATCGATGCGGCCAGGCAGCCGACCATGATCGCGGAGGCGATCCCCATCGAGGCACTGAACGGCAGGAACGACAGCCCCGTCTTCAGCGGGCCGAAGCCGAGCACCCGCTGCAGGTACAGCGTCTGAAAGAAGAACATCGCCAGCAGTCCGGCGGCGGCGAGGAATATCACCAGATCGGCGCGCAGCGCCAGCGGCCGGCGCAGCAGTTCAGCCGGCAGCAGCGGGGAGGAGGCGCGCCGCTCGCTGACGGCAAACGCGGTGCCCAGTAGCGCGACGATCGCCAGGCCGCCGATGTCCGATGCCCGATCCTGACCGCCGCACCCGCCTGCTCGAAGAGGCCCTGCGGCTGGTCAGCGCCGAGGGGCTGGGCGCCGTCACGCACCGCACCGTGGAGAAGGCGGCGGGGGCGCCGCACGGAACGGTCACCTACTGGTTCGGCAGCCGCAACGGCCTGATCGCGGCGCTCGTGGACTACCTGTGCGACGAGTCAGAGCGACAGGTGAGGCTGATCGCCGACCAGGTGCAGGCCCAGCTGCAGGCCGGGCGCGCCCCCGACCTCGACGAGATCGCGTACGCGCTGGCGGCCTGGATGGACGGAGCGACCCCGCACCAGAGCAACCACACGAACAATCGCTGCTTGATCAGGCGAGGCGGGTCGCACTACCCAACCGCGCTCACGGACGCTACGGGGCGATCGCGTCCACCCGCGCGACGATCTCGCCGGCGTGACGGACGAACGGGGCGTAGTCGAAGATCGCCTCGAGGTCGAGACTCGCCCCGGCGGGGTCGGCAGCCAGCAGCGCGCGCAGCGGCGTGCGCTGCGCGATCGCCTGCTGGGCGAGCCGCTGCACGACGCGATAGGCATCGTCGCGGGTGGCCCCGGCGCCCACCAGCGCGAGCAGCACCCGCTGAGAGAACAGCGCGCCGTGGGTCAGCTCCAGGTTCTCGCGCATCCGTTCGGCGTCGACCACCATGCCCCGCACGAGTGCGAGCATGCGGCGCTGCATGTGGTCCAGCAGAGTGGTCGAGTCGGGCAGGATGATCCGCTCGACCGACGAGTGGGATATGTCGCGCTCATGCCACAGGGCAACGTCCTCGAGCGCAGCCGAGGCATTGCCGCGCAGCACGCGGGCCAGGCCGGCGACCTGCTCTGACTTGATCGGGTTGCGCTTGTGGGGCATTGCGCTCGAGCCCTTCTGGCCCTCGCCGAACGGCTCCTGCACCTCGTTGACCTCGGTCCGCGCCAAGTGGCGGATCTCGGTCGACAGCCGTTCCAGACCGGCGCCGGCGAGCGCGATCGCCTCCAGCAGCTCGGCGTGGCGGTCGCGCGCCACGACCTGGGTCGAGACCGGCTCGCGCTCCAACCCCAGGCGCTCAAGCAGCCGCGCCTCGAACTCCGGAGAGGTCGCCGAGTAGGTTCCAACGGCGCCGCTGACCGCCCCCACGGCGACCTGTGAGAACGCGTGCTGAAGCCGCTCCAGGTTGCGGTGGGCCTCGAACGCGAACCCGGCCAGCTTGACCCCGAACGTCGTCGGCTCCGCGTGGATTCCGTGCGTGCGGCCCACGCACAGCGTGTCGGCGTGCTCGCGCGCGCGGGCGGCGAGCGCCTCGACCAGCGGCCGGGAGCCCGGCAGCACCAGCGCCGCCACGGCCTGGATCTGCAGCGCCAGGCCGGTGTCGAGCACGTCGGAGGAGGTCAGCCCGTAGTGGATCCAGCGCCCCGCTGGGCCGGCCGATTGCGACAGCACGTCGACGAAGGCCGCGGTGTCGTGGTCGGTGACCCGCTCGCGCTCGTCGAGCGCCTCGACCGTGAACGTGGCCGCGCGGATCGCCTCGAGCTCTGACGCGCTGGGGCCATCCATCTCCTCGCAGGCGGCAACCTCGACGCGGCGCATCGCCTCGAAGCGGGCGTGGTCAGACCAGACGTCGGCGAGCTCGCGGCGGGTGTAGCGCGCGATCAACTCGAGGGCGCTGGGGCTAGACGGCCCGCGGCTGGACGGCCGGCGGCACAGCGGTCAGCGAGGCGACGACTGCGCTGTCGGCGGCGGCGGCGGCCTCGGCGCTGCCCGCAGCCTCGGCGGCCTCGGCCGCCTGCAGGATCGTGGCCAGCAGACCCGGGAAGCGCGTCTCCAGGTCGTCGACGCGCAGCGTGTTCAGGCGCGTCGTGCCCTGCTGACGCTGCTGGATCAAGCCGGCCTCGCGCAGCACCTTAAAGTGATGTGTGCAGGTGGACTTGGTCACCGGCAGCGCGAAGCTTCCGCAGGTGTACTCGCCGTCGCCCTTGGCCAACTCGCCCACGATCCGCAGCCGGACGGGATCGCTGAGCGCGTGCAGCACGGCTCCCAGCTCCAACTCGTCGCAGGTCGGGTGAACGATCTGTTCGGTAGCGGGTGTAATCGACATCGCCCCTTTGATTGTAGGACGCTTTTCGAGCTTTGTACGACGTCCATCGTACATTTGCTATTGTACGGCGGGCATCGTACAACGAATCGTTTCCAGAGGTAGAGATGGCCGACACGCACACCCCAGTCAACACCTCCCGCGCTCGCCGGAATGCCGCGGCCGTGATCGCGCAGTACATCCAAGATCTGGCCCGTCCGGCGGCGTCGGTGCCCTGCGCGCCCGCCGCATAGCTTCCCCGAGCGTCCCTCGCGAGCAACGCGCTCCGGGCTCGTCTGCCCGGGACGCGGTTCGCGTTAAGGGACCGTGCCCGCAACCGTCGGCCCGCGCAGCAGCGAGCGGTGTGAGTGCTCGGTCCCGGCGCCGACGCGTTGCAGCGAGATGTCGATGTAGCGATAGTCACCCACGGCCGCCGGTAGCGCCAGTTCCAGGCGCGCGCCCCCGCGGGCGTCGACGCGGAACGAGGCTAGCGGGATCAGCCGGCGGGAACTGCTCATCAGCCACGCCTCGTAATAGTGGCCGGAGTCGATCGCTGGCAGGTGGGTCACGTCTAGCTGCAGGTCGTCTGAGCGGCCGCTCAGATAGGCGACCCCGGCAGACCGAGCCGGCGCCCCGGCCAGCGGTGCCAGCGCAACGGTCTGCGCCGGCGCCTGAGTGGTCACCGGGGTCCCCGAGGACCCGTGCACGAGCTCGCCCACACCCAGTCCGACGGCGAACAGGATCCCCGCGGCCAGGCCGGTCAGCGCCGACCGGGGAATCGCGGGACGCAGCCGGCGCCGGCGCCGCGCCCGGCGAGGGCGCGGGGCGGGGTGGGCGCCCTGATCGACGATCGCCTCCCACGCCGCCGGGGGCAGGTCGTGCAGGCGGCCGGTCACCGCCTCCAGGCGTCGTGCTCGCTCGCGCAGCTCCGGATCGGCGGCCAGGCGGCTCTCCATCTGGCGCCGCTGCTCGGCGCTGCCCTCTCCGAGCAGCCAATCGCTCAGCCAGCGCTCGTCGGTCATCGCCGCGCCTGCAAGCAGATCCTTGGCCGCGCCCGGGGGACGACGGAGCTGGTTCCGGGATTCATGGCCGCGGCCCGGCAGCCGCCGCGGACGGGGATGTCGACCGTGGTGAGCACCCTGACAGGGATACGGCGAGGGCGGCGAAACGGTTGCCTGACATTTCCCGACCGTGTCCCGCCGCCAAACCGTTCGCTGAGACCGCCCGCCCGCGGGCGCGATCAGGCGTTGAGGATGCGGGCCGCCAGAACGGCGGCGTTGCGGGCGCTGTCGACGCCGACGCAGGCGACCGGCACGCCGGGCGGCATCTGCGAGATCGAGAGCAGCGCGTCCAGGCCGCCCGCAACCGAGGTGCGGCTGGTCAGCGGGACGCCGATCACCGGCAGCTCGGTGTGAGCGGCGACCACGCCCGGCAGGGCGGCCGACAGGCCCGCGCCGGCGATGATCACGCGGATGCCGCGCAGCTTGGCGTTCTTGGCGTAGTCGGCGCCCACGTCGGGTTCGCGATGGGCGGACATGACGCGCGTCTCGGAGCTGATGTCGAGCTTGGTCAGTTCCTGCTCGGCCTTCTCCATCACCGGCAGGTCGCTCTTGGAGCCCATCAGGATCGCCACCCGGGGGGCGTCGGTGTCCAGATCTCGGATGTCGGCGGCGGTCTCGGCCATCGGCGCGGCGCCGGGCGGCTCCGGGAGCGATTGCGGCCCAGGGTCCGGCGCCAGCTCGGGCTCCGGATCGCCGGCCGGGACCAGCTCGGGCTGTTCCTGACTGCTCATCGCACCGCCCGCAGCGCGATGTCGCGCCGCAGCTGCTTGCCGTCGAACTCGATCATGTCCGCTGCAGCATAAGCGGCCGCCCGCGCGGCGGCGGCGCCGTCGCCGAGCCCGGTCACGCTCAGCACCCGCCCGCCGGCGGTCACGACCTCCCCGGAGCGATTGCGGGCGGTGCCCGCGTGGGTGAGGAGCACGTCTGGTCTGACCCGGTCAAGCCCGGAGATCACGTCTCCGCTGGAGGACGATTCGGGATAGCCGGCGCTGGCCAGCACGACCGTGACCGCGGTGTCGGTGGTCCATTGCAGCTGCACGTCGGCCAGACCGCCGGGCTCACACGCCGCCTCCAGCAGCCCGAGCAGGTCCGTGCCCAGCCGCGGGAGGATCGCCTGGGTCTCGGGGTCCCCGAAGCGCACATTGAACTCCAGCACCTTGGCCTGCGCGCGCAGCTCGGGCGATCCGGGCGATCCGGGCGACCCGGGCGATCCGGGCGACCCGGGCGACCCGGGCGCCAGCATCAGCCCGGCATAGAGGACCCCGTGGAACTCGATCCCACGTCGCGCCAGCTCGTTGAGCACCGGCTGATGGACGGCGGCGCAGAGCTGCTGGGCGCAGGCGTCGCCGACCGCCGGTACCGGGGAATAGGAGCCCATGCCACCGGTGTTGGGGCCGGCGTCTGCGTCGAAGATCCGCTTGTAGTCCTGGGCGGAGGCCAGCGCCAGCGCTCGCTCGCCGTCGCACAGCGCCAGCAGCGACAGCTCCTCCCCCTCCAGGAACTCCTCCACCACCACGCGGTCGGTGCCGAAGCGATGGGACACCAGCAGGTCGTGCAGCGCCGCCCGTGCCTGGGTCTCGTCGGCGGCGATGATCACGCCCTTGCCGGCGGCCAGTCCGTCGGCCTTGAGCACGACTGGATAGCGCTTGATCGCCGCCATTCCGGCCTCGACGTCGGCCACCACCTGATACGCGGCGGTGGGGACGCCGGCGGCGATCATCACCTCTTTGCAAAACGCCTTGGAGCCCTCCAGTCGCGCGCCGGCGGCGCTCGGTCCGAAGCAGCGGATCCCGGCCGCCCTGACCGCGTCCGCCACCCCGGCGACCAGCGGTGCCTCCGGTCCGATGACCACCAGCGAGGCTCCCTGCTCGCGCGCAGCCGCAGTCACCGCAGCGGCGTTCACCGGATCCAGGCCCGCGAGCACGCGGACATCCGCCGCAATGCCGGCGTTGCCAGGCGCGCAGATCACCTCGGGGGCCCGCGGCGAGCGGACGAGGGCGTGGACGAGGGCGTGCTCGCGCGCGCCCCCGCCCAGGACGAGAATGCGATCGGTCAACGAATTAGCTAGATCGAGCCGATGAAGTCATCGATCGGGATCGCCGTCAAGGTCTCGTAGCGGCCGGTGCCGCGTGAGCCCAGCTCCAGCGAGACCCGCGCGATCGTCTGCTCGTCGGGCGCCTCAATCACGTTCACGAAGTCCCACTGGCCCAGCGTCGCCCACTGGGCCTTGACCTTCGCCCCGAGCTGCTCGACCTCGCGATTGACCTCGTGGATGCGGGAGGGGTTGTTCTTGATCGTCTGCACTCCCTCGGGCGTGAGCCGGGTGAGCATGACGTAGGTCGGCATTCGCAGCTCCCTGTTGGCGTTGACGTTCTCCGGAGCGTTTCTACCCGATCTCGACGCCGTGCGCGGCCGAGACGCGCGCCGACACCGCGATCCCGGTGAGCACCTCGTGCACGATCCGGGAACCGACGAGCGCCGTGATGTCCGCCGCACCGATCGCGGTCGGGCACACCTCGACGACGTCGGCGCCGACCACCTGCAGCTGCCCGGCGAGCTCGCGGCAGGCCCACAGCAGGTCGCTGGACGACATGCCCCCTGGTTCCGGGGTGCCGGTCCCCGGGGCGAACGCCGGGTCCAGCGCATCGACGTCGATCGACAGGAACACCGGGCCTGGGCCGGCCACGGCGGCCGCCTGCGCCGCGACCTGCCCAATCCCCCGCTCCAGCAGATCGTGCATGAAGATCGAGCTGATCCCCTGCTCGCGTTGCCACTCGAACACGTCCTCGCCCGGCCAGTATCCACGCAGCCCGATCTGCACGTACCGCGCCGGGTCGACGTGTCCCGAGCAGACGAGGTTGTACATCGGCGTTCCGTGCGACAGCGACACGCCGAAACACTCGCGGGCGGTGTCGGTGTGCGCATCGAAGTGCACCAGCCCCACGGGACCATAAGCTTCGGCGCAGGCGCGGATGTCGGGCTCGGCGATCGAGTGGTCACCGCCGAGCACGATCGGGATCGCCCCCGCCCTCACCACCTCGCCAACCGTCTCGGCGATCGCCAGATGCGAGCGGACGGGGTCGGCCGGAATCACGGCGGCGTCGCCGAAGTCCACCGCCCGCAGGGCGAGGAACGGGTCGATCCGTGCCTGCAGGTGAGGACCCGGGATCGCACTGGCCGCGCGGATTGCCCGCGGGCCCCAGCGGGTCCCCGGCCGCTCGGAGACGAGCTCGTCCAGCGGAGCCCCGACGATCGCCACATCGACGCCGGCGAGCTCCGCCGGGTCCTCCGTGTAGGGCAGGCCGCAGAAGCTGAGCAGGCCGGCATAGTCCGGCTTCTCGCCCACGTGGGCCCAGCGTCGTTGGGGATCAAGCATCGATGGCCTCTTCGGAGTTGGGCGGGAGCGCCTCAGGGCGGCGGGCGAAGTAGCTGCGGAACGTGCGCGTCAGCAGCAGGGACAGGATCAGCCCCAGCGCCAGCGAGCCGATCCCGATCACGATCGGGACTTCGATCCCCGCCAGCGGCGAGGCGTAGTTGACGAGCTGGCCGTCGATCTCGTGCTGGGAGTAGTGGCTCAATGCCTTGGCGAACACCCCGGCCAGCAGCGCCGCGCCGAGCAGCGGCACCAGCGCAAAGCTCAGCAGCGCCCGCCAGCCGTCGCGCCACCGGTGGCGGTAGTACACCGCGCACGCCAGGCCGGTCATCCCGTAATAGAACGCGATCAGGAAGCCGATCGCCGTGATCGAGTCGCCCAGCACGCTCTGCGCCGGGTTGGCGGCGAGCAGCACGATCGTCCACAGCGCCGAGATCGCGCCCATCAGCACGGTCGCGGTCGCCGGGGTCGCGAAGCGCGGGTGGATCCGGGCCAGCTTCGCGGGGAGGGCGCCCCAGCGTGCCATCGACAGCATCGTGCGCGCGGTCGGCATGATCGTGGTCTGAGTCGACGCGGCCGTGGACGTGAGCACGACGAGCACCAGGAGCTTGTCGGCCGGGCTGCCAAGGACCTTGGCGCCGAGGGCGCTCAGCACGTCGCCGGAGTGCGAGCTGAGAAACGCCGGTCCGGCGGTCGCCTGGCCGGCGGTCGACACGAGCACGAAGATCGCCAGCAGAATCAGCGTCGACATGACGGCCGCCCGACCCGGGCCGCGGGTCGAGTCCTCGGACTCCTCGTTGACGGTGACGCACGCGTCCCAGCCCCAATACACGAACACTCCGAGCAGCACGCCGTCGACAAGCGATCCGGCCGATAGCGCGAACGGGTTCAGCCAGCTGAGCGACGGGTGGATCGACCCCGGCGTGGAGCTGGTGTACACCTTGATCAGCGCGGCCACCGAAAACAGGGCCAGGATCGCCACCTCCAGGCCCAGCAGCGCCTGCTGGAGGCGCGCGCTCAGCTCGACGCCACGGTAGGCCACCCAGGTCATCAGCGCGATGAACCCGGTCGCCGCCACGGCCAGCGCGACCGTTGAGCGAGCGGCCGCGCTCCAGCCGACGAGGATGAACAGGTACTTACCAGCGATCTCCGACAGAGTCGCCATCACGATCACGTCGGCAGCGAACACCGCGAACCCGCTCAGCCAGCCCAGTCGCGGGCCGAGCGCCCGCGTCACCCACGCGAACGTCGTCCCGCAATCCGGGTCGACGCGGTTCAGCGCCCGATATGCGACCGAGATGCAGAACATCGGCACGAACGACACCAGCAGCACCGCCGGGGCGTGGGTGCCGACGCCTGCCACCGCGACGAGCAGGCCGAGGGTCGCGGCGAGCGAATATGCCGGGGCGGTCGAGGCCACCCCGATCGCCACGTTGGACGCAAATCCGATCGCGCCGGCACGCAGCCCGGCAGCCTCCGTCGGGGGTTCGATCGTCCGGTCTTTCGCCGGCGCTACAGTCGTCGCCATGCCACGCTCCTCTCGCCCTTCTTCCGCTTGCACGCCTAATATAGGCGAGAGATCCCCTAGATACAACTGTAATAGTCGCTTGAGGTGGACTAGTCGTGTCTCCTGCGTCGCCTGAGGGGCGGCTGGACGCCGTCGACGAGGCGATCATCACCGTCCTGCAGGAGGACGGCCGGCGGGCCTACGGGGAGATCGGCGAGGCGGTCGGGCTGTCCGAGGCCGCGACGCGCCAGCGGATCAACCGGCTGCGGGAGTCCGGGGTGATGCGGATCGTCGCGATCACCGACCCCGTCGCCCTGGGTCGGGGGGTGGTGGCGACGATCGGGCTGCGGGTCAGCGGCGACACCCGGCTGGCCGCGGCGCGTCTGGCCGAGGTGGCCGCCGTCGAGTACGTGGTCATCACGGCCGGATCGTTCGATCTGCTGCTCGAGGTCGTGTGCGGCGACGAGGACGAACTGCTGAGCGTCATCAACGACGAGATCCGCTCCGTCGACGGGGTGCGCGAGACCCAGACGTTCATGCACCTGCGCACCGAGAAGAACGTCTTCGCCTGGGGCCGGCGGCTCACCCCCTAGACGGCGTCGGTGCCGACGTCAGGCGGTGGCGGCGGGCGTCGCGTCGGCCGCGACGCGCTGCAGCGTCAGCTCGCCGCCGGCTCCATCGACTCCGACGGTGTCGCCGGCCACGAAGCGCCCCTCCAGGATCGCCAGCGCCAGCGGGTCGACAAGCCGCTTCTGGATCACGCGCTTGAGCGGTCGCGCGCCGTACGTCGGGTCATAGCCGAGGTTGCCGATCAGCATGCGAGCGTCGTCGGTGAGCTGCACCGTGATCTCGCGCTCGGACACCCGGCGCAGCACCGAGGCCACCTGGATGTCGACGATCGAGCCGATCTGCTCGCGGCTCAACGACGCGAACTCGACAATGTCGTCCAGCCGGTTGATGAACTCCGGCTTGAAGTTCGCCTCGACCCCGGACCGGCCCCCGGGAATGTTCGAGGTCATGATCAGGACCACGTTCTTGAACGAGACCGTACGTCCCTGGCCATCGGTCAGCCGTCCGTCGTCCATCACCTGCAGCAGCGCGTTGAACACGTCGGGATGGGCCTTCTCGATCTCGTCGAGCAGCACCACCGAATAGGGCCGGCGGCGCACCGCCTCGGTGAGCTGGCCGCCCTCCTCGTAGCCGACGTAGCCCGGGGGCGCGCCGACCAACCGGGAGACGGAGTGCTTCTCCATGTACTCCGACGTGTCGATCCGCACCATCGCGTCCTGGGTGTCGAACATGAACTCGGCCAGCGCTCGAGCGAGCTCGGTCTTGCCGACGCCGGTCGGGCCCAGGAACAGGAACGTGCCGATCGGGCGATCGGGGTCCTGCAGCCCGGCGCGCGAGCGGCGCAGCGCCGCCGACACCGCCTCGACCGCCTCGTCCTGGCCGATCACCCGCTGGTGCAGGCGATCTTCCATCTGCACGAGCTTCTCGATCTCGCCCTCCATCAGACGCGTGACCGGCACGCCCGTCCACTTGGCGACGATCTCAGCCACGTCCTCGGCGTCGACGACGTCCTTGAGAAACCGTGGACCGTCGGCCTTGTCGGTGGCTGACGCGGCCTCGTGCTCGGCGTCCTCGGCCGCGGCCAGCGCCTTCTCCAGCTCGGGGATCGTGCCGTACTGCAACTCGGCAGCGCGACCCAGGTCGGATTCGCGCCGGGCACGCTCGAGCTCGGTGCGGGCCTGCTCGAGCTGCTCCTGCACGTCGGCGACGGCACCCAGCGATTCCTTCTCGCGCTGCCACTCGGCGTGCATGCCGTCGGAGCGTTCGCGCTCGTCGGCCAGCGTTCGCTCGAGCTGCGCGCGCCGCGACGCGGTGCCGGGGTCGTCGTCATCGCCCAGCGACTGCAGCTCGATCTCCAGCTGCATGATGTGCCGGTCGACCTCGTCGATCTCGGTCGGCTTGGAGTCGATCTCCATCCGGATCCGCGAGGCCGCCTCGTCGACCAGGTCGATCGCCTTGTCGGGCAGGAAGCGGTCGGCGATGTAGCGCTGGCTGAGCGTCGCCGCGGCCACCAGCGCGGAGTCCTGGATGCGGACCTTGTGGTGCACCTGGTAGCGCTCCTTGAGGCCGCGCAGGATCGCGATCGTGTCCTGGACCGACGGCTCGCCGACGTACACCGGCTGGAAGCGGCGCTCCAGCGCTGCGTCCTTCTCGATGTGCTTGCGGTATTCGTCCAGCGTGGTCGCGCCGACCGCGCGCAACTCGCCGCGCGCCAGCATCGGCTTGAGCAGGTTGGCGGCGTCGACGGCGCCCTCGGCGGCCCCGGCGCCGACGATCGTGTGCAACTCGTCGATGAACAGGATGATCGTGCCGTTGGCGTCGGCGATCTCCTTGAGCACGGCCTTCAGGCGGTCCTCAAATTCGCCGCGGTACTTGGAGCCGGCGATCAGCGCGCCGACGTCGAGGCTGATCACGCGGCGGTCACGCAGACCCTCGGGCACGTCGCCGGAGACGATCCGCTGCGCGAGGCCCTCGGCGATCGCGGTCTTGCCGACGCCCGGCTCGCCGATCAGCACCGGGTTGTTCTTGGTGCGCCGCGACAGAACCTGGATCACGCGGCGGATCTCGTCGTCGCGGCCGATCACCGGGTCGAGCTTGCCGACGGCTGCCGCCTCGGTCAGATCGCGGCCGTACTTCGCCAGCGCCTGAAACTTGTCCTCGGGGTTCTCGTCTGTGACGCGATGCGAGCCCCGGACCTCGGTGAGCGCCTTGAGCAGCTCGTCGCGGCTGGCTCCGCCTGAGCGCAACACGTCCCCGGCGGTACCAGGGTGGGCGGCCAACGCCAGCAGCAGGTGCTCGGTCGAGACGTACTCGTCGCGCAGCTCGCGCATCTCGGTCTCGGCGGCCCGCAGGATCTGCACGAGCTCTGAGGAACCGCCCGCCGGCTCCTGCGCGGAACCCGGCCCCGCCCCGCCGGTCAGCTTGGGCAGCTTCTCCAGCGCCGGCGAGAGCGTCGCGCGGACCGCGGCCGGATCGAAGCCGAGCTTGCGCAGCAGCGGCGCGACCACGCCGCCGTCCTGCTCGAGCAGCACCGCCAGCAGGTGCTCGGGCGTGGTCTGGGGATTACGGCGCTCGTCGGCCAGCCGTTGCCCGGCTTGTAGCGCCTCCTGGGACTTGATCGTAAAGCGGTCTGGCTGCATGGGCTGTCCTAAACGTGGTCAAATCTAAGTGTCGTGGACTGAGATTATCGCATCTCGCAGCGCCGGCCGCAAGGCAGGGAAGCACCCTCGGCCGCGCGAGCCGTGAAACCGTCGCGGGCGGGCGGGCGGGCGCCGGCTCGGCCGAGGCGGCGGCGCAGCGGCCGGGAGCTCGGTCAGCCGCGCAGGCGCAGAGTCCGGCCGGCGGACTGGCGCTCGATGTTGCCGCGGGGGTCCAGCAGCGTGGCATAGATGGTCGCCGTGACGCGCTCGCGATGGGAAAGGGCCGTGTGCAGCTTTCCCAGGGTGGGGTGGTCAAGCGGGATCCGGATCGTCTTGCGGGCCTTGTGATGGAGCAGATACGGGTGGGAGTACTGCGCGATCCGCTGCTTGGACCTGCCCAGCTGGATCAGCGCGTAGGCACCCATCAGGCAGCGTGCCGAGCACGAGACCCCCGCCAGCACGTGCTCGGCGCTCACCGGTCGGGGCTGGCCCGGCACGGTCAGCCCGACCGAAACCAGCTTGGGCACGATCCCCGTGGCGGCCGCGGCCAGGCCGCCCACGTTGACGCTGCCCAGGCCCGAGGCAGCATCGAACCTGGCCCGCGCCGTGCAGCAGCCGAGCGGGTGCTTTCCGTTGGTCAGCAGGTCGAACAGGTCGTTGGAGAACATCGTCACGTCGTTGAACACCGACGGCCCGAGTCCCGAGCGGTACACCTTGTAGAGCAGCGGGTTGGCGAGTCCGACGTTCTGGTGACCGCTGCGGCGCAGCACCTCATCCACCAGCGCGAGGCCGCCGGCGAGCAGCGGCGTTCCGGCGCTCGTGCCGCCGAACGAGATCCATGGATTGTGCGTGTGCTTGTTGATGCACTCGCCCTGTGCAGTGCAATAGATCAGGTAGCCGGGCGCCGGATCGGCGAGCATCGACACGTCGGGCACCACGCGACGCCCCGAGGAGCTGACCCCGAGCTGCCAGGACGGGCGACGGAACAAGGTGCTGAAGCCACCGCCGCCGGCGCCATCCTGATCGTTCCACACGACCTGGTTGGTGAGCTGGTTGGCGGCACCGAGTGCGATGTTGGTCCCACCGACACCGGTTACCCACTTCGAGGACGCCGGGTAGTTGACCGCCGCCTGGAACTGCGGCACGCCGCGCTGATCCACGCACGCCGTCGAGCCGTCGTCGCCGCTGGAAGCAAGCACCGAGATCCCGCTCGCCGCCGCCAGCTGCAGCGATGACTCCACGGTGGTGATGTTGCGCCCGCCGATGGCCAGCTGGGTGTCCTTCTCGCAGTCCCCCAGCGACACCGAGATCACCTCGGGCTTGTGGCCGGGGGTGGTCAGCGGCTTGGTCAGCGTCTGCAGCACATCCGACGCGCGCGGCATCGACTCATAGACATCGATCCCCTTGAGGTCAGGGGCCGCCGAGTCCAGCACCTCGAGGTCCAGCGTGGCCTCGCCGCCGGGGGCCAGCAGGTGCTTGATCCCGACGCGGAAATTGGTGACCGGTGGGACGTGCTGTCCAAAGCAGGAGGCGTAGGCGTGCACATCCGAGGACTTGTAGCCGTTGATCTCGATCAGCGCCACGCGCTCGCCGGTGCCCGAGATCCCGGACTTGGACAGGCTGTCATAGCCATACGCGGTCAGGTACTGGTTCGGAGTGAAACCCCTCTGCGCCAGTGCGGTCGGGCAGCCCGCGGGTGTCCCCGTGCGTTGCCGGTAACCCGACGGCGTGATCGGGTTGCCGCCGGTCGCAGCTCCGCTCGCGGCCCCCTCCTCCGAGCTCCGCACCGCGCCCTTCGCCGGCGACGGGCGGCCGGCCGAGAGCGGTCGGGTGTCCAGGCCGACGACGCCGGTCACCGCTCCCGACAGCCCGGCGGGGATCGTGACCGCGCTCGTGGGTGCCGTGAACCGGACCTGCCCAACCGCTGACGCGGCGCGGAAGGCGGTCAGCTCGGCGCTGAACAGCCGGTGGGCCAAACCGGCGCTCGTCGTCGCGTCGGCGAACAGGCCGCTGCGGTCGATCGTGACGCCCGTGGCGCCCCGCCCGCGCAGATAGCTCACCACCTGCGCC
>JBPCPC010000119.1:0-7603 GCA_050999585.1 Solirubrobacteraceae bacterium | reverse complement strand
CCGATCGGCTGTCGGGGCTGGCGGGCGAGCTCGGGCTCAGCGAGCGGGCGCTGCGCCGCCGGGTGACGGGCACGGTCGGCTACGGCCCCAAGCGCCTGGGCCGGGTGCTGCGGCTGGGACGCGCGCTGGGCGCAGCCCGGGCCGGTGAGGATCTGGCGGGCGCTGCATTCCTCGCCGGTTATGCCGATCAGGCCCACTTCAGCCATGACTGTCGTGAGCTGGCTGGGGTTCCGCCGTCGGCGCTGGTGGCTTCCTAGCGCCTTGACGCGGCACGTGGGTAAGTCTATGCTTACCGTTAGTCGTGACGAACGGAGCGGAGATGATGACGGCGCTGGGCGATCCCACGCGGCAGGCGATCTTCGAACGTCTGTCAGTGGCACCCAGCCCGGTGGGCGAGCTGGCGGCCGCGCTGCCGGTCAGCCGTCCCGCCGTCTCTCAGCACCTGAAGGTGCTGCGGGAGGTCGGCCTGGTGGTCGATCGCCAGCGGGGCACCCGCAGGATCTATGAGGTCGACCGGGTTGGATTGGCCGTGCTGCGGTCCTACCTGGAGCAGTTCTGGGACCGGTCGTTGGCGGCATTCCAAGCCCAGGTCGAGCAACAGGAGGGTGACGACGATGATCGAGACGATTGAGGCGATCCGCCGCGAGGTGGTAGTCGCTGCGACCCAGCAGCGCGCGTTTGAGGTGTTCACCGGCGAGATGACCAGCTGGTGGCCGGCAGATCATCACATCGGCTCAGCGCCGATCCAGGAGATCGTCATCGAGCCGCGGGAGGGTGGTCGTTGCTACACCCGCCACCAGGACGGAACCGAGTCCTCGACCGGCTACGTGCGCGCATGGGAGCCGTATGATCGCTTTGTCTTCACCTGGCAGATCGGTGCCGACTGGAAGTACGACCCCAAGCTGCTCACCACGGTGCAGCTGCGCTTCATCGCCGAGGGCCCCGAGCGCACCCGCGTCGAGCTTGAGCACCGTGATCTGGAGAACTACGGCACCGAGGCGCAGCGCATGCGCGAGCTGTTCAGTCAGCCCGGAGCCTGGGATGCGACGCTCGCCGGTTTCGCCTCGGCACTGCCGCGAGCGCCACGATGAGCTACGTCCTGCTCTACAAGTCCGGCGAGAACGTGCTTGAGCGCGCGCCGGAGCATTTCCCGGCGCACCTGGCGCGCTGTGAGGAGTTCGCCGCCCAGGGGTCGCTACTGGCCTACGGCACCTTCGGCGACCCCCAAGCCCAGGGCTCGATGGCCATCTTCACCAGCCGAGAAGCCGCCGAGGCGTTCGTGGCCGGCGACCCGTTCGTTCTCCACGGAGTCGTCTGCGCGCACGAGATCCGAGCGTGGAACAACGCGCTGGCGCCGGGCTGAGCTGATCCGCGCCTGATCGAGGGGAAGAATTCCCCGCCGTCCACCAGCGATACCCGAGCAGCAAGTAGATCGCGTCCTCGTCTGCCACGGACAGGATGACCGGCTTGCCGAGACTCCCGAGGAACCCGAGACTCGGACTGTTACCCCCGCTCTCGCGGGCCATGAACCTTCTGTAGACGTTGGTCAAGGTGATCTCGGCTCGCGCGATCGTTCGTCTGGGGATTTCTCGCCAGCCTTCCAGAACGAGCAATTCTGATGCGAGTCGCATCGTGCCGCGGTGCGGAAACAGTCGGCGCTGGTCGGCCAAGCCGACCAGTTGACGCGTCCGGGGTGCTCGGCGCAACTCGCTCTCGGTCGCCCCCAGCTAGCTGATCGTCACGGGCACGTCGCAGCTCACAGACGGACTGACGCTGCGTGGTCGCGCGCTCCGGAGATGTGGCCGTTTTCTCCAAGACCGCGCCGCCGGATTGTGCGACGGTGCGCTGCATGACCAAGCTGACCGACATCTCGCTGGGCTGGGTGATCGTCTACGTGGACGATCCCGTTGCCACCAGCGCCTTCTATGAGCAGACGTTCGGGCTTGTGCCCGAGTTCGCGGCCCCCGACGGGTCCTATGCGCAGCTGAGCACCGGCTCGACCAAGCTGGCGTTCGCGTCCTACGCGCTGGGCGACCGGAGTTTCCCCGGCGGGGTGCGCCGACCCGATCCCGACACGCCGGCCAACGTTGAGCTCACGCTCGTCTCCGACGACGTCGACGGACTGCACGCCGCCGCGCTGGCCGCTGAGTGCACCGAGCTTGCCGCTCCGGTCGATAAGCCGCACGGACAGCGGGTCGGCTGGGTGCGCGACCCGTTCGGGACGCTGTTGGAGCTGGCCACTCCGATGTAGGGCCAAACAGTCGATATAAGGGCACTCGCAGGTACCTTCTATCGCACATCTGACTCCCGGCCACGCCCGCTAGCCTCGCGCCGGTGATTGAGGCGCTGCTGCTGGACTTCGACGGCCTGCTGTATGACACCGAGACGGCCGAGTATCAGTCGTGGAACGAGCTCTACGTCCGCTACGGCCAGCACCTCGCGCTCGATCTATGGGTGCGCGAGACGATCGGGCGCCCGCCCGGGACGACCGGTTTCGATCCGGCGGGGCGCTTGGAGCGGCTGGCCGGCGTGACGCTCGAGCCCGACGCGGTGATCCGGGCGCGCCAGGAGGGCAAGCGAGAGCGGCTTCCGGATCACCTGATGCCGGGCGCGGACGCGCTGCTCGCAGCCGCCGGCGCCCGTGGGCTGCGGACGGCGATAGTGAGCAGCAATTTCCGCGTCAACGTGCTCGAGCATCTTGCCCGGGCCGGGTGCAGCTTCGGCTTCGACGCGCTCGTGACCGCCGACGGCGACCCCGATCGAGGCAAGCCGAACCCCACCCTGTACCTGGAAGCGCTGGCGCGGCTAGCGCTCGAGCCGGCGCAGGCCGTCGCGTTCGAGGACTCGCCCGCCGGGATCGCCGCGGCCAAGGCGGCGGGGCTGTGGTGCGTCGCGGTGCCCAACCAGATCACCCGGGGCGCCCCGGGTCTGGAGGCAGCCGATCAGATGCTGAGCTCGCTGGTCGAGGTCGCACTCGACCAGCTCACCGGCTGACCCCCGCACAGACGCACGATGGCGCCGGCCCTCCGCGGCCCGATATCGCTCGGTAGCCTCGACGCGTGCCGGCCGCCGCTGACTCCCCGCTCAGCGCGCAGTTCCGCGCCCATGCTCAGGCGCTCGTCCGCGTCGGGCGCACGCCACTGTACGTCGCGCTGATGACCGGCGCCGCGGACGACATCGACTCCGGCGGGGTGATCTCGCGACTGTTCTCAGGGCTGCCGACGCCGCCGGGGTCTGTGCCCCAGCTGCGACTGCTGGCGGCGCTGCACGAGCTGGTGCTGGCGGGCCACGCGCCGCGGTTGACCCGCTTCTACCCCAGCGTCGGTGGCGCGGACCCACCCGGGGGCGCCTGGCCGGTCGCCCGCGAGACGCTGCAGAAGCACTTCGCCTGGATCCGCGAGCGACTGCCGCGCACGGTGCAGACCAATGAGCCCGGGCGCTCGGCGGTCCTCTACGCCGTCCTGCTGTGGCTCGCCGATCGCCACCGGCGGCCGATCCGGCTGCTGGAGATCGGGGCCAGCGCCGGCCTGAACCTGCAGGCCGACCGGTTCGCCTATACGGTCGCGGCGCAGACGTTCGGGGACCCATCGTCGGCGCTGCGCTTCGAGCAGCCGTGGCGGCCGCCGCCGGAGATCGATCTCGCCGCGGCGCAGCGCGAGCTGTTGATCGCTGACCGGGCGGGCTGCGACCTGGCTCCGCTTGATCCGGCGAGCGCCGATGATCGGCGCCGGTTGCTGTCCTACATCTGGCCCGACGAGCCCGAGCGGCTGCGCCGGCTCGCCGACGCATTGCAGGTCGCCGCCGCTGATCCGGTGCCGGTCGCAGCGGCCACCGCCAGCCGGTGGCTGCCGGCCGAGCTCGAGCGACGCCGTCCCGCGGAGCTGACGCTCGTCTGGCACTCGGTGATGCGCCAGTACGTCGCCGATGAGGAGTGGTCCGCGATCCAGGTGCAGCTGCGCGCCGCCGGCGACGACGCGGATCGCCCGGTCGTCCGGGTCGGCATGGAGCCGCAGGTGGATCCCACGATCCGTTTCCTGGTCACGCTGTACACCGATCCCGACAATCCCGGGCGGCAGCTGGCGCGCTGCGGCGATCACGGGCCGCCGGTGATCTGGCACCCGCGGGCGGGAGGCTGACGATCGGCGCCGGGGTCAACTGATCGGTTGAGGGCGCGGTCGGCCGGCCGGCGACCAAATGCAGCCACGCGGCTAATTGTCGGACGCGGTCGACGGTGGGAGGCTGATTGACGTGTTCGACCAGCCTCACCCAACTAACGGCGAGGCCGGCGACGAGGTGGTCTCGGTCGAGCATCTGCGCGTGCAGTACGGGGACACGATTGCCGTCGTCGAGATGGCGGACAATCGTCGCGACCTGGATCTTCGGGATCCTCAGGCCCAACGGCGCCGGCAAGACGACGACGGTCGAGTGCATCGGAGGCCTGCGTCAGTCCGACGGGGGGCAGATCTGTGTGCTCGGCTTCAGAGCCAATGCACGACCGCCACGAACTGCGCCAGCGAGTCGGCATTCAGCTGCAGGCCTCGGAGCTGCCCGACAAGCTGCGGGTCGGCGAGGCGCTGGAGCTGTTCCGGGCCGTCCGGGCGGCGGCGCGCGGCGAGGCGGTGCTGGCGCCGTCGGTGGCCACCCGGGTGGTCGGGCAGGTGCGCACGCCGGCTCAGGAGCCGATCAGCCAGCGGGAGATGGAGGTGCTGGAACTGGTCGCCCGCGGCGCGAGCAACCGCGACGCCGCCGCCCGCCTGTTCATCTCCGAGGCGACGGTCAAGACCCATCTGATGCACATCTACGCCAAGCTCGGCGTCAACGACCGCGCGGCCGCGGTGGCGCAGGCGTTTGACCGCGGGCTCCTGATCCCGCGCCACCGAGGCTGACGGCCGGGGACTACTAGATTTGCTGCCGGGTTGGCGAGCGCGACGACCATCGATGATCCACCCGGCGTTCGGCCCGGCCGTGCCGGGTGCCGGAGGCGCTTCGCCGTCGCCGTCCTGACGGTGCTGGCGGCGCTGATCCGGCTGCCGACGCTCGCCCAGCAGAGCTTCTGGCTGGATGAGGCCTACACCGAGCGCCTGGTCCGGATGTCGTTCGGCGGGATGCTCCACGGGGTCGCCCAGACCGAGTCCACGCCGCCGGTGTACTACGCGCTGGCCTGGGGATGGACGCACATCGTCGGCCAGGATGAATTCGGGCTGCGCTCGCTGTCGGCGCTCGCCGGGATCGCCACCGTCCCAGTTGTCTATCTCGCGGCCGAGCGCCTGGCCGGGCGCCGCGCGGGTGTGGTCGCCGGGCTGCTGGTCGCCAGCTCCCCGCTGCTGGTGTGGTTCTCCCAGGAGGCGCGCGCCTACGCGCTGGCCGGGCTGCTGGCCGCGGCGACGCTGCTGTGCCTGGTGGCCTATCTGCAGGACGACCGCGCCGGTTGGCTGGCCGGCTGGGCGGTGTGCGCGGCGCTTGGGCTGGGGACCCATTACTTCGTCGGGTTCGTCGTCGCCGCCGAGGTCGTACTCATGGTCTGGCGCCGGCGCGAACGCTGGAGCGGGGGGCTGGTCGTCGCCCTGGCCGTGGTCGTCGTCATCGCGATCGCGCTCGTGCCGCTGGCGCTCGCGCAGCGCGGGACGGGCCACGCCGACTACATCGCGCAGGGGAGCCTGAGCACACGCATCGCCCAGGTCCCCAAGCAGCTGCTGATCGGCTACGCGAGCCCCGGCCAGCTCGCCACTGGGCTGCTGGCGGGCCTGCTCGTGCTCGGCGGCGCCGTGCCCCCGCTGCTGCGCCGGCGGGCCACGCTCGGCCGGGCGCGGCTCCCGCTGACGATCGGCATCGCCGCCGTGATCGTGCCGATCGGGCTGGCGCTGATCGGGATCGACTTTCTCAACACGCGCAACCTGCTGGTCGCACTACCGGCGCTGGCCGTCGCGGCGGCCGTCGGCTTTGCCGCCGCGATGCCCCGGGGCCTCGGCGTGGCCTGCGCCGGTGGGCTGGCGCTGCTCGGCGTCGTGGTGGTGATCCTCGTCGACACCCACGACCGGTACCAGCGCGACGATTGGCGTGGCGTGAGCCATGCGCTCGGCACGTCTCCCGGCGCGCGCGCGATCGTCGTCAGCCCAGGGTCGGGCCTGATCGCGCTGCAGGCCTATCGCTCTGGGCTGCGGACGCTGACGACGCCCGCGGCGGTGACCGAACTGGACGTGGTCGCCGTCCCGCAGCAGGTCACCGGCGGCGGGATCGGCACTCCCCCGCGCCCCGTGACCCCGCCCGCGCTGCCCGCGGGCTTCACGCTGTCCAAGCTGGTCGCGGCTCAGGCCTACACCGTGCTGCGCTACCGCGCGGCCGCCCCGGTCGCGATCACGCCGATGGTCGCGGCGGCCGATCACCTCGGGCCAGGCAGCTTCACGGTGCTGCTGCAGAACTCGCCGGGGTCTGGCTGACCAGCGGAGGTTCGAGCACCGCCCACCCTCGCGCAATCCCCGGGCCTTGCGGCACCCCGCTGATGTGGACGGTCTAGGGGCAACCGACTCACACGATCACGCTCAGCCGACCGGCCGGCGTGAGACCAGCCCTAGGATTACGCGATGTCGTGCGAGCCCCATTCCGCCGCCTACTTCAACGACCAGCGCGACTTCTGGTTTAACGCCGACTGGCTCGCGCTGCTGGCCCGGCGACTGGGCCTGACCGACGTGCACCGGGCGCTCGATGTTGGCTCCGGCCAGGGTCACTGGACGTTTCTGGTGGAACCACTGTTGGCCCCGGGGGCGACGATCTGCGGGATCGAGCGCGAGCCTGAGTGGGTTCACCGGGCGAGCGGGCGGGCACAGCAACGCGGTCTCGCCGAGCGGGTGAGCTTCCAGGAGGGCGTGGCTGAGCAGTTGCCGTTTGCCGACGCCACGTTTGAGCTCGTCACCTGTCAGACGGTGCTGATCCACCTTCCCGACGCTGCCGCCGCGGTGGCCGAGATGGTGCGCGTCACGCGGCCCGGCGGCATCGTCCTGGCCTCGGAGCCCAACAACGCCGCCGGGATGCTGGTGAGCACCACCGCGGACCACGACGAGCCGATCGCGCAGCGGCTCGAGCGCCTCGGCTTTCTGCTGACCTGCCAGCACGGCAAGGCCGTCCTGGGCGAAGGCGACGGCGGGGTCGCCGATCTACTGCCCGGCCACTTCGCGCGGGCCGGTCTCGTCGAGATCCGGACGTTCGTCAACGACCGCACCGATCTGCTGATCGGCCCCTACGCCGACGACGCGCAGCAGGCGCTGCGCGAGGCGATGATCTCCGGGAGCGGGGACGATCATTGGATCGGCTGGTCGCGCGCGCAGGCACGGCGACTGTTCGTCGCCGGCGGCGGTGACGAGCAGGACTTCGACGGGCTCTGGGACCGCCGGGTGAGCGAAGCGCGGCGCGACGCGCAGGCGTTGCGCGAGGCGCGGCTCACGACCGCCGGCGGCCGGATCCACTATCTGATCGCCGGCCGCGTCCCGCAGTGAGCGCTCGGGCGCGGAGCGCCCATGGCCGCAAATTCGCCGGGAAATAGCTCAGCGAGTGGCGGGGTGTCCGCCAGCCGACCCACGCTGGGCGTCAGGCGTCAGGCGTCAGGCGT
>JBPCPC010000099.1:0-20324 GCA_050999585.1 Solirubrobacteraceae bacterium | reverse complement strand
GGCAAAGCCTTCCGCGAGCTGCTGCATGAGGTTGGCGACTAAGGTGTCGGCATCCTCGACGGCCCCGCGGGGCTCATCCACGAACCGGGTCTGGATCTCCTTCCATCGCTGCTGGAACGTGGCGTCTGTCTCGGCCGGAAGCAGAGACGAGCCGGCATCCGAAGCGGTCGTGCGAGTGATCGCGGCGGGGTCGGCTGCGTCGGTGTTCTGGTCCTGTGACGAGACCGCGTCGGTCGACTCCGTCGGCCCGGTCTCGCCCTCTCGCCCAGGGACCCCGGGCGCGAAACCGTCGGCATCTCGGTCGGCCTCAGACGCTGTCCGGTCGCCCGTCTGAGCCGACATGGGCTCCTCGAAGGCGAGCGTCGTGTGCTCTGCGGCGCGAGCAGCCGGGTGCCCCGCACCTGTCTGCTCACCGCGAGGCCGGGTTTCCTCGACGGCGGGGGTCTGCGTCTGCTCATCGGCCGGAAGCCCGATCTGATCCCCCTCCGGCCCCGCCCTGTCGAATACCTCGCCGGGCTGTGCCGCAGCCACGCCCGGCTCGTGCTGCACGTCGGGATCTGACGTCGTGACACCTCCGTCCGCCGGATCGGTCGGCGAGACCAGATCACGCGTGCTCAGCGTCTTGTCGTTTTGCTTCATGGTCATCCTCTCGGCGTCGTCGCTTGCGTTGGAACTGCGTCCTGATCAACCTTGCCTGCCGCTTCTCCTTCGGCGGCGGCGTGCGCCTGCCCGGCGTCACCGGGAGTGAGCAAGTCATCGAACAGCGCCCGGAAGTGGACCATCGCTTGGCGAAACTCCTCGGTGCTCGCCTCTCCGCCACGAGCACGGAGCGAGATCTCCTGCGCCGCTCGATAATTCTCGACCACGTCCGGATGCTCGACAGATATGTCGGACGCGCGCTGTTCGAAGTCCGCGTCAACCGGATAGCCTCGGTCGCGCATCACTCGCTGAACCAGCTCGTGGGCCTGACCGACAGCGGTTACCGGCTCATCCACGAAGTAGCGCTGAGACGCTCCCCACTGCTCCAGGTAGCGTTCGCGAGCGGCAGGCTCCAAGGTCCGGATCTCGAACCTGCCGACTCGCTGGCGGCGATCCGCCAGCTCCTTCTCGGCGGCTTGCTGATCGCCATGCTCTGCCACGACGCGGCCGTATTCTGGGCCGAACTCATCCTTAAGCCTCCGGGACCGTTGCTGACGCGCAACCAGAACCCCGATGATCACTAGCAGTACAACAACGACTGCCAGCAGCACCCATGTCATGGTCCACTCTCCTTTAGTCCGGGTCCACCGTCGGTCGACGATCTCCCGGCGCGAAAGTACCCCGCCTCGCCACGCGCCACGAGATCGGCAGTCTCAGCCGGTACGTACTCACGCGGACGTTCCGTGAGGCACGGACAGAGCGCCGACAGCGCCTAAGACTGCGGCACCACCCGGTGCCGAGCATGGAGCAACGCACGTACGTCGCCGAGACGCAAGGCAACAGCATGGGCCGAGTCGCGTTGGGTAACCAGCTCCGCGCTGAGCTTGACCGTTCTGGCCCGGCCCGGTCGGCCTGTTCTCCTCGATCGACAGCCCCATCTCACTCGCGGGGCTGTGGACTCATCCTTCCGGTAACAACAGCGGCTGCGGAGGGGAACCGTCTCGGTCAGGTACTCGGTCAGTCGCTCGATCTCGATCCGGAAGCTGACTCGAGGCTGGCCGGCGAATTCGGCTGGCTCCTCGCCGTAGCGCTCGGCCTGGATCATCGCCTCCCCGACTGCGGCGTCGCCTGCGTCCAGGAAGGTTGCGGTCCCGCGGATCGAGACGTAGTGCAGGTAATCGGCTTGGTCGTGGACGATCAGCGAGGCTCGCGGGTCGCGCTGGAGGTTGGCGACCCAGCGACGATCCCGGTGGCCGTTGATCCGCAGATGGTCATCGCCGAGCAGGTAATGGATCACGATCTGGCGCGGGGCGCCGTCGGTCCCGATCGTCGAGAGCACCGCGCAGCGTGATGCGCTGAGGAAGGCGCGCACCCGTTCATCAGGTTGTGGCCGTCGGTCATCCGCCGGCAAGGCCAATCGACCGTCGCGGTGGTTCGGCTGCCGGGACGGGGATGCTCACGAGGTCGCCGGAGAAAACCAGTGCGGTGGCGGGGCCCGGTCTGCCGATCGCGTAACCCTGGGCCAGGTCACAGCCGAGTTCGCTCACTAGCTGGAGGGTGCCGGCGTCCTCGATTCCCTCGGCAATCACCTCGAGCCCGAGCGCATGGCCGAGCTCGATCGTGGCCCGCACCAGCTCGGCGTCCCGTGAGCGCCCGGCGCCGGCCAGCGGAGTGATGAAGCTACGGTCGAGCTTGAGTTCAGCCACTGCGAGTGAGCTGAGATAGGCCAGCGACGTGAAGCCGGCGCCGAAGTCGTCGATCGAGACTTCAACGCCGAGCCGGCGCAGCTGGTCGACGACGTCCTTGACCCGATCGAACTTCTCGATGACGCTTGTCTCGGTGATCTCGATCATCAGCGCGCGTGCCGGCACGTCTTGGTCCGCCAGCAGCCCTGAGACGATCCCCGGAAATTCCGGGTCGACGAGATCGGTGGTCGAGACGTTCACCGATACGCGGAGCTCCTTGCCCGCCGCCCGCCAGCGGGAGCATTGTCTCAGCGCGGTCGTCAGGACCCAGCAGGTCAGCTTCGGCATCATGCCGGCTTCCTCAGCGAGGGGCAGGAAGCTCAGGGGCGGAATCATGCCGAGCGCGGAATGGCGCCAGCGGACCAGCGCCTCGACCTTCGCGATCTCGCCGCTTCGCAGGTCGAGCTGCGGCTGATAGTGCAGCACTAGCTGGTTGGTGTCGATCGCCGCGCTGAGCTCGTCGGCGAGCCGCAGCCGGTCAGCCCCATCATCCAGCGCGTGCTCGTAGAGGGCGAACGTCTCCGAAGCGAGCTTGGCGCGGTACATGGCGACATCCGCGCACCGCATCAGCGCGTTGCTGTCGTTCGCGTGCTCGGGCGCGATCGCGATCCCGATGCTCATGCCGATCTGGGCGCTGACGGCGGCGATCGCAAACGGCGGTTCGAGGTCGGCGCCCAGACGCGCCGCGACGGCGCGGGCCTGACGCGGGTTGGAGTCCGAGAGGATCACCGCAAACTCGTCACCGCCAACGCGGGCCAGCAGATCGGTCGGCCTCAGCGACCCGCTCAGTCTCGCGCCGACCCGCTTGAGCACGTCGTCACCGGCGGGATGTCCGAACGAGTCGTTGATCTGCTTGAAGCCGTCGAGATCGATGAACAAGAACGCCAGCTGCGTGCGGTCAGCGGGCGCGTCGCGGAAGAACGCCTCCAGAGCGTCGAACAGGCGTCGGCGATTGGGCAAGCCGGTGAGATGGTCGGTGAGTGAGAGGTGCTGGCGTTCCTGGGTCTGCGCGCGTAGGGACCTGACCGAGATTGCTGTCCGCATCACCACTAACAGCAACGTTGCGGCGGCCAGGCTGACCGCCACGAGATTGATGTGGTCGATCGCGCCGAGGAACATGATCGTCAGACCGGCGCCCGCGGCCAGCCCGGGGAGCAGGAAACCCGGCGGCTTGCGGAGCACGAGCGGGTCCGCCCGACCGGGCCGCACCCACATTGCCAGCGACATCAAAAAGCCCGACAGCGGCCACTCGATCGCGTTGGCGGTGACGCCGAGGCTCGGCTGCCCGAGCGCTGACGGCAGCACGTTGGAGGTGTCGCCGACGACGTTGGCGATGATTCCGACCGCCACCAGCAACCAGGGAACCTTGCGCCGTCCTGACATCACGGCGGTGCCGCCGGCCACCAGCAGCAGCAACAGCATGTCCCCGACCGGATAGGCGACGTTGACCCCCAGCGCCAGGCCGGAAAGGTGGGTCGAGTGCTCCAGCCAGTGAAACGCGAATGCGGCACAGACCGAGCTCGCGCCGAGGCCGGCGACGGCCCCGTCAAGCCAGTTCGGCGAGCTGAGCTGGCGCGTCTCGCCCCGGACGAACACCATCAACGCCACGTAGGCGAGGGGGAAGTAGGACAGGTAGAAGACGTCGGCCAACGACGGCAACGACGGGTTAGTGCCCCCCAGCGACTCCACGGTCAGGGCGATGTCACCCAGGCACCAGCACATCAGGCCGAGCCCGAGGACGATCGGCACCGTCCGGCCCGACCGTCGGCGCAGGCCGCTAAGCACGCACAGCGCGCTCACACACAGCTCAAACAGGTCCACTCCCCAGCCGTTGATCACGGTCGACTGCCTGCCGCCCACCACGAGCACGACGTAGGCCATCAACAGTGCCCCCAACACCGCGTAAACCGGCCAGATGCCCAGGTCGCGCACCGTCGCGCCCCGGAATCCAGGCAGTCTCCGTCTCGTCGCGGCCGGTGCAAGCATGACTTCTGGCATCGGCAGACGGTCTGTCCTGGTTGAGCGAGCGCGCGAATAGCGGACAGCTGCGCGAGCCGGGCTTCTACACTCGGCGGGTGGCCGCCCGCGTCACCGACTGGGGGCTCGGCGCGCTCGTCGCGGTGCTGATCGCGTCCGGAGTGCTGACCCTGTTCGCCGGCTCTGAAGGTGACGCGTGGGTGTTTGTCGCCCATGACATCTCGGGGGTCGCGATCGGGCTGCTGCTGGTGATCAAGCTCCGTCGGGTGTGGTCCCGAGTGACGTCGAGCACGCGTTGGGACCGTCGCACGATCGTCGGTGTGCTGGCGACGTTATTCGCGCTGGGCGCGCTGGGCTCGGGAGTGCTGTGGGCCGCCGGGATTACGCCGGCCGCCGCCGGCTACAGTCTGCTGGCCTGGCATGACGCCTTCGGGGCGGTGCTCGCGTTAGCCGTCATTGCGCACATGTGCGCCCGCGCAAAGCCGCTGCGGGGACGTGATCTTGCCCATCGCCGCGAGCTGCTGACCTCGGCGGGCATCGCGGCCGGGTCGTTTCTGGCCTGGCGCGCGCAACGTCCGCTGCAGGCGCTGTTCGGGTTGCGCGGCTCGGCGCGGCGCTACACCGGGTCCTACGAGGCGAGCTCGTTCGCCGGCAATGCGTTCCCGACAACATCATGGGTCGCCGATGATCCGAGCCCGATCGACGTCGCCGCCTACCGCCTGCGTGTTCGAGGGCTGGCCGCCCACGAGCTCACGCTCGAGCTCGGTGATGTCCGCGCCGTGGACGCGCTGGTCGCCACGCTCGACTGCACCGGCGGTTTTTACTCGACCCAACGCTGGCAGGGGATGCGCCTCGCGCGGTTGCTCGATCTCGCCGGCGCCGATTCCGCCGTGCGCCACGTGAGCGTCATCTCACGCACCGGGTACCGCTGGAGCTTCGCGATCGCCGACGCCCGCGAGCTGCTGCTGGCAACCCGCGTCGGGGGGCAGCCGCTCAGCCACGAGCACGGCGCGCCCGTCCGGCTGGTTGTCCCCGGAGCGCGAGGCTTCCAATGGGTCAAGTGGGTGCAACGTATCGAACTGCTGGCCCACCCGGACTACGGCGCGCCCGCGTCGACGGTGTGGAGCAGCTTCACCGCGGCAGGCACCGGCAGCACCTAGCGTCAACCGCCGCGATGCTTGCGGTGACGCGGAGCCGCCGGGGGGGGGCGGGGGGGGGGTGTGTTGTGCATCCCGTGCACCTCGGGCGCCCGCGGAAGTAAGTGGGGATCGTGGCCGAGTCTGACGCTGGCTTGGTCGCCAGCAGGACCGGCCTCCGCGGCGATTGGTCGAGGTTGAAGTCCTGGTCGATGTTGCCGAGGATCGATTCGTCCTCCCGCACGTCGGGTCGCGGATCGGGGCGCCTGTTGGTCTTGGGATCCAGCCGAGCGCCCCCGAGGAAATCGTCCTCGATGAATTTCAGATAAGCGTCGCTGGAAAGCGTCAGATGATCGATGTAGCCCGAACCGAAGGCCGCGAAGGTCAGCGGCGGGTCAGCTGCGCGTAAAACCGCTCGTGGTTCGCGGTGGCGCACGGCCGGGCGGCCCTGCGACCGCGCGCTGCGATCGGGCGCTGGGGCTCAGCGCCCGGCGCGCTGCTGCTCGTCGACCGTCAGCTCGGCGGTCGGACGCGCCTCGAGACGGGCGTCCGGAATCGGGTCGCCGCTCTGCACCGAGAGTCCGTAGGTGCCGTCGCGCATCCTCGCCTCGGCGCGTTGCACGGCCGACAGCTGGTCGCGCAGGTCGGCGGTCCGGCCGGCGTCGAACTCGTCCTGGTAGAGGTCCTCGGAGTCGACATCGCCGGGCTCGTGGCGCGCGTCTGATTCCAGCGGCTCACCTTCGTAGATCCCCATCGCGCGTTCGACGCGTTCGCGCTCACGCGCCAGCAGCTCTCGGGCCCGCTCAGCTTCCATGCGACGAGGCTACACCGTCCCGCCGGCGCCAGGGGCGCGCCCTCAGGCTGACCGTCCAGGCGGCCGCGATCGCCCCCACGCCCGTCGCGAGCGCCAACCATGCGACCAGACCAAAGCTCGAGTCCGCGGCGGGATGCGACCGGGCCGCGCTGGGGCCCACTCGCCCGACCAGCAGACGACGGCCGCCGGTGTCCGCCAGCCGGCGAATCGCGGACACCGCGGCCGTGGCCAGCGACACGCCCGAGCCGGGGGCCGGCATCCTGCTGAGTGACGCGGAGACCGGCCCCGCCGGCCCCGCCCGCTCCGGTCCGCCGCTCACTCGGGCGACGCCGAACCCGTGGCATTACCACCAGCAGCGTGCCGTGGAAAACCTGCGCGAGCTCGACGGCCAGAAAGCGGGCGTAGTTCTCGGGCTGCCGCCACAGGGCGGTCACCGAGCCCAGGTCGTTGCGGGTCGCGATCAGGGCCACCCGCAGCGGATAGCCGCTGCGCTGGGCCGAGTTCTCGATCGCGGTGAGCTCAGCCTGCTGGGCGGGTGGGATCGATCCGTCCTGGGGCAGGAACAACCGCTGGGCGGCGACCACGTCGCTGGCGGGGTCACCATCGGCCTGGGCCCTCGCCGCGCCCAGCGCGGCGGCGGCCGCGATCGCCAGGCAGGCCAAGGCGATGATCGCCCGTAGCCGCAGGGGATGCGTAGAGTTTGGCAACGGATATGGAGTCTACGGTGGGAGTGTCTGTCTGCCCGCCGGCGCATCCGCGCCTGTGGAGCCGGGCGGCATCGCTGCTGGTCGGACTGCTGACGCTGCTCGCCCTCCCCGCCGGCGCGCAGGCGCACGGCCCGATCGACCCGTCGGCCTCCAGCTATCAAGCCCGGGTCAGCCAGGTCCCGGCGGGCACCCACGCCCAGGTGGTCGACGGCGACCTGCGCATGTGGATGAGCGCCTCGCCGAAGGTCACGGTGGAGGTTCTTGACTACCGCGGCGCGCCGTACCTGCGGTTCACGGGTGCCGGTGTGTCTGTCAACACCGCCTCGGCGATGTACTACCTCAATCAGGTCCCGGTGGAGCTACCGCCGACGAATCTCGACCCCCGCACGCCGACGCGCTGGCAGCGGGTCAGTCGCGGTCACAGCTATGAATGGCACGACGGTCGCCTGCACGCTCTGGCGAGCACCGTGCGCGCGCCCGGGAGCGACAACCTCGGCCGCTGGAGTGTGCCGCTGCGCGTGGGCGGCGCGCCGACGGCGATCAGCGGCGCCCTGTTCTACGCCCCGGACCCGTCGCCGGTCTGGTTCTGGCCGATCATCGTCGTGGCGGCGTGCATGCTCGCCGGGCTGAGGTTGCGACGCCCGCTCCTGGACGAGCGCCTCGCGCGCGGCCTGGCGAGCGTCGCGCTCGCGGCGTTCGTGCTCGGCGGCCTGGCGCGCCAGCTGCACGGGCGTCCCGGGATCTCGACCGGGCAGCTGATCGTGCTCGCCCTCGAGCTGGCGTTCGCGGGATGGGCCGCGGTCAGGCTGACGCGTCGCGATCACGGCTGGTTCGTCCTGTTCCTGAGCGCGGCCGCCGCGATCTGGGAGGGGGCGACGTTAGCGGGCTCGCTGCTGTACGGGTTCGTGCTGCTCGCGTTCCCGCCGCTGCTGGCCCGGGTGACGGTGGTGAGTTGCCTGGCCGCCGGGATCGGCCTGCTGCCGGTCGTGTTCGCGATCGCCGAGCGTCCGCAGCGCCGCCGATCGGTGGCTCCGCCGAACGCACCGAGCGCGTCCGGGCCCGCGCCGGAGGCCGCATGGGAGCCGATCAACTGAGCCGTCACTGGGCGTTGCCGGTCCTGGTGGCGTGCCTCCTGGCCGGCTGCGGGGCGTCACCCGGGAGCCCGTCCCCGCGCGCCCCGCCGGCGCAGTCGATCCCGGCCGCCCTGAGTCGCGAGGCCCGCCCGATCGGCCGTGCCCCACGCTTTCACCCTCCGTCACGCGGCCCGGTGATCGGGGGCTGCCGCCGCGGGCTCGGACCGCGCACGGCCGCGCACGTCGAGTTGTTCGCCACCGATCGGGTCGTGCTGGTGGCAGCCGGGATCGGCACGCGCCCGCCGCGGCGGCTGTCCGAGGGAAGGATCACCGCGGCTCGCTGCTACGGCGCGCTGGTCACGCTCGAGCCGACTGGCGTGGGTCCTGGTCCGGTCCGGGTCACGGCTCACCGTCGCCGACCTCTTCAGGTCCTGGGGGCAGCCTCTGAGCAACGGGTGGATGGCCTCGTTCCGAGCTGCCCCCGGCCGGCGGGTCGCGGTGTTCGTCAACGGCCGGCTCCGGACCCAGGCGGCTGGTCGCATCGTGCTGGCTCCCCACGCCGAGATCGTGCTCGAGGTCGGACCGTACGTCCCGCCCCACAGCGTCTATCACTTCCCGTCCGGGACCTGAGGCCGCTATGCGCCTCCGTCGTCCCCGCCCGGCAGATCGTCGCCGAGCAGGTCCTCGGGACCGCCTCCGCGCCGCTCCCCGGGCTCGATCGGACCCGTCCAGGCCGCCTCGACGCGGTTGCGACCCTTGACCTTGGCGGCATAGAGCGCGCGATCGGCCTTGCGGATCAGAGCCTCGGGCTCGACGGCGTCCTCGGGCAGCGAGGCCACGCCGACGCTGGCGGTGAGCGTGCCGACCACGGGCGTCTCGGCGTGTTCGATCGCGGACCGGATCTTCTCGGCCACCTCGAGCGACCCCCGGCGGTCGGTGTCGGGCATCAGCACTATGAACTCCTCGCCGCCGTAGCGGGCGGCGAAGTCCGAGGCGCGGACGCCCGCCGCCAGCACCTGGCCGATCATCGCCAATGCCTTGTTGCCATGGTCGTGGCCGTGGCGATCGTTGATCTGCTTGAACCGGTCCAGGTCGAGCAGCAGGATCCCCAGCGGGCTGAGCGTGCGGCCGGCGTGGGCCGCCATCCGGCGGATCGTCTCGTCGGCCGCGCGGCGGTTGGGCAGACCCGTGAGCGGATCCGAGGCGGCGCGCCACTCGGCTCGCTCGAGGTTGCGCTGGGTGGCGAGGATCGGCGCCGCCTGCAGAACCGACTCGCGCAGCGCAACGCGTTGCGCCGGACCGATTCGCTTCTCGTGGACGACCAGCACCGAACCGATCACGCAACCGGCGACCAGCAGCGGCTCGCAGGCGACCTCGCCCGCGAGGCGCCCGCAGACGTCGCACGGCAGCAGCGGCGCCTGCCCGGGAAGTCGCTCGTAGGGGCGGCTGAGCCGGACCGCTAGGCAAGAGCGTCGCCGCAGCTGGGCGGTCTGGATGCCCTGGATCGGGCCGGCGGGCGCGTTGGCATCGAGCGCCACCTCGATCCGGTCCTCGGTCTCTGAGCGATTTATCACCGCGGCTCCCGACCCGGGAGCGATCCGTTGCACGTGACGGATCAGCAGCTGCTGGGACTCCGCCTCGGCGTCCGACACCTGCAGCAGTTCGAGCAGCTCGCGCTGGCGCTGGGCGTGGCCTGTGGCGCGGCTGGAGCTGCGGCGCGCGACGATCGCGCCGATCAACATCAGCACGAACGTCAGCACGGCCACGAGTCCGACGGCCAGCCAGTCGCCGTCCTGTAGCGAGGCGTCGCGCCGGTCGGTCAGCAGGGAGAAGTAGATCGAGTTGACGGCGCGGAACTGGTCAAACAGCGACTTGTCGGCGATCGCCTCCGCCACGGTCGGAGCGCGGCCGGTCAGCTGCTGGTGGGCGATCTCGCTCGCCGCGGCCGAGCGCCAGGCCGCGGCCCGGGTGGCCTGCGCGTCGAGCGCACGGCCGAGCTTCGTGTCACCGGCGGCCAGCGTGCGGGACTGCGCCAGCGCGTCTGCGAATCCCCCGGCGCCCTGGAACCACGGCGTCAGGAACAGATTGTGGTTGGTCTGGAAGTAGCCGCGGGAGCCCGTCTCCTCGTTCAACGCCGAGATCAGTAGTTGCTGCGCCTGGGCCAGTTGCCGATCGGCCGTGACCGCGCTGTCACGCTCGATTCGCCCGGCGGCATAGACGGCGCCACCGATCAGGACGACCGCGATCGCGGCCAGCGCCGCGAGGCGTCGGACTGGCATGCCGGCCATTACTTAAAGGTCGGCAGCCGGCTGGGTTTCTTGAACCGCCGCCGGTCTCAGAGCAGCACCCGGCGGCGGAAGTTGCGCAGCCCCGCGGCTAGGAATACGGCGCAAAAGCCGACCAGCACGGGGTAGACGATGTACAGATGCATGTGCGAGGCCTGCGTCAGGCCGGCGCGCATGCCCTCGGCGACGTAGATCAGTGGATTGATCAGCACGAGCGTCTGCAGCCAGTGAAAGCCGCCCACCGTCACCGGCGCGAGCCGCGTCCACTGGTAGTAGGTGCCTCCCAGGAACGTCAGCGGCAGGACCACGAAGCCGAACATCAGGCCGATGTTGCGCGGCTCGAACGCCGTGCCCACAGCAACCCCAGCGACGTCATCGCCACACACGCCAGTGGGATCAGCGTCAGCACCACCGCCCAGTGCACGCTCAGGTGGGCCTCGGCCCCCGGGGCGTGCACGACGGCCGCGATCGGGAACACGATCACCGCCGCGATCAGCCCCTGCACGGCGCCCAACAGCACCTTGGCCAGCGCCACCAGCCAGATCGGGCAGGGGGCCTGCACCCGATCCTCGATCTCACGCGTGTAGCCGAACTCGGTCGAGAGCTGCAGGGCGACCGCCTGGATCCCCTGGAACATGATCGAGATCGCTACCACCCCGGGGACCAGCACAGTGGCGAAATCAGACTCCGACCCCGATCGAGCACCCCCGCCGACCCCCTGCCCGATCGTCGGGAACACATAGAGGAACACGAACACCAGCAGGAACGGCTGGATCAGCGTGCGGATGATGAACTCCCCCAGGTGCTTGCGCAGCACCAGTAGGTCGCGCAGAATCAGGGCCTTGAGCGCATCCCGGCTGGCCGCGGCGGCCGAGCGCGACGGCTCGGCGACAATCGCGCCGGCGTCCGGGGCGGCGCTGGCGGTCATTCGCGTAGATCCTTTCCGGTCAGGTTGATGAACACCGTCTCCAGCGTCGGCTCGGCGACGTGCAGGTCGAGCACCTCGTTGCCGAGCTCCTCGACCGCCTCGACCACGCGGGGGACGATTCGCTCGGTCCCCTCGACGTGTAGCTCGACGGCGCCCTCGTCGAGGATCCGCGTGCGCGTGACCCCCGGCAGTGAGCTCGCCAGCGCCTTGGCCAGCGTCTCGGGCTCACCGTCGGCCGAGACGGTCACGATCGTGTCGGCGCCGACCGAGCGCTTGAGCTCGCTCGGCGTATCGAGCGCCAGGATCTTGCCGTGGTCCATGATCGCCACCCGGCCGCAGAGCTGGTCAGCCTCCTCCATGTAGTTGGTCAGCAGCATGATCGTCTGCCCCTGCTCGTGCAGCTCAGAGAGGATCTCCCACAGCGCGAGCCGGCTCTGCGGGTCAAGCCCGGCCGTCGGCTCGTCCAGGAACAGCACCGCCGGGCGGTGCAGGATCGCGCGCGCGACCATCAGCCGCTGCGCCATTCCGCCCGAGAGCGCGAACACCGACGCCTTCGCCCAGCGCGTGAGCTGAAACTGCTCCAGCAGGCGGTCCGCGACGCGGCGGGACTCGGGCGCCGGGATTCCGAACAGCCGTCCGTGGAAGTACAGGTTCTCCCACACCGTCAACTGGCGGTCGAGCGTGTTCTGCTGGGAGACGACACCGATCAGCTGCTTGGCCAGCGCCGGATGCGCGATCACGTCGATCGTGCCGACCCAGGCGCTGCCGGCGGTTGGCACCACCCGGGTGGTGAGCATTCCCGCGCTGGTCGTCTTGCCCGCGCCGTTGGGTCCGAGCAGCCCGAAGATCTCGCCGGCGTGCACCGTCAGATCGAGCGCGTCGACGGCGGTGAAGTCGGTGTCCGCGTAGATCTTGGTCAGACCCTCGGTGCGGATGATCGGGGCCGCTGCGTTCTCCGGCGGCCTCACCGGTCGATCATCTCCGATCATCGGCGGCGGCCAGTCGGCGCAGCGCGGCGTGTACCTCGGCATCGCGCTGCGCGGCCGGCGCGTCGGTCCACTCCCATTCCACGCCCTCATGGATCGCAAACGTCGGGCGGTCGTGATCGTGGATCGCCAGCACGTCGACGGCGACCGCCGCGACGCCCTCGACCAGGGCCTGCTCCAGCACCCGGGCGCGCCCGTCGACGCTGATCGCCAGCCGCTGGGCACAGATCGCGAGCGTGATCTCCGGACGGGCGCGCAGGCGGGTCAGCGACTCGCGGTGGTCGGCCAGCCCGACCAGGACCAGCCGCGGACCGGCGCGCAGCAGCGCCGAAACTGGGATCGCATGGGGTCGTTCGCCGCTGGTGACCAGGATCGCCACGGTTCCGACCGGCCACTCGGGGAGGATCGGGTCGTCACTCATCAGCTACCACAGGGTGACAGCCGGCCGTCAGCGGCTGCGCGGGCCGCTCTGTCCATGTAGCGTTGCTGATGCTGCGGGACGTGATTGGACGAGAGGAGGTGTGGCGATGGCCGTGAGGGCCGACGACCTCGAGCTGGATCTGATCGACGCGCTGAACCGCACCGTCAGCGCCCGCCTGGCGGACGAGGCCCAGGCCGCCTACCGCGAGTTCGTGCGCCAGTACTACCACTGGGTCCCGGCCAAGGACCTGACCGACCGCCGCTCCGACGATCTCGCCGGCGCGATCGTCGCTCACTGGCGCCTCGCGCAGTACCGCGCTTTGGGGGAGGCCAAGGTCAACGTCTACAACCCCGATCCCGAGCGCGACGGCTGGGGCTCGCCCTACACCGCGATTGAGATCGTCAGCGACGACATGCCGTTCCTGGTCGATTCGGTGACGATGGAGCTCAGCCGGCAGGGTTACGGGATCGAGCTGATCGTGCACCCCGTGCTGCGGGTCGTGCGCGAACCGGGAGGGGAACTGGAGGAGGTGCTCGCACCGGGCGCGACCGCGGTCGGCGTCCAGGCCGAGTCGGTGATCCACGCCGAGGTCTCGCGCCAGTCTGACCCCGACCGCCTGGCGGTGCTGCACGCCGGGATCGAGCTCGTGCTGGAGGAGGTCCGGGCCGCGGTCGAGGACTGGGGCGCGATGCGCGCCCGCACGACCACGCTGGCGACCGAACTACGCCGCCAGGCGCCCCCGTGCGAGGCGCGCGAACTCGCCGAGGCGCAGGCGTTCCTGGCGTGGCTGGCCGACGAGCACTTCACCTTCCTGGGCTACCGCGAGTACCGGCTCGGGTCCGCCGAGGATCCCGGCGAGCTGAGCACCGTGGAGGGCACCGGGCTCGGGATCCTGCGCGGCGCCTCGCCGGCGCCGGTCAAACGCCTGGCGGGACGGGCGCTGCAGGAGGCGCTGTCGTCCCATCCACTCGTCCTCACCAAGGCCAACTCGCGGGCCACCGTGCACCGCCCGGCATACCTGGATTACGTCGGCGTCAAGCAGTTCGCGCCCGACGGCCGGGTGATCGGGGAGCGCCGCTTCCTCGGGCTGTACTCGACGATTGCCTACCGGACCAGCCCGCGCGAGATACCGCTGCTGCGCGACAAGGTCGATTACGTGATGGCGCACGCCGGTTTCCCCGACGACAGCCACGATGCCAAGGGACTATTCGACATCCTCGAGTCGCTGCCCCGCGACCTGCTGGTGCAGATCGACCCCGGCGACCTGTTTGAGATCTCGATCGGGATCCTCGGGCTCGGCGAGCGCCAGCGGGTTCGCCTGTTCGTCTGCCCGGACAGGTTAGACCGGTTCGTGGCCTGCACGCTGTGCCTGCCGCGCGATCGCTTCAACACTGAGAACCGGCTGCTCGCCGGGCGGATCCTCGCCGAGGCGTTCGGAGGCGACCAGGTCGACTGGCGCCTGCAGCTCTCGGAGTCGGTGATCGTCCGCGTCGATTACGTCGTCCACTGTCCCGACGGCGTCGCGCCCGGCTACGACGTGGCCGCGATCGAGGCGCGCATCGCGCGTGACACCCGTGCCTGGACCGACGATCTGCGGGCGGCGCTGATCGCTCGCCACGGCCAGCCGCGCGGGCTGGAGCTGTTCGCGCGCTACCGAGCGGCGTTCCCGGCCGGATACCGCGCCGACTGCGATGCGGCGATGGCCGTCGCCGACATCGCGCTGATCGATCGGCTGCGCGGCCGCGGGGAGACCGACCGAGGGGGGGAGACCGACCCGTCTGGCCGAGCGGTGATCAGCGTCTACCGGCGTCGCGGAGATCCCGAGCAGCTGGTGCGCGCCAAGCTGCTGAGCGTCGCCCAGGTGTCGCTGTCGGATGTGGTGCCCAAGTTCGAGCACATGGGCGCCACCGTGGTCGACGAGCGCCCGTATCAGATCCGTCCCGCCGCCTCAGACCCAGTCTGGGTCTATGACTTCGGGTTGCGGGTTGATCCCGAGGACCTCGACCGCGCCGGCGACGAGTTTGGGGCGGCGTTCCTGGGCGCCTGGTCGGGCGAGCTCGAGGACGACCGGCTCAACGGGCTGGTGATGCGCGCCGGGCTCACCGGCCGCGAGGTCACGATCGTGCGCGCCGTGCTGCGCTACCTGCGCCAGGCAGCGGTCGCGTTCTCTGACGCGTACATGATCCAGACGCTGCTGGACAACCCGGAGATCGCGCGCCACGCGGTGGCCCTGTTCGCAGCGCGATTTGATCCCGACGCCCACGATGACGCCGCCGCGGCACAGATCGCGGACGAGCTGCGCGCAGCGATCGACACGGTTCAGAGCCTCGATGCCGACCGGATCCTGCGCAGCTTCCTGGCGGTGATGGGGGCGATGCTGCGCACGAACTACTACCGGCGCGAGCCGGGGCGGGCGGGTTTGGGGGCCGGCAGCGTCAACTACCTGTCGTTCAAGCTCGATCCGACGCACCTCGAGTTCCTCCCGCTGCCGCGCCCGCGGTATGAGATCTTCGTGTACTCGCCGCGCGTGGAGGGCGTCCATCTGCGTGGCGGCAAGGTCGCGCGCGGGGGGCTGCGCTGGTCAGACCGGCGCGAGGACTTCCGCACCGAGGTGCTCGGCCTGATGAAGGCCCAGATGGTCAAGAACGCCCTGATCGTGCCCGTCGGCTCCAAGGGCGGGTTCGTGGTCAAGCGCCCGCCCACGCGCGGCGGAGGGCCGGCGCTGCTGCAGGAGGGGATCACCTGCTACCGCACGTTCCTCAGCGGCCTGCTGGACCTGACCGACAACTACGTCGGCGATCGCGTCGTCGGCCCCGAGCGCGTGGTGCGCTATGACGACGACGACCCCTACCTGGTGGTGGCCGCTGACAAGGGCACGGCGGCGTTCTCGGACATCGCCAACGAGGTCGCAGCCGGCTACGGCTTCTGGCTCGGCGACGGGTTCGCCTCCGGCGGCTCGCACGGCTACGACCACAAGCAGATGGGGATCACCGCCCGCGGCGCGTGGGAGTCGGTCAAGCGTCACTTCCGCGAGCTGGGTACCGACGTCGGACGCGAGCAGTTCACCGTGGTCGCGGTCGGCGACATGTCCGGCGACGTGTTCGGCAACGCGATGCTGCGCTCGCCGCACACCCGCTTGCTGGCGGCGTTCAACCACGCTCACGTGTTCCTGGATCCCAATCCGGATCCGGCGGCCAGCTTCGCGGAACGCCGGCGACTGTTCGAGCTCCCGCGCTCGGGCTGGGATGACTACGATCGTTCGGTCATCTCCGCCGGTGGCGGCGTGCACTCGCGCTCCAGCAAGGCGATCGCGATCACCCCCGAGGTCGGCGCGGCGCTGGGGATCGAGGCCGACGGCCTGGCCCCGAACGAGCTGATCGCCCAGTTGCTGCGCGCGCCGGTCGACCTGCTGTTCAACGGCGGCGTCGGCACCTATGTCAAGGCGCAGACCGAGAGCCAGCGCGATGCCGGCGATCGCGCCAACGATCCGGTCCGCGTCGACGGTGCGCAGCTGCGTTGCCGGGTGGTCGGCGAGGGTGGCAACCTCGGCCTCACCCAGCGCGGGCGGATCGAGTACGCGCTGCGCGGCGGACCCGAGAACGTTGGCGGCCGGATCAACACCGACGCGATCGACAACGTCGCCGGGGTCAACTGCTCAGACCACGAGGTCAACATCAAGATCCTGCTCGGCCAACTCACCGCGGCGGGCGAGATGACCGACCCCGAGCGCAATGAGCTGCTGCGCCAGATGACTGACGCCGTGGCCGAGGGGGTACTCGACGGCAGTTACACCCAGACCCAGGCGATGAGCCTCGCGCTCGCGCAGGCCACCCCGATGATCGAGGTGCACGCGCGACTGATTCGCCATCTGGAGCAGGTCGCCTCGCTGGATCGGGAGCTCGAGTTCCTGCCGTCGGAGGGGACGCTGGCCGCGCGACGTGCCGACCGCCGCGGCCTCACCGCGCCGGAGCTGGCGACGGTGATGGCCTACTCCAAGATCCACCTCCACGAGCAGCTGCTGGAGTCCGATCTGCCCGAGGACCCGTACCTCGTCGCCGACCTTGAGCGCTACTTCCCGCCGCCGCTGCCCGAGCGCTACGCACCGCAGATGCGCGAGCATCGCCTGCGCCGGGAGCTGATCGCCACGATCGTCGCCAACCAGCTCGTCGACCGCGCGGGGGTGACGTTCGCCTTCCGGCTCGGAGAGGAGACCGGCGCGAGCCCGCCGCAGCTGGCGCGCGCCTATGCGGTCGCGCGCGAGGTGTTTGCGATGCGCGAGTTCTGGTCCGACGTCGAGGCGCTCGATAACGACGTCGAGGCCGGCACGCAGCTGTCGATGTTGCTCGAGGGCCGGCGGCTGGTGGAGCGCGCGGCGCGCTGGCTGGTGCGCTCGCTGGCGCGGGATGCGATCGACGTCGCCGTCACCACCGGCCGCTTCGCCGAGGGCGCGCGGGTGCTCGCGCAGGCGCTGCCGGGCGTGCTCGTCGGCCGGGACGGCGAGTCCTACCAGGAGCGCCTGGTGGAGCTGGCCGCCGCCGGGGTGCCGCCCGGGCTGGCGCAGCGCGTGGCGAGCATGCCCTCGCTGCTGTCGGTGTTTGACATCGTCGAGGACGGATCGGCCACCGGGAGCCCGCAAGCGGTGGTGATGGCGGCGTACTTCGGGATCGGTTCCCGTCTCGGATTGGACTGGCTGCGCGACCGGATCCTTGAGCTGGCCCGCGACGATCGCTGGCAGGCGCTCGCCCGCTCGGCGTTGCGCGACGACCTCTACGCGCTGCACCGCGCGCTCACCCGCGATGTGCTCGCGGCCGGGGCGGACGACGCGGTCCCCGCGCTCGAGGCGTGGCTGGACGCCAACGCGTCGACGGTCGCGCGGGCGGCGGAGGTGCTGGCCGATGTCAGGGCATCGCGGACGTATGACATGACGACGCTCCCGGTCGTGCTGCGCGAGCTCAAGAACCTGCTGCCCGACGCCGGGCTCGTGGGTTAGCCGCACCGCTTGGGCTCGTTCTTGGCCGCGGCGGTCGGAGTGCTGGCCCCCGGGGGCACCCGGACGAAGAACTCGAGTTGCGGTCATCTGGAACGTTCAGTAAGCTCTGAACGTAATGGATGAGGAGCTGTGGAAGTTCGTCGATGCGATGGGCGTGTGGATGGCGAAGTCCTACGCGATGCCGCAGATGACCGGCCGCGTGCTGGGCTGGCTGCTGGTCTGCGATCCGGTTGAGCAGACCGCGGCCGAACTGGCCCAGGAGCTGGATGCCAGCAAGGGCTCGATCAGCGGGGCCACCGGGATGCTGGTCCGTGGCAAGCTGGTCGACCGGCTGCATATCCGGGGAGAGCGGGCCGACCGGTTCCGGATCCGGCCTGAGGCGTGGGATGACCAGGTCCGCGATCAGGCGTCCAATGAGTCCGCCCGCGCGGTGCTGGCCCAGGGCCTCGAGGCGCTGGCCGGCGAGCCGGCCGGCCGTCGCGCCCGCCTGGAGGAGCTGGACGTGTTCTACGCCTGGTGGCAGTCGCGGTTGCCGGCGCTGTGGGACGAGTGGCAGGAGTACAAGCGAACCAGGATGAGAGGGAGGGGAGATGGCTGACTGCGCGCCGGGGGCGGTCGAGGTCCAGGGGCTGGTGAAGTCCTTCAAGCAGGTGGTCGCCCTCGACGGCCTCGACCTCGTGGTCCAGGCCGGCACAGTGTTCGGTCTGCTGGGGCCCAACGGAGCCGGGAAGACGACGCTGGTCCGCGTGCTGGCGACGTTGCTGGCCCCCAACGCTGGCCAGGCCACCGTATTCGGACACGATGTCGTCGCCGAGCCGCTTGCCGTGCGGCGGCTGATCGGACTGGCCGGCCAGTTCGCCGCCGTCGACGAGGAGCTGACCGGCCGCGAGAATCTCGAGATGGTCGGCCGGCTCTACCGGCTCCCGGGCGCCGAGGCTCGCGCGCGCTCGGGCGAGGTGCTCGAGCGCTTCGAGCTCGCTGACGCGGCCGATCGCCGCGTGTCGACCTACTCCGGCGGGATGCGGCGCCGACTCGATCTCGGCGCGAGCCTCGTCGGCCGGCCGCCACTGCTGTTGCTCGACGAACCCACCACCGGGCTTGACCCGCGCTCGCGCCAGGAGCTGTGGAGCATCGTCTCAGAGCTGCGGCGCGAGGGCACGACCGTGCTGCTGACGACCCAGTACCTCGAGGAGGCCGACCGGCTGGCCCAGCGGATCGCGGTCGTCGATCAGGGCCGGATCGCGGCGCAGGGCACCGCCGCGGAGCTCAAGGCGACGATCGGCACCGACATGCTCACGATGCGCGTGAGCGACCCGGCCCGCGCCGCCGACGCCGCCGCGATCATCGCCGACCTCGCCGCGCCGCGACCAGCCGACGATCGACGCCACGGTCGGCGAGATCCGGCTCGCCGTCACCGACCCCGGCGCCGCGGCCGAGGCGCTGCGCCGCCTTGATGCCCGGCGCTTGCCGATCGCCACGATCGAACTGCAGCAGCCGAGCCTCGACGACGTGTTCCTGTCGCTCACCGGACGCCGCGCTCAGGCTGATCCGCCAACCGTCCACGAGGGCGCATGACCACCTACGCGCCGGCCCCGCAATCGCGTGCTCGCCTGACCCTCTCAGAGACGCTCGCCGACAGCCGCGTGATGGCCGCCCGCCAACTGCGCAAGACGCTGCGCCGGCCGACCTACATCGTGTTCTCGTTCGTGCAGCCGGTGATCTTCGTGCTGCTGTTTCGCTACGTGTTCGGCGGCGCGATCAAAACCGGCAGCGTGCAGTACGTCGACTTCCTGCTGCCCGGGATCATCGTCCAGACCGCGATCTTTGGGTCCCTGGTCACCGGCCTGGGAATCACCGAGGACATCAAGGCCGGCGTCGTGGATCGCTTCCGCTCGCTGCCGATCGCCCGTTCGGCGGTGCTGCTAGGGCGGACCGCCGCCGACATGGTGATGAACGTGATGACGCTGATCGTGATGCTCGCGGTCGGTCTCGCGGTCGGGTTCCGCCCCAGCCAGCCGGTCTACGAGCTCGCGCTCGCGCTGGTCCTCGTCCTCGGCTTCTCGTATACGTTCTCGTGGATCAGCGCGTTCGTCGGGCTGACCGTTCGCGACCCTTGAGACGGCCCAATCTGCCGCTTCATCTGGATCTTCCCGCTCACCTTGGCCTCGTCGGCGTTCGTCCCCACCAAATCGATGCCCGGAGCCGTGCGCGCGTTCGCCGACGTCAACCCCGTCACCCAGACCGTTAACGCCGCCCGCGCGCTGATGATCGGTCACGGGGACGCGCTGGGGACGCTGGCCTGGCTCGTCGGCCTGCTGCTCGTGTTCGTGCCGCTGTCGGTGCGGGCGTTCCGGCGGGCGTAGTTATTGCTAGGTCCGGTGGCGGTGGTGGTGGTCGGTCTAGCTTGTAGCGCGCCCCGCCTCGGATGATCAAGCAGCGATGGATCGGGTTCGGGTCTTTGTTGGGTGGGGGCGCTGCTTGACATCCGCTGCGTGGTCGCGCAATACGGCAACGATCTCGAGGCTGGCGCCCCGAGTCGTTACATAAACACCACATCCGTCCCAAAGGATGGGGGTTCGCGAGCGGTGTGGGTGTGAGGCGATGGTTCCCCGCACCTAAGGCC
>JBPCPC010000076.1:0-39474 GCA_050999585.1 Solirubrobacteraceae bacterium | reverse complement strand
TTTGTGTGTGTGGACGGGCACCACCAGCGACATCCCGTAGCCCGATGGTGCGGGGCCGATTCCTCCCCCTTCGCCCCCCTCCCCCGCGGCCAGCGCCGGCGAGGTGGTCAGCGACAGTCCCGCCACGGCACAGGTCGCAATCAAGATGACAGCGCGACCGAATCCCCAGTTCCTCATCGACACGCCCTCGCTTGCTCCCTGAACGATGCACTCGCGCAGCTGACCGTCGCTCCCGCCGCGGCCCACTGCACGCTAGAGCGGTAGATCGTTGCACACCGAACCGACACGCGACTGCAGTGCCATGGGCGCGCACGCCGGGCAGCGGGCGATCAGGGCTGCCCTTCGGGGACGCTAACGCTTGCTGCGGTCCGCCGCCGGCAGCTCCGCGGCGAGCCTGGCGGCGACGGGGTCACCCCAGCGCTCGCCGACGGCGTAGGCCTCGCGGGCCCGCTCGGCGTCGCCCCGCTGAGCCAGCAGGAAACCGAGATTCGTGGCCGCCCGCGCGTGGTGATGATCGAGCGCTCGCCGCCACGCCTCCTCGGCACCCTCGAGATCCCCGCCCTCGTAGAGCAGCACGCCGAGGTTGAACGCCGCCTCAGGGCTGCCGCTCGCCTCGGCTTGACGATAGGCGGCAACCGCAGCCTCCGGATCGCCCTCGTGGTGCAGCTCCAACGCCACTTGCAACGCCGCGTCGGGGTCTTGCACCTCAAGCTCGGGTTCGGACGCCAGCACGGGCTCCGGCGCGAGCGCGGGCATCGGCGCAGGCTCGGGTTCCGGGGCCGGTTCTGGTTCCGGTTCCGGTTGCGGTTGCGGCGCGGCGGGTGCGGCGGCGCGCGGGACGTCCGGGGCCGGCGCCGGCTCGGTCACCGGGGATTCGCGGCGGCCCCATCGCCGAACGCCGACCAACGCCAGGGCCAGCACGACGCAGACGATCACGATCAACAGCAGTCCCGAGATCCCGCTCCCACCGTGGCTCCGGGTCGTGGGTGTCCGGCGCTGGGTGGTTGCCGGCGGGGTCGTCGCGGTCGGGGTCGCCGTCGTCGGAGTGGTGGTCGTCGTCGGGGTCGTGGTCGTCCTCGGAGTCGTGGTCGTTGGGGCGGCCGTCGTCGGGGCGGTCGTCGTCGGGGCGGTCGCACCGGTCCCGGTCTGGCAGCACAGGGTCTGACTGCCGAGCGGGAAGCGATGCAGCAGGCCGCCGTCGGGAGGTTTCGGGTTGCGCGCGGACGAGGTGGCCGCCGCCAGCGCGTCGACCGCCAGCACTGCCGCGAGGACCGCGCAGCCCACCACCAGCGTCCGGCGCGAACGGCGTGAGCGGCTCGGCAGCGCGCTCCGGGTGAGGACAGGTGTCATGAGACGATCACCGGGGTTCCGACGGCCAGCAGCTGCCCGAGGCGGCGGATCTTCGGATCGGTGAGCCGAATGCAGCCGTGGGAGATACGACCCGGGATCAACCCCGGCTGGTCGGTTCCGTGGATGCCGATGTACCCGCCGTCGGGCCAGCCGGTGAGATACGGGGCACGGGCGCTGGTCCCGAAGGCCAGCGGTCCGTACTCGGGGCTGGCGAACGACGTGAGCCGGTCGCGCACGTAGAAGCTGCCGGCCGGGGTGGGGTTGGTCGCCGTCCCGATCCCGACCCGTGCGCTGAAGATCGCGCGCGAACCGCGATACAGCGTCAGCGTCAGGCGCCGGCGGTCGATGACCAGCCGCGTGTTGACAAACGACCAGCCGCCCAGCGAGCTGCGGGGAAGCCAGCCCTCGGCGCCACGGCCGGTCAGCGACGGCAGGCTCGCGCGCACCCAGGTGACCCGGTCACGTGTGAGCTCGGCGGTGGCGACGATCAGGTTCGCGGTGCCCTCGGGGGTGACCGTCGACACCTGGTTGACGACCGGGCTGGAGGCACTCGGCGCAAGTCTCACCGCCGACGAGTGCAGCACGGGCGCCCAGCGCGTCTCGCCGGTCGGATCGGCGAGCCCCGACGGCTTGGGGATCGCGAACCCCGGGGCCGGAGCCGGCAGCACCGGCGTCCCCGAGGCCTGCGCCGTCCGCGATGACCGCGCCCGCGAGCGGCCGGGGCTCGAGCCCAGCAACGGCACCAGGCCCGCGCCGATCGCCCCGCAGGCGACGAGCACGCCTGCGGTCAGCCGCGCGCCCGGTCGCGCGATCACGCGCCGCAACGCCCGCATCGCTCGTGGTCGTTCACTAGCCGGTGAACCCCGGCTTGTGGTGACCGCTGGTCACCAGCGAGCCCCGGCTGACGAAGTGGGTCGAGCTGACCAGCTTGACAACCTCGGCGTCGCTCAGCGGCTCGTCAAACGCGTTCGGCGCCGGCACGATCTTCGCCAGCCGTCTGATCCAGGCCGCGTGCCGCGCCTCGACGGAATGGATCGCCACCGCCGTCGCGAGGTACCCCCTCGACCGGATCTTCGGCAACTGCTCCTTGTAGGCGCCGACGGCGAGGTCCTCGAACGCGACTGCCGTTGCGCGGAAGCTCGACGCCGAATCGGTGGTGCCGTGGAAGTTGAACGTCGGCCGCTTGACCGCGGCCGATCCCAATGCGGCCTGAAAGCCCCGCACGTGCGCGCGCTCGTGCGCGCCGACCACCCGTGCCTGGTCGGCCAGCGGTCCGCGGAGCGCTCCGACGCGCTCGGCCTCGGTGTAGAACGCCGCCTGCAGGTACTCCAGCGTCAGCGCGAAGTTCAGGATCGCCACGTCGCCGGGGTCCTGCCGCGCGGCGGCCGTGGACGTGCGCAGCCCCAGCGCGCCGAACAGCACCGCGCCTCCGGCGGCGCAGCCGCGGGCCAGGAACCCCGATCGCGTCGGCAACCGATCGAGCGCCTCGCTCAGTGCGCCGTCGGTAGCGAAATCCCCCAGGCCCGCGCCACGAAACTGATCCCCCGAACCGCTCATGCGACGAACCTCCTCAGGGCGGCGCGCGCCTGTGTCGCGCCGATCGGGACGTCGGCCGCCACCGGCGCCGGCTGGCGGCCCGCGAGCGATCTCGCCCAGGCAGAGTGCCGCGCCTCCACCAAGATCACCCGGGCGACCTGCCCCAGAAGCCGCGGGCTGACGTTCTCCGCCTGACCGTTGTAACTGGCCAGGCCCGTGTCCTCGAGCATCACGGCCGTGGCCAGGAACGACTCCTGATCGCTGAACGCGCCACCGAAGTCATAGCGCGGGGGACTGGGCTCGGAACCCAGCGCCCGGTGCAGGTAGCGCAGGTGCGCCTGCTCCTCAGATCCGACCAGCTGGGCGAACTGGTGCGCCTCACCGCTCAGCTTGCCCGAGCCCAGCGCTTGTGAGTAGAACGCCGCCTGCAGCTGCTCGAGCTCGAGCGCGAACTCCAGCACCACGCGATCGCGTCCCGCTCCGCCGGCGGCACCGCTCGCCGTCGCCAGACCACGAGCCGCCGCGGCGCCCGCCGTGACGGCGCCCAGGCCGAGACCGACGCGGGCCAGCAGGCTCGCCCGCGAGACGCGGGGGATGGGTGAGACGCGCGAGACGGGTGCTCCCGGCGCCGACGCGGCGCCGTCCACTCCGGATCGACCGTCCCCGCCGGCTGAGCCTCTGCCTAAGGCCATACGCACCATAAAACGGTAGCGGGGTTGCTTAGCTTTTGCGACATACTCACCTTTCGTTCCCTCGTCAAGTCCACCCGGGGGCTCATCTGGGTCCAGGGCGGCCCAACGGCGCGCAGTCGCTGCGGCGCACGAGCGGCCCGCCTCCGGTGTAGGGCACGATCTCGGCGCGCAACTCGCGGCGAAGCTGCTCCAGGCGCTGCACCTCGGCCCCAAGCTCGGCGGCGCGCTTCTCCAGGCTCGCGACCCGGCGGCTCATCGATTCCAGCTGCAGCTCGAGCTCGAACACCCGCTCCACCCCGGCCAGGTTCATCCCCAGCTCGGCGGTCATCTCCTGGATGCGACGCAGCCGGTCAACGTCCTTGTGGGAGTACAGGCGAGTGCCCTTGGCCGAGCGCTGAGGCTCGATCAGCCCGCGCGACTCGTACATGCGCAGCGTCTGTGGATGCATCTCCGCCAGCTCGGCCGCGACCGAGATCATGAACACGCCGCGGTCAGAGGAGACCTCGACGCGGGTGGTGGTGCGGATGCGCCGGGCGGACATCACGAGCGGGGCTGCGCCGGTTCGGGTTCGCGGTCCGCGGCCGCGGCGGTGAACAGCCGCTCGCGCGGATTGCCGTTCATGACCGCTGACAGCTTGTCGACCGCCTCGGACTGCTCGGGCGACAGCGAGGCCGGGACGTCGAGCACGAAGCGATAGTGGATGTCGCCGCGGCCCTTGGCGCCCAGCCGCGCCGGACCCTCGCCGCGCAGCCGCTGAACGGTGCCGTGCCGGGTCCCGGCCGACACTCGCAGGCGCTTGGAGCCGCTCAGCGTCGGCACCTCGATCACCGCGCCCCGCAGCGCCTCGGGAATCGTCAGCGGCACCTCGACCTCGAGGTTGTCGCCGTTGCGCTTGAACACCGGGGACTCGGTCACGCGGGTGATCACGTACAGGTCACCGGGATCGGCGCCGCGCAGCCCGGGCTCGCCCTTACCGGCGACACGGATGCGGCTGCCGTCGCGTACGCCGGCAGGGATGTTGACGCGCATTCGCCGCACCGAGCGCTGCGCGCCTGAGCCCTGGCAGGTGGGACACGGGTCGTCGATCACGGTGCCGGAGCCGTGGCAGTTGGAGCACGGCTGCGACATCGAGAAGATGCCCTGACTCTGCGCCTCCATTCCGCGGCCGTTGCAGACCGGGCACACGCGCGGGGTGCTGCCCGGCTTGGCGCCCGAGCCGTGGCACGTCGGGCACGCCTGCGAGGTCGGAACGGCCAGCGACATCTGGGTGCCGTTGACCGCCTGCTCAAAGCTCAGCGAGGTCTCGGTCTCCAGGTCGCGACCGCGGGCTGGGCGCTGTCGCGGCCCGCTGCGCACGCCCCCCGCGTTGCCGCGCGCGCCGCCGCTCTTGCCGAACAGGTCAGACAGGATGTCGCCGAAGCCGCCGCTGAACGAGCCCGCATCGAAGCCGCCCGGCCCCCCGAAGCCGCCGAGCATCCCGCTGCGGTCATAGGCCTTGCGCTTGTCGCTGTCAGACAGGACATCGTGGGCCTGGGAGATCTCCTTGAAACGCGACTCGGCCTGCTTGTCGCCCTGGTTGCGGTCCGGGTGATACTGGCGCGCCAGCTTGCGATAGGCCTTCTTGATCCCCTCGTCGGAGGCGTTCTTGCCGACTCCGAGGGTCTTGTAGTAGTCCGGCCGGTCAGCCATGCTCGACTACCCGGCGACGACCACGCGCGCGGGGCGCACGACGCTGTCGCCCATCCGATAGCCGCGCTGGAACACCTCGACGATCGTGCCGGGCTCGTAGCCCTCCACGGGCTGCTGGGCGACCGCCTCGTGCAGCGTCGGATCGAACGGCTCGCCCTCGGGGGAGTAGCGCTCGATCCCGGCCTTCTGCAGCGCCGCGACGACGTCGGAGTGCACGTGCTTGAGGCCCGCGATGAACCCGCCGTCGTCGGCGGGGTCCGACGCCGGAGCGTGGGCCAGCGCCCGCTCCAGGTTGTCGACGGCCGGCAGCAGCGCCTGCGCCAGCTTGGCGGCACCGCGCTCCTGGGCCAGCGCCGACTCGCGGGCCGCTCGCCGGCGGTAGTTCTCAAAGTCGGCCTGGGTCCGCTGCGCCAGCTGCAGGTACTCGTCGGCCTTCGCGGCCTTGCTCGTCAGCGCCTTGAGCTCCTCGCCGGCCAGCGCGAACGCCTCCGCCGGTTCGGCCCGCTCATCGGTCTCGATGACCTCGTCGGCCTCCGGCGCGGGCTCGGAGACCGCGGCGTGGTGGCCCTCCGGCGCGGGATCGGGGACCGCGGCGTCGTGGCCCTCCGGCGCGCCGGGCGGCGCCTGAGGCAGCTCGGCCTCAGGCGCCTGCGGAGGCGCGTTGGTGGGATCGGGATTCATGGGGCTACTTCCCCTCGTCCACGACCTCGTCGTCGACCACGTCCTCCTCGTCGGCGGTTCCGCCGTTTGACGAGGAAGCGCCGTTCTCACCGCTGCCGTCGGGTCCGCTCTCCGCGGCCTGCGCCTGGGCGCGCTGGTACATCGCCTCAGAGACCTTGTGGAACGCCGACTGCAGCGCCTCGGTCTTGGCGTTGAGATCGGCCGCGTCCTCGGAGGTGAGCGCCGCGCGCACTTCCTTGATCGCCGCCTCGATCTCCTCCTTAGAGGACGCATCGATCGACTCGCTCAGCTCGGTCAGCTGGCGCTCGGCCTGATAGGCCGCGTTCTCGGCGTTGTTGCGCGCCTCGGCGAGCTCGCGCTGGCGCTTGTCGTCCTCGGCGTGGGACTCGGCGTCAGTCACCATCCGCTTGATCTCGTCGTCAGACAGGCCGGAGCCTGCCTTGATCTCGATCTTCTGCTCCTTGCTCGTGCCCAGGTCCTTGGCGGACACGTTGAGGATGCCGTTGGCGTCGATGTCGAACGCGACCTCGATCTGCGGAATCCCGCGTGGCGCCGGCGGAATGCCGGTGAGCTGGAACTTACCCAGCGACTTGTTGTAGGTCGCCATCTCGCGCTCGCCCTGCAGCACGTGGATCTCCACCGACGGCTGGTTGTCCTCAGCGGTCGAGAAGACCTCTGACTTGCGCGTCGGGATCGTCGTGTTGCGCTCGATCAGCTTGGTCATCACGCCGCCCTTGGTCTCGATGCCGAGGGTCAGCGGGGTGACGTCGAGCAGCAGCACGTCCTTGACGTCGCCGGCCAGCACGCCCGCCTGGATCGCGGCACCGACAGCCACGACCTCATCGGGGTTGACTCCGCGATGCGGCTCCTTGCCGGTCTGCTCCTTGACCTTCTCCTGCACGGCGGGCATGCGCGTCATACCGCCGACGAGGACCACGTGGTCGATCGTCGCGGCGCCCTTCTCCTTGGCATCCTCGAGCGCCTGGCGCACCGGCGCGACCGTGCGGTCCAGCAGCGTCGCGGTGAGCTCGTTGAGCTTGGCGCGCGTGAGGCGCATGTCCAGGTGCTTGGGTCCGGACGAGTCGGCCGTGATGAACGGCAGGTTGATCTGCGTCTCTTGAGTCGTCGAGAGCTCGATCTTGGCCTTCTCGGCGGCCTCGTAGAGCCGCTGCAGCGCCATCGGGTCGGCGCTGAGATCAATGCCCTGCGACTTCTTGAATTCAGCGACCAACCAGTCGACCAGCGCCTTATCGAAGTTGTCGCCGCCGAGGTGGTTATCACCGGCGGTCGCCTTGACCTCGAACACGCCGTCGCCGATCTCCAGCACCGACACGTCGAACGTGCCGCCGCCGAGGTCGAAGATGAGGATCGTCTGGTCTGCTTCCTTGTCCAGACCGTAGGCCAGCGAGGCGGCCGTCGGCTCGTTGATGATCCGCTTGACGTCCAGTCCGGCGACCTTGCCGGCATCCTTGGTCGCCTGGCGCTGATCATCGTTGAAGTACGCCGGGACGGTGATCACGGCGGAGTCCACCGTCTCGCCCAGGTAGGCCTCGGCGTCGGCCTTGAGCTTGCCGAGGATCATCGCCGAGATCTCCGGCGGCGAGTACTGGTTGCCGGCCGCCTCGACGCGCGCGTCGCCGCCAGAGCCCGATACGACCTTGTACGGCACGATCGACTCCTCCTCGCGCACCTCGGCCTCCTTGCGGCCCATGAAGCGCTTGATCGAGAAGATCGTGTTCTGCGGATTGGTGACTGCCTGGCGCTTGGCGACGGTGCCTACGAGTCGCTCGCCGGATTGCGTGAACGCCACGACTGAAGGAGTCGTGCGGCCACCCTCGGCGTTCTCGATCACCGTCGGTTCGCCACCTTCGAGCACGGCCATACAGGAGTTGGTCGTCCCGAGGTCGATTCCGATCGTTTTACCCATGTTGTTGTCTACTCCTCAGCGGTTGCAAAAATCTAAGCGGGAATGTAGCAGATCTGAAGTGGTCGGCCTTCTGGCCCTACCCCCGAGCGCCAGCCCCAGCACGGCGGTAATAGCCCGCACGAGGGTTCGCATCGACGCGTGGTGGTAGTTCACGCGCCACAGCGAGTAAAAGTGCTCCCGGCTCCTCAGCGGCCTCGATCCGTGGGGATTCCCGCCACCCCGCCACCCCGACGCCCCGACGCCCCGACACCCGGACAGCCCCGACCGCCCCGACCGCCACCCCGGGGACCCGTGCTTATCCGGTAGTGCATGGCGCCGGGCGCGACCGCGCGGTCGAATAAGCACGTACAGCGTGCTTATGGAGCCGCGGCGCGTCGCCGCCCGGCAGCCAGGGCTCAATAAGCACGCCCCCCCGCGGGGTGGAACTCAGGCGCGCATACGTGCATGGCTCTAGAACGCGTGGGCACTCGGACAGCTGCGCACCAGCGCGCAATCGTCGCACTCCGGACGCCGCGCGTGACACGTCCGCCGCCCATGGTGCAGCAGGTTCATATGCAGTTCCAGCTCGGCCCCCGGCGGCGTCAGCGCCAGCATCTCGTCGTGCATCTCCACAAACGGCGCCCGGGGCCGGAACAGCCCCAGCCGGGTGCCGACGCGCGACACGTGTGTGTCGACCGGGATGTCGCGCATCCCGAGCGCGAACAACAGGACGCAGGCGGCGGTCTTGCGCCCCACGCCGGGCAGGCCGGTCAGGTACGCTTGGGCCTCGGGCACCGGGAGCTGGGCCAGCCAGTCCAGCGCCAGCTCGCGCTCGGGCGACGTTTCGGAGATCGCCTGCAGGATCGACCTGATCCGAGCCGATTTGATCTTGGAGATTCCGCCGGGGCGGATCGCCGCCTCGATCTCGTCGACCGGCGCGTCGCGCACCGCCTCCCAGCCGGCGAAGCGGTCGCGGAGGCGGAAGTAGGCGACGTCGCGGTTGCGGTCGTTGGTCGCCTGCGACAGCACCGTCAGCACGAGCTCGGCCAGCGGATCGCCGTGCGGCTGCGACCCGGGGGTGCCGTAGACGAGCCGCAATCGTTCGCGGATCCGGCGCACCCGCGCCGCCGTGGGCCGCTTGAACTCGGTGTCAGTCAAGCGCGCCCCAGTGTTCGCACGCCGCGGCCCCTGCCGCCACCGCCTCGTCGAGCGCCGCCGCCGCGGCCGCCGGATAGAAGCCGCTCAACGCCAGCCGCGCGAGCAGCGTGCCGGTGAGCGCGTCCCCGGCGCCGATCGTGCTCAGCACCCGCGCCGGCCCCGCGGAGGCGTCGGCGTGCAGGCCACCGGCGCCACGCACGATCGCGCCGCCCGAGCCGAGCGTGAGCACCACCAGCTCGGCGCCCGCCTTGCGCAACGCCAGCGCTGCGCGCTCGGGATCGGCCTCGCCGGTGAGTAGCTCCGCCTCGGCGCGGTTGGCGTGCACGAGCAGCGCGCCGGGCACGCACGCGTTCGCGCTGGCGGCGGCGTCGGCCCGCGAGGACCATCGGTGCAGGCGCAGGTTGCAGTCGAACACCACCGGAAGATCGTGCTCCAGCGCGCGCTCGCGGGCGCGCATCGTCAGCTTGCGCTCGCCAGCCGCGGCGAGCGTGTTGGAGCTGATGAACAGGCCCGCGGCGGCGTCCACCGCCGCGTCGATGCGCCCGGAGAGCGCGTCGACCAGCGGCTGCCCCAGCTCGCCGTAGAGCTGATAGGTGGGCTCGCCGTGGTGATCGACGGCCACGAACGCGAGCTGCGTGGCGAGGCCGGCCACCAGCGGGAAGTGAGCACGCTGGACTCGCTCGGTGTCAAGCCGGTCGCGCAGCCAATGACCCCAGCGGTCGTCGCCGGCCGCACCGGCCAGCGCGATCCGCGCCCCCGCCCGCGCGGCGAACACCGCGACGTTGGCGGTCGCCCCGCCAAAATGCGGCTCAAAGCGGTCCACCTGGCGCATCGAAGCCACCGGTGACTCGCCGATCAGGTCAACCAGCGCCTCCCCCAGACACAATGTCGCGCTCACCTGCCGGACGTTATCCTCGACCGGGTCGTGGGCGTCGACGAGCACACGATCGAAGTTGCCGGCGAGCCTGTCTTCTATCGCCGCGCTCCGACCGACGGCGCCACGGCGCTCCTCCTGCACAGCGTCCCCACCAGCGCGGACGACTGGAACGAGCTGCTGCCGCTCACCGGCGGCGTGGCCGTCGACCTGCCCGGCTTCGGACGCAGCGGCAAGGGCGGCCAGATCGACTACTCGATGGACGCCTACGTGGAGTTCCTGGAGCGCTTCCTGCGTGGGCTGTCGCTTGACCGGGTGGTGGTGGTCGGTCACGGCTGGGGCGCCGCGTTCGGGCTGCAGCTGGCGATGCGTTACCCCCAGCGGGTGGCGGGCCTCGCGCTGATGAACCCGGTTCCGCTGCTGGAGGGGTTTCGGTGGCCACGCGCCGTCGGTTGGTGGCGCCGTCCGGTGATCGGCGAGCTGCTGATGGGCTCGGTCAATCGCCGGGTGCTGGCGCGCACGCTGCGCGGCGCCTCAGCAAGCGCGGCGGCGTGGCCCGACGCGCGCGTGCAACCGGTGTGGGAGCAGTTCGATCAGGGCACCCAGCGGGCGATCCTGCGCCTGCACCGCTCGGTGCAGCCCGGCGACCTGGAGCGCGCTGGGCTCGGGCTCGCGGCGATCGAGCAGCCGACGCTGATCGTGTGGGGCGACGAAGATCCGTGGCTTCAGCGGACGTTCGCCGACGCCTACGCCCGCCGGATCCCGAACGCCGCGCTCGAGCACGTTTCCGGCGCCGGACACTGGCCGTGGCTGGACCACCCCGAACTGCTGCAGCGTCTCGCCGCGTTCGTGGACAGGCCATGAGCACGACGCTGTCGCCGTCACGGACCAGGGCGGCGGACGATCGCGGCCTGACCCGGTCCCAGCGCGAGCGGCTCCGGCGGCTGACGCCGGCCCTGGTCTCGGCCCTATTCGCGGCCACCTACGTGATCGTCTCCCCGGCCAGTCTGGATCTCGCCGACCACCTGTTCCGAGCCCAGCTGTTTCGAGACGAGGGCTTCGGCCTGTGGAACAACCTGTGGTACTCGGGCCATCACATCGTCGGGTACAGCGTGCTGTTCCCGGCGGTCTCGGCGCTGATCACCCCGCAGCTGGCAGGCGCCCTGGCGGCCACGGGCACGGCGGCGCTGTTTGAGCCGCTGGCCCGGCGCCACTTCGGATCGCGGGCGTTCCTGGGGGCGATCCTGTTCGGAGCGGCAACCGCGATCGACCTCTACACCGGCCGCCTGGCGTTTGCGTTCGGAGCGCTGCCCGCGCTCGCCGCGGTCGCCGCGCTGGACCGCGGAGCCACGCTCCCGGCCTGCGGGCTCGCGCTGCTGTCGGCGCTGTGCAGTCCGGTGGCGGCGCTGTTCGCGGCGCTGATCGCCGGCGGCTATGCCCTCGGCGGGCTGAGCTCGGCGCGGCGCATCGGCCCGGCGCTGCCCGGGACGGCGGTGGCGGTGGCCGCGCTGGCCCCGGTCGGGCTGCTCGCGCTGGCCTTCCCCGAGGGCGGCACCGAGCCGTTCGGCCTGGCCACGATGCTCCCCGTGCTGGTGCTGGTCGCGCTCGCTGTGGCGACGCTCCCGCGCGAGGCGACGACGTTTCGCGCCGGGCTGGCGATCTACGGCCTGGCGACTGTCGTCGTCTATCTGGTCCCGTCGCCGATCGGCTCCAACATCGCGCGCCTGGGGACGTTCCTGGCCGCGCCGGTGGGCGCGCTGCTGTGGTGGCAGCGGCGCCGGACGCTGCTGGCGGTGGCAATCCTGCCGCTGCTCTACCTCGGCTGGGCGGCGCCGGTGCGCGACGTCGTCTCGGCCTCCGGCGATCAGTCAGCCTCGACCGGCTACTACCAGCCGCTGCTGCGCTTCCTGCGCGCCCGCTCCACCGGGGTCCACGCGCTGGTGCCGTTTCGCGTCGAGATCCCGTTCACGCGGTTTCACTGGGAGGCCTGGGTGGTCGCCTCGCACTTCGCGCTTGCGCGGGGCTGGGAGCGCCAGCTGGACATCGCCGACAATCCGCTCTTCTACCACCCCCACCTGACCCCGTCGAGCTACGAGGCGTGGCTGGACTCCAACGCGATCCGCTTCGTTGCCGCCCCCGACGCGCCGCTGGACTATTCCGCGCAGGCCGAGATGGCGCTGATCGATCAGGGGCTCCCGTACCTGCACATGGTGATGCACTCGGCCCACTGGCGAGTCTATGCGGTCGCCAATCCGACTCCGATCGCGACCGGCGTGGCGTCGCTGACGCGGCTCGGGCCCGACTCGCTGACCCTGCACGCTCAAAGGCCCGGACCGGTGCTCCTGCACGTCCACTTCACGCCCTACTGGGCGCTCACCCAGGGGTCGGGGTGCGTGGCGCCGGCCGGCCGCTGGACCCAGCTGACGCTGCGCCGGGCCGGGTCGGTGACGCTCGCCACGCGCTTCTCGCTGAACCGGATCGGCGCCACCTCGCGGCGCTGCACGAGCCCCTGAACGCTAACTAGAACCAGATATTCCTGGGTATACGATCACCCGATGCGCCGCCATCTGAGAACGATCAGCACGCGATGGTTGCCGCACGGCTGGAGCGACGTCTTGCGCCAGCTGCTGCTGTTCCTCGGCGCCTATGTCGGATATCAGGTGGTGCGGGGACTGATCGACGGCAACGACGTCGCCAGGGCGTCGTGGAACGCGACCAAGGTGATCGACCTCGAGCGGGCGCTGCACGTGTTCATCGAACCCAGCGTGCAGGCGTGGGCACTGAACGAGCACTGGCTGATGGACATCGCCGACTGGACCTACCTGAACGCCCACTACGTGGTCTCGCTCGGGGCGCTGGTGTTCATCTACGTGCGCCGGAACGACTCGTTCTACTTTGTGCGCAACATGTTCATGATCGCGATGCTAGTCGCGCTGGTCGGCTACGCCGTGTACCCGACGGCGCCGCCGCGGCTGATGCCCGAGTGGGGCTTCACCGACGCGATCCAGCAGTTCACCGGCGTCACCGCCGAGTACAACGGCCCCAGTTCGGCGCTGCTGAATCTGTACGCGGCTATCCCCTCGATGCACGTCTGCTTCGCGCTCATGATCGGTCTGCCGATGGCCAAGCTGGTCAAGCTGCGAGCGGCCCGCGTCGCGTGGCTGCTGTATCCGCTGTTCATCTCGTTCGTTGTGATCGCCACCGGCAACCATTACCTGACCGACGTGTTCCTGGGCGCGGTCACCGCCGGTTTCTCCGGCCTGCTCGCCGGCAAGCTGCTGGCGAAGGCTCGACCGGACGCGTGGGCGTTCGGTCAGGTCACGGCCTAGCGGACATCCCGAGTCTGACCTGCGCTAAGCCACCCCGCGGCGACCCCGCGGCGGGATCGCGGCGGGGGTCGGGAAGCGCGGGGCGCCGCCGTCGGCCCGTGGCCCAATCAACTCGCGGAGGCTTGAGTAGGGCATCGGTCGGGCGAAGTAGAAGCCCTGGCAGCAGTCAGAGCCGAGCTTGGTGAGCTCGACGTGCTGGGCCGCTGTCTCCACGCCCTCGGACACGACGGTCATCCCGAGACCGTGCGCGAGTTGGATCACCGCGGTGACGATGATCCGACTGGGCAGATCGTGGCCGAGGTTGGCGACGAACTCGCGGTCGATCTTGACGGTGTCGACCGGGAATCGTCTGAGGTAGCCGAGCGAGGAGTAACCGGTGCCGAAGTCATCGAGCGCGAGCGTGATGCCCATGTCCTTGAGGTCGTTGAGCACCAGCAGCGCGCGTTCGCCGTCGCGCACGAACACGCTCTCGGTGATCTCGAGCGTCAGCAGTCCGGGATTGCCCGGCGCCTCTCCGAGCACACGGGCAACGGTGTCGGCGAAGCCGACCGACATCAACTGGTGCGCGGAGACGTTGACCGACACGCCTAGCTCGTCGGCCCGTTCGCGCTGCCACCGGGCGCGGTCTGACCAGGCCTGCGTCAGCACCCAGCGCCCCAGCTCGAGGATCTGACCGCACTGCTCGGCGAGCGGGATCAGCACCGTCGGCTGGACCGGCCCCAAACTCGGATGCGCCCAGCGCAGCAGCGCCTCGATGCCGGCGAGCCGGCCGCCGGCTGACGTGACGATCGGCTGGTAGGCGAGCTCCAGCTCGCCGCGGTCGGTCGCGCCGGGCAGCGCGGCCTCCAGCTGCGTCAGGCGTTTGGCTGCGCTCGCGTCATGGAGATCGACGACCCGCCGCGTGCCCACGCCGGCCCGCTTGGTCCGGTACATCGCCAGGTCCGCCGCATGCAGCAGCTGCTCGGGGGCGTCGTTGCCGTCGCCGCTGAACGCGATGCCAATGCTGGTGGTGACAGTCACCGCGATGCCCGAGAGCGCGAACGGCCGCGACAACGCCGCGTCGATGCGAGCGAGGATCGTGTCGGCCTGGAGCGGATTGGCGAGGTCCTCGGAGAGGATCGCGAACTCGTCACCGGCTAGGCGGGCGAGCGTGTCCCCCGGTCGCAGGGCTTCGGTCAGCCGCTCGGCGACGGCGATCAGCAGTTCGTCACCGGCGGTGTGGCCATAGGTGTCGTTGACCGACTTGAACCGGTCGAGGTCGATGAAGAACACCGCCGAGGTCTTGCCCGAGCGGCGCGCCCGCAGGAAAGCATGCTTGAGCCGCTCCAACATCAACAGCCGGTTCGGCAGTCCGGTCAAGCCGTCGTGCAGGGCGGCCGCGTGAGCTCGTTCCGATGACTCCTGCAGCTCGGCGCGGGCCCGAGCGTTGAGCAGGTAGGCGCCGGCGACATCCGCGAGCGTCTGGGCGGCCCGCATCGACTCGCTCGACAGTCCCCCGGGGGTCTCCCGGTAGAGGTCAAGCGCTCCCAGGCGCACGTCCTCGTAGTGCAGCGGGAACGTGAACACCGCGGACATCCCGGCCGCCAGCGCCCGCGCCGTGAACGCGGGAAACCGCAGCTCGGAGCGCAGGTCGGGGACCGCGACCGCTTGACCGGTGTCAAACGCGATCAGGCAGGGACCCTCGCCCAGTTCGGTCTGCAGGCGCTCGAACCGCAGCGCGGCGACGTTGGACGCGGCCATGTACTGGGGACGCAGCCCCGGTGCGATCACCGTCACCCCGGCGGACGTGATCGGCAGGATCTCCACGATCCGCTTGACGAGATGGTCAAGGATCCCCTGAATCGGGAAATCGGTCAACATCGTCCGGGCGAAGTCGCTCATCACCTCGAACAGGCCCTCATTGATTGACATGCTCAACTCACCCTCGGCGTAGCCATCCGAGCTCGGCGGTGAGGCGTCTGATCGTGAAGGGTGCTGTTCCTGATGTCGCACGCGAGAACTATCTCCTGAAGTGCACGTTGCACTGACAGGGGACAGCGCGCACGCTAACAGCCACGATGTGTGCCTGTCAATGCGTCTAAGACCTACCGGGACACGGCCAGACCGCTGTAGCAACTCCGATCGAGCCCCACCACAAACCGTACCCCGTCGTCAAGCTGGCATAACGCGAGACAGACTCGGATTCAACCTTTCGGGCCCCGCCGCCGACGAACCCCCAACGCGAAATTCACCCGGATCGCTCAGCGCCGACCGGGATCCGCTCGACGACAGCGAACGGACCCGGCGTTCGGTGATCGACAACCCGCCCGCGATCATGGAGTTCGAACAGTTTTATGGAGTGAACTGTGACTGGACCGTGGCCGCGTGACCGAGCTCGAGCAGGCGAGCGTCGACCGCGATCAGACCCGAAGCGATCAGTCGCAGTCAGACCACGACGAGCAGCGCCAAGCGGTCGACCGTGGTCACCGGCCAAGCGCCGTCCTGGATGATCGCCGCGCCGGGTGGTGCTCAGGCTCCCGACCGACGAGCAACCACGGCCCGCGCAAGCCGGCACGGTCCAACCGGGACGATTCAGCGCGCGGCGGTTCACACCCCGACCACTGCGCGGCGGTTCCCCGGCCAGCCCACTACGCTGTCGGGGCGGATGGCCGACTCGAGCTCCGCGGTAAGACGCCGCCCACCGAAGCAGCGCCGGCCCGGTCCCCGGGGCGACGGACGGACCCCTCAGGAGCTGATGCGCAACCGTCTGATCGAGTCCCGGCTGACGCCGAACACGATCTCGCTCACCGGGTTCGTGCTCAATCTGGCCGCCGCGGCGTTGCTCGTGGACCGGCTGTTCTTCCTCGCCGGGCTCGCGTTCATCGTCGGCTCGATCATGGACACACTGGACGGGCGCTACTCGCGGATGTCGGGCAAGGGCACGCAGTTCGGCGCGTTCCTGGATTCCACGCTTGACCGCCTGGAGGAGGGCGTGGTGCTGACCGCCGTCGCCGCCTACTTCGCCTCGCGCCACATGCAGGTCGCGGTGGCGGCCGTGGTGATCGCCGTGCTGGCCTCGCTGATGGTGTCCTACACGCGCGCCCGCGCCGAGGCGCTCGGGGTGCAGTGCAAGGTCGGCCTCGCCACCCGGCCCGTGCGCGTGGTGATCCTGTCGGCTGGGCTCGTGTTCGCCAAGGGCGCCTCGCTGGGCCAGTTCGAGCTGCTCGCCCCGGCGGTCTACGTGCTGGCCGTGCTCAGCCTGGTCACGGTGGTCCAGCGGATCATCCACGTGCGCCGCGAACTGCTGCGCCTCGCTGCCTCACCGCTGTAACCAAGCGCCCGCAGCGGGATATCTACGGCATCGCCCTGCGCACGTGTCCGCGCGGGCCACCTTCGAGAAGGGAAGCTTCATTGAGCACCATCATCGGCTCGCCGAACGGGACCGAGCGCCACCAGCACGACAAGGTCCGCGTCGCGATCATCGGCGTCGGCAACTGCGCGAGCTCGTTCGTCCAGGGCGTTCACTACTACCGCAATGCCGACCCGACCCAGCCGGTCCCGGGCCTGATGCACGTCGACCTCGGCGGCTACCACGTGCGGGACATCGAGTTCTCCGCCGCGTTTGACATCGACGCCGACAAGGTCGGCAAGCCCCTGCACGAGGCGATCTTCGCCGGCCAGAACAACACCCTGAAGTTCGACACCGACGTACCCGATCTCGGGGTCGAGGTCCAGCGCGGGATGACCCACGACGGCCTGGGCAAGTATCTGTCGCAGAAGATCACCAAGGCGCCGGGCTCGACGGTCGACATCGTCGAGGTGCTGAAGGCGACCCGCACCGATGTCGTCGTCTCCTATCTGCCCGTCGGCTCCGAACATGCGACCAAGTGGTACGTCGAGCAGATCCTCGAGGCCGGCTGCGGCTTCGTGAACTGCATCCCGGTGTTCATCGCCCGCGAGGATTACTGGAACAAGCGCTTTCAGAAGGCCGGGCTGCCGATCGTCGGCGACGACATCAAGTCCCAGGTCGGCGCGACGATCGTGCACCGTCAGCTGGCGCGACTGTTTCACGACCGCGGGGTCAAGCTGCTGCGCACCTCACAGCTCAACGTCGGCGGCAACATGGACTTCTTCAACATGCTCGAGCGCGAGCGCCTGGAATCCAAGAAGATCTCCAAGACTAACGCCGTGACCTCGATCATGGGCCACGAGCTGCCCGCCGACGACGTGCACGTCGGCCCGTCTGACTACGTGCCGTGGCTGACCGACCGCAAGTGGGCCCACATCCGCCTCGAGGGCCAGGCATTCGGCGACGTGCCGCTGGTGGCCGAGCTCAAGCTCGAGGTCTGGGACTCGCCCAATTCCGCCGGAATCGTCACCGACGCTGTCCGCTGCTGCAAGCTGGCGATGAACCACGGTCTCGCCGGCCAGCTCGACGGTCCCAGCTCCTACCTGATGAAGTCGCCGATGCACCAGCGGCCCGACGACGAGGCCCATCAGCTGACCGAGGCGTTCATCACGCAGTACTCGCGGCGCAGCCTGGACGGCCACGCCAAGGCCGAGCAGGCCGAGCGGGCCGAGCGGGCCGAGCGGGTCTAGCTGGCGCCCGAGCCCGCCGGAGCTGCTTCACGTGACAAATCACGACCGACCTCGTAGGTTTTCCACGTTATGCACGCCTGGCGTGCGTTTGGTGACAAATCCGAACGGCCGCGGCGGATCTGTCACGGTATGCACGCCCGAGGGCCGACGAAGCCGAGGGGCCTTGGCGGCCCTGCACAGGCTGGAGGTTGTGGGCACCACCGCCTGAGACCCACCCCCGCAGAGAACCCTCGTCGACTGGGCCCGATTGCTCGCTTCGGTGCCGAATCGGTGACGCCGGCCCTCACCCAGCGCGATCGGCCAGAGGTGGTGAGCCGCCCAGCAGCTCCTCCAGGTCGGTCAGCGTCGCGATCACATCGTCGGCCGGGGCGGTCCGCTGCCGGTCGATCAGGATCGGCCGGATGCGGGCGTTGCGAGCGCCGGCGAGATCACGGTCGCGGTCGTTACCGACCATCACGACGTCATCGGGGCTCAGGCCCCCGAGGCCGGCGAGCGCCGCCTCGAAGATCGCCGGGGCCGGCTTACCGATCCCGACCTCCTCGGAGGCGACGACGAGCGTGAAGTAGGAGTCGATCGAGGTCACGGCGAGCTTGTCGCGCTGCAGCCGCGAGGCCCCGTTGGTGACCAGGGCGACGGGCAGGCGCGCGCTCCAGCGCTGCAGCGCCTCGAGCGTCTCGGGATAGCGCCGCAGTGCCGCCATCCGCGCCGTCCGCCACAGCGCCACCAGCTCGGGCGAGCTACCGCGGGCCTCTGGCGGCAGCACCGCCTCAAACGCCTCGGCATGCAACGTCGGCAGAAATGCGCGCATGGCGTCGGCCTCCGCGCCCGCGGCGGTCAGGTCGCCGTGCAGGCCCTCGCTGAGGCTGAGGTGCACACGGACGCGGTATTCCGCGGGCGCGCCGGCGCGCCAGACCGTCCGAGCTGCCTCCATCAGGTCGGTGATCCGCTCGGGCGTGGCCGCACCCCACACCCGCTGGGCGACGGCGGCAAAGCCGGCCTGGAGCGCCGGGCGCTCGGGGACCAGCGTGTCGTCGAGGTCAAACAGGATCGCGCGCAGGCTCATACCGGCCGGCGCTCCGCCACGGCGGCGCTCAGCGCCGGCGCCAGATCACCGTGGGGCCGGACCTCGACCCCACCGTCCAGCGCCTGCCAGCCCGCGACCACGCTGAGCTCGGCCGCCAGCTCGGCGGCGACCCGGGCGGGGTCAACGCCTCCCTCGGCGAATGCGCCCTGGACGAGCAGTACACCGCGCTGGCGGTCGGACTTCAGGTCGACGCGGGCGACCAGCCGATCCCCGAGCAGGAACGGCAGCACGTAATAGCCGTGGATCCGTTTCTCGGCCGGGGTATAGATCTCGATCCGATAGTGGAACTGAAACAGCCGCTCGGCGCGCGGGCGAAACCAGATCAGCGGATCAAACGGCGACAGCAGCGCCCGCGCCTCGATTCGCCGCGGACGCCGCGCCGCCGGCCACAGGTAGGCGGGCGCCGCCCAACCGCGGACGCCCACCTCGATCAGCTCCCCGGCGGCGGCGAGCTCGGCGACGCGGGCCTTGGAGTCCGCGCGCGGCAGACGGAAGTAATCGCCGAGGTCGGGCTCGGTGGCGACGCCAAGCGCGGCGGCGGCGATCCTGACGAGCTGGCGCTGCGCATCGGGCTTGCCCGGGGTCGGCGCGGCCAGCACGCCGGGGGGCAGGACTCGCTCGGGCAGGTCGTACTGGCGCTCGAAGTTGATCCGCCGGGCCGCCGCGACGCGCCCGGCGAAGAACAGATGCTCGAGCGCGACCTTGCCGTCATGCCAGTTCCACATCTCGCCCGCTTGCCGGATCCGGGGGGCGGCCTCGGTCTCGCTGGCGCGGATCGGCCCGCGCCCGGCGACCAGGTCAAGCGTGGCCTGGATGAGATTCGGCTGCTCCCGGGCGATTCTGACCATCGACCCCCAGGCCTCCTGCTCCAACCCGGCCATCCGCCAGCGGAACAGCGGCTGGTTCTCGATCGGGATCAGCGACGCCTCGTGGGCCCAGTACTCGAGTAGCCGGCGGTTCAGCCGCCCGCCGACGTGGCCCGCGAGCCGGTCCAGAACGGCTCGGTCATAGGGCCCCAGCCGCGAGAACACCGGCATGTAGTGGGCACGCTCGAAGACGTTGACGGAATCTAGCTGCAGCACCCCCAGCCGCCCGATCAGCTCCCGGATCTGCCGTGAGCCCGGAGGCTGCATCGGTCGGCGGCGGCCGAACCCCTGGGCGGCCAGCGCGATCCGGCGCGCCGCCAGCGGCGTCAGGGTTTCACGAGCGGTGATCACGTCCCTACTCTTGCGCAGTCCGCGGCAGCACGCGATGAGGTTCAGATGCCGACCAACTGCTCGCTGCGCTGCCACAGCTCGGCCCGGGCCGCGGCGTCGTAGGCCTGCGGATCGGCCTCCGCGTCACGGAAGCGATCGAAGAAGCGCCCGGTCGTTCGCGCCAGCTCTGGGTCGACGGCCAGGCGGCGGGTCGCGTCGACGCCCTGCTGCAGCGAGTCGATACTGCCGCCGCGCTCCTGCAGCACGATCTTGGTCGGCATGAAGGTGGAGGGGTGCAGGCTGTTGACGGTGACCTGCTCGACGGCCAGCCGGCCGGCGAGCTCGAAGCCCGACATGATCTGGGCGAGCTTGCTCTGGGCGTAGGCGCGGCCGCCCTGATAGTCGTGCTCGAGCATCAGGTCGTCGAAGTCCAGCGGCTGCTGCGCGAGCGACGCCACGTTGACGATCCGCGCCGGCGCCGAACCCTGCAGCAGCTCGAGCAGCTCGTGCGTGAGCAGGAAGCCCGCCAGGTAGTTGACGGCAAAGCGCAGCTCATGGCCATCGGCGCTGGTCTGACGTTCGCGTGATTCGCCGCTCCCGCCCCGGCCCGAGCCGATCCCGGCGTTGGAGACCAGCACGTCGAGCCGATCGGTGCCATCGCGCACCGCCGCCGCCAGCCGGCGGACCTGACCCAGGTCGGCGAGAGCGGCGACGACCGTCTGCGGCACCGCGCCCCCGGCGCCGGTCACCTCGGCGGCGACCTGCTCGAGCCGGTCGGCGTCGCGGCCGTGGAGGATCAGCGTCGCTCCCTCGCCGCCGAGTCCGACGGCCAGCGCGCGGCCGAGGCCGTCGGTGGCACCGGTGATCAAGATGACGGGCATCGCCCCGAAAGCTAGTACCCCCGAATCTCCCGGTATCAGGAGACTCCGGGCGCCATTAGCATCTGACGGGTGTCGTCCCCCGCAGGCCGCCTCGCGATCGCCCAGGTCACGCCGTTCGCCTGGGAGGTGGACAACGAGGTCAACCAGTACGTCGCCCGCGTGTCCGGCGAGCTGGCCACGCGCGGCCACCGGGTGCTGATCGTGGCTCCGTCGCAATCGGCGGCGCTCGTGCGAGACAGCCGCCGGGCGATCCGCTCGCACCCCGACGAGCTGCTCGGCGACAGCGACGGGGACGGGGACGGGGAGGCACGGGTGCTCGGCGTAGGCGAGGTGCTGCCGTTCTCACCCACCCGCCGCCGCGCGGCGTCGATCCCGGTCGACGTGGCCCGGACGATCGAGGAGGCGCTGACCGTGCTCAGCCTCGACGTCGTCAACGTGCATGAGCCGTTCGCCCCCAGTGCCTCGAGCGTCGCCCTGCGCCACTCCCACGCGCTCACCGTCGGCAGCTTCCACGCCCCGACCGAGCGCGTCCTCTCCACGCAGCTGACGCGGCCGCTGTCGCGCCTGCTGTTCGCGCGCATGGACGCGCGCACCGCCAGTTACGTGGCCACCCGCAACCTGCTGCAGCGCTACTTCCCCGGCGAGTACCGCGTGATCCTGCCCGGCGCCGATCCGGCCGCGCCGCGGGCGGCCAACGACGTGCCCGAGCTGGTGCTGATCGCCACCGAGGAGCGGGCCGCACTGCGCACGTTCCTGCGCGCGCTGCGGCTGTTGCCGGTCGAGCTGGCGTGGCACGCGACCGTGTGGTCGCCGCGGCCGGCCGCGCCCCCGGCGACGCTCAGCCGCGCCCTGAGCGAGCGGATGTCGTTCATCGGCACCGGCGAATGCACCGAGGGCGACGCGCTGGCCCGCGCCGACATAGCGGTGCTGGCCTCCGAGGGCGACCGCCCGACACCGGGCACGTTGGTGCGCGCGCTCGGCTCGGGCGCGGTGCCCGTGGCCTCCCGCCTGCCCTCCTATCAGGAGGTGCTGGCCGAGGGCGAGCGGGGCCTGATGTTCGAGCCCGGTGAGGCGCAGACGCTGGCCGCTCATCTGCAGCGGCTGATCGCGCAGCCCGACGAGCTCGTCCACAGCGCCACCGCCGCGGGGCGGGTGGCGCCCGATCAACGCGCGCTCAGCTGGTCGCGGGTCGCCGACGAGCTCGAACAGACCTACCTGGAGCTGACCGCCCGCCGCCACGAGAACCCGGTCACCGACCGGCGGGTGCGGGCGCGCCTGGAGCGACGGCCGCTGATCGACGTCGACCTGCACATGCACACCGACCACTCCTATGACGGTGCGACGCTGGGTGAGGTGCTGCTCGCGCAGGCGCGCCTACGCGGCCTGGGGGCGATCGCGGTCACCGATCACAACGAGGTGTCCGGCGCTCTCGACGCGCGGACCAAGGCGCCGTCCGGCCTCACGGTGATCGTCGGCGAAGAGGTCAAGACCGCCGAGCAGGGCGAGGTCATCGGCCTGTTCATCGAGGAAAAGATCCCGCGCGGGATGACGCTCGAGCAGACGATCGCCGAGATCAAGCGCCAGGGCGGCCTGGTCTACGTCCCGCACCCGTTTGACCGCATGCACTCGGTCCCCGATTACGAACATCTGCTGCCCGTCGTCGACGCCGTCGACGCGATCGAGATCTTCAACCCCCGGATCGCGATCTCGGAGTTCAACGAGGAGGCCGTCCGCTTCGCCGCCAAATACCGCATTCCGGCGGGCGCAGGCTCTGACGCGCACGTGACCCAGGGACTCGGCTCGGTGCGGATCCGGATGCGCGCCTTCGACGGGCCCGAGGAGTTCCTGCAGTCCCTGCGCGACGCCGACATCATCCGCAATCCCGCCAGCCTGCTCTACGTCCAGGCGCTGAAATTCCTGCAGACGAAGGCATTGCCCGAAGCAGCCCGAAGGGCGTCACGCGAACGGCGGGTGCGTCGCGCCACGGGGCGCAAGTCCTGATGCAGCGCCAAGGACATGCCCGCCTGCCGTCCAATCCGAGTGTCGTGCCGACAACCGATGACGAGATCCGCGAGAAGTACCTCGAGCGAGCGATCCGCGAGCTCAACGCGTTCGCGCGCGACCTGACCGAATGCCCGCACTGCCCGCGCGGTCAGCTGATGCCGGTGCTCGGGTCCGGTCATCCCCAGGCCGACGTGTTCATGGTCAAGCACTCCGCCCGGCCCTCGGAGGTGGAGGAGGGCGTCGCGTTCTACGGGCGCACGGGCAACGCGCTGATGAAGTCGCTCAAGCGTCTGTCGATCGACCCGCTGGCGGTGTACGGGACGCTGTGCGTGAAGTGTCCGGTGGCCGACCCGGCGATGGCCGACCCGGCCTGCGTCGCTCGGCTGACCGAGGAGCTCGCGATCGTGGCCCCGAAGATGATCGTCGTGATGGGCGACGACGCGCTGACCGTGGTCAACGAGCTGGGGATTCCGCTGGCCTCCACGCTGGAGCCCACACCCGGCGAGCTGCAGCGCCTGACGCCGTCGATCGAGGCGCTGTTCGTGCCCAACATCGACGACGCCCTGGACGAGGAGGACGCCAAGCGCGAGTTCTGGACCGCGTTCCGCGTGCTCGGGCAGTGGTGGGCCGACCTGCCGCCGTACTGATCGCGCGCCGCGGCCGCAGCTGAGGGTGGGCGAGACCGCGACTCAGGTCGCCAGGTCGTGGGTGTAGGCATAGTGCACGGCCTGGGCGCGATCGCGCGCGCCCGTCTTGGCGAACAGGTGGTTGATGTGGGTCTTGACCGTCGCCTCGCTGACCACGAGCTGGGAGGCGATCCGGCGTTGGAGAGTCCGCGGACGATCAGCGCCAGCACCTCGGCTTCACGCGGGGTCAGCTCGTCGGGGAGGCTCGCCGGTGCCGTCGGCGCCGGGAGCGACGAGGTCGACGGGGTCGCCCCGCCGACCCGTGCGGCGCTCGCGGCGGCGATCAGGCGGCTGTGCACCTGCGCGTCCAGCAGCGACTGTCCGGCGGCCGCGGCGTGCACGGCACGGGCGATCTCGACGATCTCGGCGGGCTTGGTCAGATAACCGCGCGCCCCCGCCTGCAGGGCATCGAGGATCGAGGTCTCGTCGGCGTAAGTGGTCAGCACCACGACCTCGACGTCGGGCTGGGCCGCCCGGATCTGACGGATCGCCTGCACGCCGTCGAGCTTCGGCATCCCCAGATCCATCAGCACGACGTCGGGACGGTGCACGGCGGCGAGCGCCACCGCCTCCTGGCCGTCGGCCGCGGCGGCCACCGGCTCGATATCGGCGGTCGCCTGCAGCAGGGTCAGCAGTCCCTCGCGAATCAGGGCCTGGTCATCGACCGCGAGCACGCGGACGCTCACGGCGCACCGCCGGACTCGGGTTCAGCGACGGGCAGGCGCAGCACCACGTGCCACCCCGCCTCGGTGGCCCCGGCGCTGACGGTGCCGCCCAATGCCCGTGCCCGCTCACGCATGCCCCTCCAGACCGTAACCGCCGCCGCTAGCGGCCAGTACGGCGGCGGCCGGTGGCACAGCACCGTTGCCGTGCAGCCGGTCATCAACCGTCACCACCAGTTCGTCGCCGGACGCCGCGCCGGCGTGGACTGACACCGCGACGTCGGCTCCGCGGGCGTGCTTGCGCACGTTGGTGAGCGCCTCCGGGACGGTGCGCAGGACGGCCAGCCCGGTCGGCCCGCTCAAGCGGCGAGCGTCGCCGTCGATCGTGAGCTGGGCGTCGCCCTCGCCGGCGGAGCGGTATTCAGAGACCAGCGCCGCAATCGCGTCCGCGGCGGACACCGCGTCACCGCGCAGCGCCCCGACCGCTCGGCGGGTCTCCTGCAGCCCCTCGCGAGCCAGGGCATGGGCGCGGGCCACACGCTCGAGCACGATCTCGCGGTCGGCGCCCTGCTCCACCAGGACGCGGGTCGCCTCCAACTGGATCGTCAGCCCGGCCAGCGCATGCGCGAGCACGTCATGGATCTCGCACGCGATCCGCGTTGACTCCTGCAGGCGGGCGACGCGCAGGCGCTCCTCCTGGGAGCGCTGGATCTGGGCCAGCAGCAGCTCCGCCTGGTCGGCACGGGCGATCGACTGCCGGCTGTTGGACGCGGCCAGCAGCGCCACGGCGAGGCCCAGCGCGTAGGCCAGCAGGCCCAGCGCAGCCCCGCCGTAGACGAGCACCGCCACGACATGAACGCGCTGGCGGCGCGGGCGGGCGCGGCGGCGGCGAGCAGTCCGCCGGCGACCGCCATCAGATAGAGATCGAGCGAGACCCCGTGATCAGAGGTCGGCCGCGCCGTCCAGGCCAGGCAGCCGACGACCGGGAGCCCGAGCAGGCAGCTGATCATCAGCCCCCGTCCACTGAGCGACGGCGCGGGGTGAGAGGCCACCACCGACCAGGCGACCAGAGCCAGGCCAAGCAGCCGGATCGCGGTGGCCAGTCGACGATCGAGGCGGGCGAAGATCACTGCGGCAGACGGTACGGAGTTCGGTGGCCGATACGCCGCTCACCGATCTGGTGCAGCGGGCGAGCCGAGCGGGAAGTCCGGGTCCCTGAGCTCCACCCTTAGGCCGTTGGTCGGGGGCCGCAGGGGGAATTACGGGCCGTCTAGCCGACATCATGTCGCAGCAGTCGCCACCAGCCGACCAGCAGCGGCAGCACCATCCACACCGCCAGCGTCGCCAGCGCGTGCGCCCATTCGGTTGCACTCAGCGGATGGCTGGTCAGCGGCGCCAGCGACCGCGAGCTGTCCAGCCAGGTGGCGACATGATGCAGCGCGTGAACCCCGCCGGCCAGGGCGTTCCAGGCCGTCGGCAGGATCAGGTAGGCGACGATCGCGGGCGCGGAGATCATCACCGCGGCCCCGAACGCAACGCCGGTGATCATCGCCGTGGCCAGGTACGCAAACGCCTGCGGGATCATCACCGGAGCCAGGCTCCAGGTTCCGGCCGACCCGCCCGAGCCGACCGCGACCGCGATCGCGCTCACCGCCAGGCCCAGCGCCAGCGCGACCACCGACACGATCACGGCGGCGCCGAGCTTGGCCCCGAGCACGCGCGAGCGGCCGGGGACCAGCGTGAACGTGGTCAGCGCGGTCCGCTGCGACCACTCACCGGTGACCAGCAGCACCCCCATGACCGGCAGCAGCAGTCCCTCCGGAAGCAGCGCGTTGTCCAGCACGTGCCGGAACGTGTGGTCGGGCGCCGTGCCGCTGAGCATCGTGACGATCCCGGTGATCGCCGTGATCGCGGCGATCCCCAGCGGCAGCCAGAAACCCGCGCGGGTGTCCAGCATCTTGCGCAGCTCGACGGCGGTGAGCCGCGCGCCATCAGGACGGGGATCGGCGCGACGGTCGGCTGAGACCGACGGAATCTGTGGGGCGGCGATGGCGCTCATCGGTTGACCTCCTGTGGTTGGGGATCTGACTCGGTCTCGCCGTTGGCGGTCAGCGAGAAGAACAGCTGCTCCAGCCCCCCGTCGCCGTCGGCGCGCAGCTCGCGCAGGGCGACGCCGCCCCGCAGGGCGGCCTCCCCGACCGCGTCGGGTTCGGCGTCGGCGAGAACGCCGCCGTCGGAGGCGACACTGGCCGTAATCCCGGCGGCGGTGAGGGCATTACGCAGCGCCGCCATGTCGGCCGCCCGCGCCCGCGTGCTGTGGGTGCCGCCGAGCAGCTCCTCCTGGGTCCCCTCCCCCACGATCTGCCCGTGGGCGATGATCACCAGCCGGTCGGCGATCGCCTGGACCTCGTGCAGCAGGTGCGAGGACAGCAGCACCGTGCCGCCGCGCTGCGCGAAGTCGTGCAGCAGCCCGCGCATCCAGCGCATCCCGTCGGGGTCCAGACCGTTGGCCGGCTCGTCGAGGATCAGCACCTCCGGGTCGCCGAGCAGCGCATGGGCGATCCCCAGGCGCTGGCGCATCCCCAGCGAGTACTGGGCGACACGCTTGCGCGACGCCCCCCCGTCGAGCCCGACCAGCTCCAGCAGCTGCCCGACCCGGCGCCGGTCGACGCCGAGCAGCTGAGCCGACACGGCCAGCGTCTCGCCACCCCGGCGGCCGCTGTGCTGCGCCGAGGCGTCGATCAGAACGCCGACCCGGCGACCCGGATTGGGGAGCCGGTGAAACGGCACGCCGAGCACGTCGGCCCGGCCGCCGCTCGGCGGCGTCAATCCGCACAACATCTTCAGGGTCGTCGACTTGCCGGCGCCGTTGGGACCCAGGAAGCCGGTCACGGTTCCCGGTTGACAGGCGAATGAGACATCCTGCACGACGGCGCGATCGCCGTAGCGTTTGGTGAGTGAGAGAGCATCGAGCATGGCCGACAGGTTGGCGGCCGCGGGCGCCGCTGCCCAGGGTCTGCGGTACACGGGTGGCGAGGCCTTGGTCGCCGGGTGAATCGACTTAAGTCGATTGGCCTGCGCGCGCCTGCGGCTTACCTTTACGGGAGCGATGACCGGCTCCGCCCCACGCGACCCGCCGATGCCTCGCTGGCAGCGCGCCCTGCTGCCGGCGGTGCTCGGAGCCGGGCCGGAGACCGAGGCACGCGCGCGGCGGGACCTACCGCGCAGCGTCCGCGACTGGCTGGTCGACGTCGTGCTGTTCGTGCTGGCGCTGGCGATCGGCGCCACCGGGTTGCTGTCCAACCTCCAGCAAGTCGGCGTCGCGCTCGGGCTGCTGGACGCCACGCTGGGGACGATCGCCTGCCTGCTGCTGTGGATCCGGCGCCGCCACCCGCTGGCGGTGGGCGGCGCCGCCGTCGCCGCCTCGGCGCTCAGCGGGATGGCGGGCGGTGCAGGCCTGGCGGGCCTGTTCACGGTCGCGATCCACTGCCCGCCACGCCGCACCGCGCAGCTGGCCGCGCTGTCGGTGCTGGCCAGCGCGATCTCACCGGCGCTCTACCGCCGGCAGGGCTCCTACGACTGGTCATCGCTCGTGTTCGGACTGGTCGGCACCGCCGTCGTGGTTGGCTACGGGCTGTTCGTCCGCGCGCGGCGCGAGCTGGTGCTGTCGCTGCACGAGCGCAGCCGGCGGCTCGAGGCCGAGCAGCACCTGCGCGTGCAGGAGGCCCGTCACGCCGAACGCACGCGGATCGCCCGAGAAATGCACGACGTGCTCGCCCACCGGATCTCGCTGCTGAGCGTCCACGCAGGCGCGCTCGAGTTCAACCCAGCCGCGTCGCCGGAGGAGATCGCGCGCGCCGCCGCGGTGATCCGGATGAGCGCCCGCGCCGCTCAGGAGGAGCTGCGCGAGGTCATCGGCGTGCTCCGCGACGACGCCGAGGGCTCCTCTGTGCAGCCGCCGCAACCGACGCTGGTGGACGTCCCGGAGCTGGTGGCGGAGTCGCGGCGCGCCGGCATGGACGTCGCCTTCGAGCTCGCGCTGGACCCAGCCCCGCTACCGGAGCGACTCGGACGCACCGTCTACCGCCTGGTCCAGGAGACGCTGACCAACGCGCGCAAGCACGCCCCTGGGCAGCGGGTGACGATCGAGATCACCGGTGACCACGAAGCTGGTGTAACGGTGCGAGTGACCAACCGACCGCTCGTCGGACACGCGATCGGGCGCGTCGGGGCGGGGTCGGCGTCCGCCTCCGAGCCCGCGGCCGGCACGGGCACCGGCCTGATCGGACTGGCCGAGCGGGTGGTGCTGGCCGGCGGGGAGCTGTCACACGCGCCGCTGGACGACGGGGGCTTCGCGGTCCGCGCGACACTGCCCTGGCGGGAGGGGCCGTGACGCGGGTGGTTCGGGTGCTGATCGTCGACGATGACGCGCTGGTGCGCTCAGGGCTGCGCCTGATGCTCGGCGGGGCGACCAGCGTCGAGGTGGTCGGCGAGGCCGAGGATGGCAGCGAGGTTCTCGGCGCGATCGATCGGCACCGACCGGACGTGATCCTGCTCGATCTGCGGATGCCCAAGCTGGACGGGCTGGGAGCGTTGGGGCTGCTGCGCGGCCAGCCGCAACCGCCGGCGGTGATCGTGCTGACGACGTTCGACACCGACGACCACGTGCTGCAGGCGCTGCGCGGCGGGGCAGCGGGCTTCCTGGTCAAGGACACCCCACCCGCCGAGATCGTCCGCGCGATCGAGCTCGTGGCCGCCGGAGAGAGCATGCTCTCCCCGACCGTCACCCGGCGGCTGATCGCGCACCTCGCCGACGGTGGCCAGGACGATCAGCGCCACCGCGCCGCCGCCGCACAGCTGCGCTGCCTGTCCGCCCGCGACCGCGAGATCGCCCTGGCGATCGGTGAGGGCAAGGCCAACGCCGTGATCGCCGCCGAGCTGCACCTCAGCGTGGCCACGATCAAGAGCCACGTCTCGGCGATGCTGTCCAACCTGGCGTTGGACAACCGCGTGCAGCTGGCGCTGCTGGTGCAGGACGCCCACCGGGCTTGAGCGTGATCCGCCGTCGTCCGTGAACTCGGTGGTGGGGTTCGGGTAATCAGCGGCGACGCCGGCGAGCCTGTGCGCGGGGCGCCACACCGGAGCGCTTCCGGACCCGGCAGCCGACCCTGATCGGTCAGCCGTCGGCTCCCTGACGCTCAGACCCGCGGCATGATCCTCGGTATGGACCCCGGCTACGACGTGCTGTGCACCGAGCGACTGGCGCTGCGCCGGATCACCGCGGCTGACCTGGCCGCCGTGGTCGCGATCAGCATCGACCCGCGTACCAACGAGCATCGCCCCGGAGGCACCCCGACGCGCGCCCATAGCGAGGCGATCTGCGGCCGGTTCATGCGCGACTGGGACCGGTACGGGATCGGCTACTGGGTCGTTCAGTACCGGGCCGAGACCGTGGGAATCGCCGGCGTGATGCCGGTCCAGCTACGCGGCCACGACTATTGGAATCTGTACTACCGGTTCTCCCCGGCAGTGTGGGGTCAGGGCGTCGCCTCTGAGGCCACGCGCGCGGCGATCAGCGCCGCCACCCGGCACACCCCGAGCCGACCGGTGATCGCCCGGACGCGGCCGAGCAACGAGGCCGCGATCCAGCTCGCGCTCGCGGTCGGCATGGAACGCCGTCGCGAGCTCGATACCGGCGGCCTGATCGCGTACGTGACCGGACCGTCGGCATAGGACCCGCGAGCTGGGCTCAGCCCATCTCCAAGACGATCTTGCCGAGTTTGCCGCCACCGGCGAAGTGGTCATAGGCGGCCACCGCGTCCTCGAGCGGGTACGTCTTGGCGATCGGCACCTTGACGGCGCCCGAGGCCAGTGCCGGCAGGACCGAGCGCTCGAACGCACGCGCGGTCAACGCCTTGAGCTCCAGCGGGCGAGCGCGCAGCGTGGAGCCCATGATCCGGGCTCGCTTGCCCATCAACGGGCGCAGATCCAGCTCACCCTTGGCGCCAGCGCTGGTGCCGATGATCGTGATCCGACCGCCGACCTCCAGCGCCTGCAGGTTCTCGGTGAGGTTGAGCGCACCAACCAGTTCGAGGATCACGTCGAACGGCCCGCGCGGCGCGAAGTCCTCGCACGGGATCACCGTACAGCCCAACGCTGACACCTGGTCGCGCAGCTCGGGATTGCGCACCGAGGCGGTGACGCGGGCGCCCGCCGCGCGTCCGAGCTGGATCGCCGCGGTCCCGACCCCGCCGGCGCCGCCGTGGACCAGCAGCCGCTCGCCGGCCACCAGGCCGGCCTGGGTGAAGAGCGCATCGTGAGCGGTGGTGAACACCTCGGGTGTCCCGCCGGCCTCGGTGAACGACAGTTCCTCGGGGATCGGCACCAGCACACGCTCGTGCACGACGCACAGCTCACCCTGGCCGCCGCCGCCGACGATCCCCATCACGCGATCCCCCGCAGAGAAACGCAGCGCGTCTGGCCCGAGCCCGACGACCTCGCCGGCCAGCTCGAGCCCCGGGATGTCCTGCGGGGATCCCGGCGGGGCCGGATACCCGCCGCGGCGCTGCATCATGTCGGCGCCGTTGAGTCCCGCCGCGCGCACGCGCACCAGCACCTCGCCGTGACCGGGCTCCGGATCGGGATGATCCTCGACGGACAGCTGCTTGTCCCTGATCGTCACGGCGCGCACGGTTTTGAGACCCTACCCTCTGACCAGCTCGGCCACGCACTCGATGTGCGGCGTCTGCGGGAACATGTCGACCGGACGGACGCGCACCAGCCGGTAGCCGGCCTCCACCAGCTGGGCGGCATTGGGAGCGAGCGTGGTCGGATTACAGGAGACGTAGACGATCCGCGCCGGCGAGGCCTCGATCACGCGGCGCACGACCTTCTGCGACAGGCCCGAACGGGGCGGGTCGACGACCAGCAGGTCGGGGCGCCCGGCGCGCTCCACCAGCTCGCGCAGCGCGAGGCGGACGTCGCCGGCGAAGAAGTGGGCGTTGTCGATCTCATTCACGCGGGCATTACCGATCGCGTCGGCGATCGCCTCGGGGACCAGCTCCAGTCCCCACAGCTCGGCGATGCGCGGCGACATCAGCAGGCCAATCGTGCCGATCCCGCAGTAGAGGTCATAGACCCGCTCAAAGCCGCTTGGGTTGGCGAACTCGAGCGCCAGCTGGTATAGCCGCTCGGCCATCTCGGTGTTGGTCTGAAAGAACGCGTTGGCAGAGATCTCAAAGCGCATCCCACCGACCGTCTCCTCGAACCGGTCCGCGCCGGCGAGCAGCTCGGTCTGACCGCCCTGGGTGGTCTCCGCCACGCTGCTGGTCCGGGTCCACAGCAGCCCGTCCAGGCCCGCGCCGGCGCGGATCAGCGAGTCGCGATCAAGCTTGTAGTCGGCGGTCACCAGGCGCACCTGGAGCGCGCCCGAGCGGCGTCCCTCGCGCACCACCAGGTTGCGCAGCACGCCCTCGCCGCTGCGCCGATCGTAGGCCCTGAGTCCCTGCTCTCGGCACCAGCTGACGATCTGCTCCCGGGCTCGGTTGGCCGGCTCGGAGGCGAGCAGGCAGTCGTCGATTCCGACGATCTCGTCCCAGCGTCCGGGGGCGTGAAAGCCACACTGCAGCTCACCCTCGGACCCCGTGCCGAAGGAGTACTCAAGCTTGTTGCGATACCGCCACTGCGCGACGGCGGGCACGATCGGCTCCAGCTCGAAGCCCTCAAGCTTGCCGATTCGCGTCAGCGCCTCCTGCACCTGGGCCTGCTTGACCTCGAGCTGGCGATCGTAGGCGAGCACCTGCCAGGGGGCGCCGGGATGATCGGCCAGCGGCTCGATCCGGTCGGGCCCGGGAGCCAGGATCTCGATCGTGCGCGCCTCGGCGTAGGCGCGCTTGCGCTTGCCGATCACCGCCTTGACACGATCGCCGGGCAGCGCACCCGCGACGAACACCACGTAACCGTCCAGCCGTGACACCCCCGCTCCGCCGTAGGCGAGCGTGTCGATCGTCAGCTCCAGCTCGTCGCCACGCTGGGGCCGCGCACTGGGTGTGGAAGTCGTGCTCATGGCATCTAGCATGGCAGCCCCGTGGACCTCGATGCCTATCGCGTCCAGGCCGAGTCGTTCTCGACCGAGCTCGGCCGGGCGTATTACCGGCACCTCGCCGGGCACGACACCGAACTGCCGTTAGAGCAGATCTACGGCCGCCACGCGGCGCTGTTCGAACGCGATGCCGTGCTCTCACTCCAGGCGCAGGCGCAGGCGACGGCGCCGGGGACCGACGAACGGCGCCGCGCCCGGAACCTCTGGGACTTCGCGCTCGAGGGTCACATGGGCCAGCTGACCAAGGCGACCGAAGCAGAGCTGGCTCGCCGCGAGGTCTCGATTTCGCTGGCGATCGCCGGCGAGTCAGAGCCGATCGGGTTTCGCGAGTCTTCGGTCGTGCAGGCCAACGAGCCCGATGCCGATCGCCGCGCGGCGATCGAACACGCGCGCAACCGCGCGACCGCTGAACAGCTCGGTGACCTGCACCGTGAGCTGATCGAATGCCAGCACGCGACTGCCACCGAGCTCGGGTTCGCCAGCTACCGAGAGCTGTGCGAGGAGTCCAAGGGGATCGACCTCGGCGCGCTGCAGGCCCAGACGGCCGCGTTCACGGCCGCCACCGACGGGCAGCTCGGCGGCATGCTCGATCACGAGCTGCAGCGCTCGATCGGGCTGCGCTGCAACGCGTTGCGGCGCTCGGACATTCCGCGCTTTCGCCGCGCCCCGGTGGATGACGCCCAGTTCCCGCAGGACCAGCTGGTCCCGAGCTTCCTGTCCACGATGCGCTGCCTGGGCATCGACCCCGAGTCTCAATCCGGGGTCGTCCTCGATCTGGCCTCGCGCCCCGGAAAGGCGCCGCGCGCGTTCTGTTCACCGGTCCGCGTGCCCGACGAGGTCTACTTGGTGCTGACCCCGATCGGCGGGCGCGAGGACTACGCGATCCTGTTTCACGAGGGCGGACACACCGAGCAGTTCGCCCACATCGCTCCCGAGCTGGCATTCGAGTTCCGCTGCCTGGGCGACGCCGCCGCGACGGAGGTGTTCGCCTTCCTGATCCAGCACCTGACCGAGGATCCGGGCTGGCTCGCGCGTCACCTCGGAATCGGTGACTCGGCGTCGCTGGCCGGGTTTGGCCGCGCCAGCCGGTTCATCTATCTGCGCCAGTACGCCGCCAAGCTCAGCTACGAGCTGGAGCTCCATGGCGGCGAGCATCTCCTGGAGCAGATGCCGGCACGCTACAGCGAGCTGCTGGGCTCGGGGCTCGGCATCCCGTGGTCCGCCGACACCTCCCTGTCAGACGTTGATCCCGGCTTCTACTGCGCCGGGTACCTGCGGGCGTGGGCGCTCGAGGCGCACCTGCGCCGGCACCTGCGCGACCGCTTCGGTGCGGCATGGTTCGAGGTGCCCGAAGCGGGCGCGTGGCTGCGCAGCATGTGGGGCGGCGGTCTGCGCCTGAACGCCGAGGAGCTGCTGCTGGAGCTGACCGGCGAGACGCTGGACTTCGCGTTCCTGCTTGAGGACCTCGGACTGGCCGGAGGCGACTAATGCCGCGGCGCTAATCGAGCGACTTCTCGAGCGCGCCGACGATCGTCTTGCGGTTGGCATGCCTGCGCTCGTAGGTGAGCACCTTGCGCGCGTCGGGCTTGGTCAGCTCCTTGAGCCGGGCCTGTACCTGCCCGACGTTGAGGTCGTCGTAGCCGAGAATCGGGAACGACGGGCCGACCCCGGCGGCGCGCCGCGCGCGGTCGGCTCCGCGCACGATCCGGTCGACGGGCTCGGAGCTGCGCGCGCGCTTGGTCGCGGACCCGAGCAGTCCCTGAATCTCTCCCAGCAGGTCGTCTGACTGGGCGCGTCCGCGGCGCACGAGCTCGGAGACGAGATCGTTTGCGTCCTTGCGCGTCACCCGCCCGCGCGAGGCGGCGTCGTCGAGCGTCTCCTGGATCCGGTCGCGGGTCAGCATCACTAGGTCGCTCGGCTTGACCGCGCCCTTGGCGAGCTGCTCGGCCATCGAGGCGACGCCGTCGCCGCCGCTGGCCTTGTGGGCGCTGGTGGCCGCGGCACGGGCGGTCGAGCGGGTTGTCTTGGCTCCGCGCTTGGCCGCCGTCGTCGTGCCCTTGGCGCCCGAGCGAGCCGTCTTGGCGGTGCTCCCCGCGGCGGCGCCCGCCGCCCTGGCGGTGGTTTTCGCCCCGCCGCTGGCCGCCGCCCGCTTGGTCTTGGTCGCTCCGGCGGCGGCGGCGTTACCGGTCTTGGTGGCGGCGGACTTGGCCTGGGTCGCCGCGCGGCCGGTGGCCTTGCGCGTGCTCGTGGCAGTCGCCTTCGCGCCGCTCGATGCGGCGGCGCGGGTGGCGGCCGGCGTCGGCGACGCTGATTTCGAACTGCGGGACGACGCGCGCTTCGCGGGGGGCATTCCTCGACTCCTGATTGGCTTTCTCGCTTTTTGCGAGCGTAACCGAACTGGGGTGAGCTCGCGCGTTCTGGCCGACTCAGGCCACCAGCATCTCGAGCAGGGCCTTCTGCGCGTGGCGGCGATTCTCCGCCTGGTCCCAGATTCGCTGCCGATCGCCGTACAGCACCTCGGCGGAGATCTCGTCGCCGGCGTGGGCCGGCAGGCAATGCAGTGCGATCGCGTGCGCAGCGGCCTGATCCAGCAGCGCGTCGTCAATCCGGTACGGCGCCAGCGCTCGGCGACGCGCATCGGCCGACGCGGGATCGTCGCTCATACTGACCCACACGTCGGTGTAGACCGCGTCGGCGCCGGCGACTGCCGCCTGGGGATCATCGGTGCGCAGCACTCCGGGCAGCTCCTCCAGCTGATACCCGGCCGGGGCGGCCACGCGCAGCTTGACCCCGGCCAACCCGCCGACGATCGCCAGTGAGCGGGCGACGTTGTTGCCGTCGCCGACGTAGGCCAGCTCGAGTCCAGACAGCGAGCCGAACGCCTCGCGCAGGGTGAGCAGGTCGGCCAGCGCCTGGCAAGGGTGATGGCCGGCCGTGAGCATGTTGATCACGGGTACGCTCGCGTGGCGCGACAGCTCCTCCACCAGGTCGTCGGCGCCGGTCCGGATTCCGATCGCGGCCACGGTGCGCGACAAGATGTACGCGGTGTCGCGGACCGACTCGCCGCGACTGAGCTGCAGCTCATCGGTGCGCAGCACCATCGGGTGACCGCCGAGCTCGACGATCCCGGCCTCAAACGACGTCCTCGTACGCGTCGAGGCCGCCTGAAAGATCAGCGCGACCGACCGGCGGCGCAGCACGTCGGAGTCCAGCGGAGCCGCCTTGAGCGCGGCGGCGCGGTCCAACAGCGCCGTCAACTCGGCGAGCGAGAGCTCGGCTCCGGTGAGGAAATGGCGCGGCAAGGCCAGCAGTGTACGTTGCAGTTCTGTTGCTGATGCGGGTCGTAACCTGGAACCTCATGCACGGTCGGTCAGTGGGCGGCCGGGAACGGAGCCGTCGTGATCTGCTGCCGGATTTCGCTGATGCTCTGGCCGGCTGGGAGTGGGACGTGGCGCTGCTTCAGGAGGTGCCGCCGTGGTGGCCGGCCGCCCTGGGGGCGCAGTTGCGAGCCGAGTACCGGATCGTGCTCACGTCGCGCAACGCGCTGCTCTGGGTGCGACGGGCGATCGCGGTGCGCTGGCCGGACGCGATCAAGTCAAACGGCGGCGGCGCCACCGCGATCCTCGCGCGGCGCGACCGGATCTTCTCCGATCGGGCGATGCGGCTCTGTCGGCTGCCCGAGCGCCGCTGGGCACACGGGGTGCAGTTGGGGTGCGGCGCGTGGATCGTCAACCTGCACGCGACGGCAGGCAGACCCGCAGCGGCGGAGCGCGACTGCGCTGTCGCATTGGCGTCGGCTCGCACCTGGGCGGGCTCCGAGCCGCTCGTGTTCGGCGGCGATCTGAACCTGCGCAGGCCGACATTTCCCGGCCTGCGAGCGGTCGCCTCGCGTGACGTGGACCACCTGTTCGTCGCCGGCCTGGCGGCGCGCGGAGACGCCGAGGTGCTGGACGCGGGGCCGCTCTCGGATCACCCACCGCTGGTCGTGACGCTGTCCGCGTAGCCTGAGGCGAGCGATGCAGCCGGCGGCGGTGATCTTCGACCTCGACGAGACGCTGTTCGATCACCGCGGGGCGGCGCTGGCGGGGGTGCGGGCGTGGCTGGCCGAGCTGGGCGAGGCGGCGAGTGACGAGCTGACCGGGCTGTGGTTCTCGCTGGAGGAGCGCTACGTGCGTGCCTGGCATCGGGGTGAGTTGAGCTTCGCCGAGCAGCGACGCGAGCGCATCCGGGAGATGCTGGCGACGGTCGGGCGCGACGGAGCAGACGACGCCGCGCTGGACGCCAGCTTCGCCCGCTATCTCCTTCGCTACGAGGCGGGGTGGCGGCGTTTTGATGACGTCGACGATGCGCTGGCAGATGTCGCGGCGGCGGGTCTGCGGGTCGCGGTGCTGACCAATGGCGCCGAGCGCCAGCAGAACCAGAAGCTCTCCGCGGTCGACCTCGCCGGCCGGGTGGGACCGGTGTTCTGCTGCGACGCGCTCGGGTTCGCCAAACCGGACGCGCGCGCCTATGAGCTGGTCTGCGAGCGGCTCGACATGTCTCCGGCGCGCGTGCTTCACGTCGGCGACCGCCACGACCTCGACGTCGTCGCGGCGCGGGACGCCGGCCTGTCGGCCGTGCACCTCGATCGGGATGATCGCGGACCGCTCGGAGAGCGTGCGCGGATCAGCTCGCTGCGGGAGCTCGGCCCGTTCCTGGCCTCTCGAGACGGTTGATTTCACGTCGGCCAGTCCGCTTGGTGTTGGACTGAAGGTTGGCTCAGACTGCCCGCGCCGCGGGCAGTTTTCAGCCAGTCGACGCCGGTGGGTGCGCGTTGGTTGAAAACCCCGCCGGGCCGCCCGGCCGCACGTGACGGCCCGATCGCGAGGTTCTCGGTGCCACCCTCGCGGGTCGCCAGCTCGTCCTGGCGATGATCGCCGTCCGTATGATCGGATGATCCACTTCTCCGGGAGGCCCGCATGTCGCGACTGATCCGCCTAGACCAGACCGGACACACGGTGTTGGCGCAATGGAGTCAGGAGGATCCCGCCGCCGTGCAAGGGGCCCGCGAGGCGCTCCAGGTCGAGCTCGAGCGGGGCTACTTCGCCGTCACCAGCAACGCGGACGGCGCCGCCGCCCAGGTCCGCGAGCTGCCGCTCGACGCCGAGTTGGTGATCCTGCGCCGCCCGATCGCCGGCGGCTGATGTCCGCGCTGCCAGCCGGCGGCGTGTCGCCGGACGCCACCGAGCTGGTCGCCGGGCGGGACGGACTGCCGCTCGCGGGGCGTGACGGACTGCCGCTCGCGGGGCGTGACGGGCTGCCGCTCGCGGGCGAGCTGCCGGAGCTGGCCGGCGTCTACTGGCGCCGGCGCGCGGACCTACGCTCGCTGCGACACGCCGACCGGCTGTGGACACTGCTCACGCTCGCTCACGAACTGCCGTTTCTGGCGACGGCGGTGGCGCTGCCGCTGCTCAATCCGGTGACGATCCCAGTGGCAGTGATCGCGCTCGCCCACGCTTGGTTCATCCCCGAGCTGTACGCGGCCCGGGGTGCCGGGGCGATGCGCCCGCCGCGCGTTGCCGGAACGACGCGCCCGCCCGGCGACGGCGGCGTGATGCGACCGTCCGGCGATGCCGGTCCGACAGCGCGCGCCGCGGCGCAGACGCGGGCACTCGGGCTGCTCGGTGACCTCGTCGGACACGAGGCCCGCGAATTGCTCACGCGCACCGGGACCGTGCTCGAGCGCGGCCAACTCGGGGTGTGGCTGGTGGGCGGCGCTGGCGCCCTGCTCGTCCGCCCCGGGGGACGGCGCGTGCAGTGCTACTGCGTGCACGCAACCGGCGACGACCTGCCGGCCGCTGACCGCATCGCACACCTGCTGTTGGCGTTGCGCGCCGACGAGAGCGGATTTGCCACGGTCGCCAACCTGACGTTCTCGGGCTCCTGCTGGCGCGTGCGCCGGCGGTTGACGCCGGCGGTGCGCGAGGGCCTGGCGGCGGCGATCAGCGCCGCGCAAGCTCGGTAGCGATCCACACCAGCACCTCCTCGGGGGTGCGCGTGAGCTGGCGCCAGGTGATGCGGATCACGACGAAGCCGGCCTTGCGCAGCTCGGCGTCACGCCGGCGGTCACGCTCGAACGCCGCCGCGTCACCGTGAAACGCGTAGCCGTCGACCTCAACCACGAGCTTTTCGCGACGCCAGAGGAAGTCGACCTCGAGGCCGCCGATCGTCACGTTGCACTCGGGCGGATCGAGTCCGCCACGGCGGATCAGGGCGAGCATCCGCTCCTCGGCCTCGGAGCGCGTGAACGTGCTGTGGCGGCCGGGCTGCACGAGCTCGCGCAGCGTTCCGGTGCCGGCGCGTCCGGGATAGCGGTCGAGCATCTCAACGATTGCCGTCCGGCTCGTCAGGCGGCGCGCCAGTGCCTCGTCGACCATTCGTTCGAGCGCGCGGCCGGACAGCGATGGTGTCATCTCCAGCAGCAGCCGGGCGGGTGCCGTCACCGGCAGCCCGTGATGGCGGCGGACATCGCGGTCGTCAAGCGCGGTGGCGAGGTGGATCTCGATCCCGGGCCGGGACCGCCCCGTGAGAACGCCAGCCAGCGTGAGCTGCACCGGGTCGGGCGGAGCCGGTAGCAGCCCCCACAGCGCGGCGGCCGAGGCATGGCTGAGGACCGCGTGGGGTCCGCACGCCAGGGTCGCCGCCTGCTCAGCGGCCAACGGGGGCCGCGCCGACGCCTTGACGAGCGAGTACACGCCGTGGTGAACTCGGTGCAGCCGGGCGCGCTGCGCCGCGCGCCAGATCGCGGCCCGCCCGGCGCCGAGGTCGAGCAGCTGCTCGTGGGTGACCAGGGTCCGCTGGCGCCCGGCGAGCGCGGCGACCTCGCGGTCGCGCCAAGCCTGCGTGCCGTGCTTATTCGGCCGCGCTGGATTGCGGGCATCGTCCATCTTGAATAGAGCACGCAGAGCGCGCTTATTCGCCCCTCCGGCCGCGCGGAAAGCGTGGACGGCCGAATAAGCACGGCTCCCGCCGGACGCCGGGGGGAGCCGCCGGGCGCCGGGGGGAGCCGCCGGACGCCGGGGGGAGCC
>JBPCPC010000026.1:0-7506 GCA_050999585.1 Solirubrobacteraceae bacterium | reverse complement strand
GATCGCCCAGACCACCTGAGCGCGACGGAAGATGCCGTGCAACTGGATTAACAGCTTGTTCTTCGATCGATTCGACAGCCCGGCGAGCGACCGGCGCCACTGCTCGATCTCCTCGGTCGTGACCGCTGCGATCGGCTGCTCTCCGAACGCCGGCAGCAGGTGCGCGTTCAACGCCGACCGGTAGTCGACCAACGTCGACGGCTTGCGCTCACGGTCCTCCTCGATGAAGCGCAGCCACTCGGCGGCGGCATCGGCGAAGGTCACGCCGGTGCGCACTGCTCCCGGCAGCGTCCCGCGGCGCGCCTCGTCCAGCAGATCACGCAGCCGCGCCTCGGCGGTCCGCTTCGTGTAGTGCCGTTCGCCGGGCTCCCTCGCTCCGTCCACGCCGGCCCGATCCGCGTCTGGACCTGCCGGCCGTCAGGCAGCCGGTATCTCGCGTACCAGACCGGACGACGCGCGCCCTCACGGCGAAACACCGAGCCGGTCGGGATCACAACAGACGTGCTCACGCAGCCATTTTTAGCCGAGGCTCGCGACAAATTTGGGACAAGTTGGTCCAGTCGAGTCGCGCAGCCTTCGCACAAACATCTGTATTTCCAGCTACTTCGCAGTGCCGCCGGTGGGGCTCGAACCCACGACCCACGGATTAAAAGTCCGCTGCTCTACCAGCTGAGCTACAGCGGCGGGACGTCCATGATCGCGCACATGACCGCTAGCTGTGCTCACCCGACGAAACTTGTAAGTCTGGACTTATTAGCCTAGGCTTATGGTATGCCCAAGAACGCAGACGTCAGCCAGGTCGCCGCCGCACTGAGGGTGAGCATCGGGCTGCTGCGCCGCCGGCTGCTCCAGGTGCAGGAGCCGGGCGAGCTGACGCTGCCCGAGATTTCGGCACTGGCGCGGCTGGACCGTGGCGGGCCGACCACGGCAGGTGCGCTGGCCAAGCGCGAGCAGATCAGCCCGCAGTCGATCGGGGCAACGCTCAGCATGCTGGAGACCAAGGGCCTGGTCAGGCGCACCCCCGATCCTGATGATGGCCGCCGCGCCGTGATCTCGGTCACCGAAGCCGGGCTCGCAACGCTTCGCAGCCGACGCGATGCCCGCAACCAACAGCTGGCGCGGGCGCTCGCGGGCGGGTTCACGCCCGCAGAACTGGAGCAGCTCGCAACCGCCGCGCCGCTGATCGAACGATTGGCGCAGAGCCTCTGATGGCCGGGCTTCGCGCTCAGTTCTCGCGCGTCCGAGCCCAGGACCGGAAGTCCAACGCCGATGACGACGGGTACAAGTAGGTGGCGCTGGCGAACACCACGGCGGCGGTGTTCATGTCCCAGCTGGACGGATCGATCGTCCTGATCGCGATGCCGGCGATCTTCCGCGGTATCCACCTCGATCCGCTGGCGGCGGGCAACGTCAGCTACCTGCTGTGGATGATCATGGGCTATCGCCTGGTGCAGGCCGTGCTGGTGGTCACCGTCGGGCGCCTGGGCGACATGTTCGGTCGCGTCCGGATCTACAACGCCGGCTTCCTGGTGTTCACGATCGCCTCGGTGCTGCTGTCCTTCGATCCCTTCGACGGGGCTCACGGTGCCGATTGGCTGATCGGCTGGCGCGTGCTCCAGGCAGTCGGCGGATCGATGCTCGTCGCCAACTCGACCGCGATCCTCACCGACGCATTCCCGCGCGAGCAGCGCGGCTTCGCGCTCGGCCTGAACCAGGTCGCCGGCCTGTCGGGCCAGTTCATCGGGCTGGTCGCGGGAGGACTGCTAGCCGCGCTGGACTGGCGCGCGGTGTTCTGGGTCAACGTGCCCGTCGGGATCTTCGCGACGGTGTGGGCGTACCGCAAGCTGCGCGACAATGCCCATCGCGCCGGCGGGCATATCGACTGGTGGGGCAACATCACGTTCGCCGTCGGGTTGAGCGCGATCCTGATCGCCGTCACTTACGGGATTCAGCCGTACCACGGCCACTCGATGGGCTGGACCAACCCCTGGATCATCGGCTCGCTGACCGGCGGCGTCGCGCTCCTGGCGGCGTTCGCCGTGATCGAAACTCGGGTCGCCGAGCCGATGTTCGAGTTCAGCCTCTACCGGATCCGGGCGTTCACCGCCGGTAACGTCGCGGCCTTCGCCGTGTCGATCGCCCGCGGCGGGTTGCAGTTCATGCTGATCATCTGGCTGCAGGGGATCTGGCTGCCGCTGCACGGCTACAACTACTCAGAGACTCCGCTGTGGGCCGGGATCTTCCTGCTGCCGCTAACCGCCGGCTTCATCGTCTCGGGCCCGACCGCCGGCTTTTTGTCAGACCGGCTGGGAGCGCGCCTGTTGGCCAGCAGCGGGATGCTGGTGTTCGGCGCCAGCTTCATCGGCTTGCTGCTGTTGCCCGTCAACTTTCCCTACTGGGTGTTCGCCGTGCTGATCGCCGCCAACGGAATCGGCGGCGGAATGTTCGCCGCTCCCAACACCTCCTCGATGATGAGCAGCGTCCCCGCGCGCTATCGCGGCGTCGCCTCCGGGATGCGGGCGACGTTCCAGAACTCGGGCACGGCGCTCTCCATCGGGATGTTCTTCTCGCTGATGATCGCCGGGCTGGCGAGCACGCTGCCCAAGACCCTGACCAGCGGGCTGCGCCAACACGGCGTGCCCGACGCCGTCGCGCATCACATCGGAAGCCTGCCGCCGGTGTCCTCGCTGTTCGCGTCCGTGCTCGGCGTCAACCCGCTTCAGCACCTGCTGGCGGCCGGTCACACGCTGGCCTCGCTCCCGACCGACGCGCAGCGGGTCATCACGGGCCGCGAGTTCTTCCCGAGCCTGATCTCCGGTCCGTTTCACCAGGGGCTGGTGGTCGTGTTCATCGTCGCCGCGGCGCTGTCGGCGCTCGCCGCCTTCGCCTCGCTGTTGCGCGGTGGTCGCTCCGTCGACCCCGATGCCACCGATCCGCCGGCGTCGACGTCCACGCCGGCCGTCTCAGAACCCCAGCCGGCTCACGCCGAGTAGGCGACCGTCTCAATCTCAACCAGCATGCGGGGGTCGATCAGCCCGCTGACCTGCACCATCGTCATCAGCGGACGGTGCTCGGCGAACACCTCGCCGTGCGCACGACCGACCTCCTCGCCGCGGGAGATGTCGGTGACGAAGACGCGGGTCTGGATCACTTGCGCCGCCCCGACACCGACGCGCGCCAGTTCATGCTCGATCTTGCGCAGGATCTCCACCGCCTGCTCGTAGGGCGTCACCCCGATGATCTCTCCGTCCGGGCCGACCGACGTCATCCCGCCGACGAGCACGAAGTCGCCTGCGCGCACGATGCGGCTGAAGCCGAAAGCGGTCTCGTAGGGCGACGGCGGATCGCCGGGGAGACGGCTCATCTCGCCCGCGCTCAATGCAAGAAGTGCCGGCGGCTGGTGAACACCATCGCCGCCCCGGCCTTGTCGACGGCCTCGACGGTCAGGTTGTCGCGCACCGAGCCGCCGGGTTGGATGATCGCGCTGACCCCCGCCTCCAATGCGAGCTCGGGACCGTCGGCAAACGGGAAGTAGGCGTCGGAGGCCATCACCCCGCCGCTCACGTTCTCACCCGCCTTCTCCAGCGCGAGCCGCACAGCGTCGACGCGGCTCATCTGGCCGGCGCCGATCCCGACCGTGGCCAGGCGATTGCAGATCACGATCCCGTTTGACTTGACGTGCTTGCACACTCGCCAGGCGAACGACAGCTCCTGCCACTCGTCCTCGGTAGGCCGGCGCTCGGTGGCGACCTGCATATCGGCGCGCTCCTCCACGTCAGAGTCGCGATCCTGGACGAGCAGACCGCCCACAACCTGGCGCAGGTGCGGCTCGATCATGTTCGGGGTCCGGCGCTCGCGGTCATCGAGGATGCGCGTGTTCGGCTTCTCGGCCAGCACCTCGAGCGCCGCATCGTCATACCCCCGCGCGAACAGCACCTCGATGAACTGGTCAGACAACTTCTCGGCCAGCGCGGCGTCGACGCGGCGGTTCAGACACACGATCCCGCCGAAGGCCGACATCGGATCGCACGCGAACGCGCGCTGGTAGGCGTCGAGCGCGGTCGAGCCGACCGCTACGCCGCAGGGATTGTTGTGCTTGATGATCACGCACGCAGGGATCTGAAACTCGGCCAGCAGTAGGCGGCCGGCGTCGAGATCGAGCACGTTGTTGAACGAGATCTCCTTGCCGCCGAGCTGGGAGACCATCGACAGGACGTGGGTGCGGGTGCCCACCTGCTCGTAGTAGGCGGCGCGCTGGTGCGGGTTCTCGCCATAGGGGAGCTCCAGGACCTTCGCGAACGCGCGCACGAACAGGGGCGGGAAGTCCTCGCGCTTCTCCTGAAACCAGCGCGCGATCGCGGTGTCATAGCGGGCGGTGTAGGCGAACGCTTCAGCGGCAAGACTCTCGCGCGTGCCCGCCGACAGGTGGCCATCGGACTCGCGCAGCTCCGCCAGCACCGCATCATAGCTCACCGGGTCGACCACCGGTGCGGCATAGGCGTGGTTCTTGGCCGCCGCGCGGATCATCGTCGGACCGCCAATGTCGACGTTCTCGACCACCTCGTCATCCGACGCACCGCGGCGGGCCGCGGTGCGCTCGAACGGATACAGGTTGACACAGACCAGGTCGACGAACTCGACGTTGTGCTGCTCGGCGGACTGCATGTGCTGAGGGTTGTCGCGGACGGCAAGCAGACCGGCGTAGAGCTTGGGATGAAGCGTCTTGACGCGGCCGTCCATGATCTCCGGAAAGCCGGTCAGGTCAGAGACGTTGCGGACCTTGATGCCTGCGTCGGTCAGCTCTCCGGCGGTGCCGCCGGTGGAGATGATCTCGATCCCCAGCTCGGCCAGGCCGCGAGCGAAGTCGGCGATCCCGGTCTTGTCGGAGACCGACAGCAGCGCACGCCACACGCGCGGGCCTTCGGCCGCCGCCGCCATCGCACTCGCAGCCTCGGCACTCGCGTCCATGGGCCCGACTCTACCGGGAGATAACGACGCGTCGCGGATTGCCGGGGTCGAAGCTGAGTGCCCCACGCGCGATCAAACCGACCGCCTCCACCAGCAGATCGTGCTCGATCGGGTGCAGTCGCTCCAGCACGCCCTCAACCTCCCGTGCGTCGGGCAGCTCGAGGCCACGCTGGAGGATCACCGGACCGGTGTCAACGCCACCGTCGACGAAGTGCACGGTGACGCCGAACACCTTGACGCCGTAGTCGAGCGCCTGCTGGACGACGTGCAGACCGGGGAACGCCGGCAGCAGCGCCGGGTGCACGTTGATCACCCGATCGGTGAACACCTCCAGGAATTCCGGGGCGAGCAGCTGCAGGTATCCGGCCAACACCACCAGCTCGACATCGCGCTCCTGTAGCCAGGTGGCGATCGCCAGGTCACGCGCGACGCGATCGGCAAAACGCTCCCGCGGAAACGTCTTGACGGCGATGCCCGCCGCCCGCGCGCGGTCCAGCGCCGGCGCGTCGGGCTTGTCGCTGGCGAACGCGACCAGCTCCACCCCGTCACGGCCGTGCGCACGATCGATCAGCGCCTGCAGATTGGTACCGGTGCCCGAGGCCAGGACACCGACGTTCATGCCGTGCGCAGCTTAGGGAACCGCCCTCCGGTGGAGCGCAGCCGACCCGCCGAAAGCAGCTCGTCGACGCGCCCGAGGACCACGTCTGAACGCAGGTGCGAGAACGCGCCGTAGCCGGGCAGGCCGTCGTAGGCGTGCTGGGCGACGACCTTGGAGCGTCCGCCGCGCAGGATCTCAACCGCGCGCGTGCGGCCCACCGGCGGGCGCGCCGTGACAACGACCCCGACGATCGCCGAGTCCAGGTCGCCGGGGACTGTCACGGGCGCGCCTGATTGATGAGCGCCGGTGCCGCGCGCAACGGCGCGCGCGACCGGAGCCGGCACCAGAGCGGGGTCGCAGACATCGCAGCACGATCCCTCGGCGGACCCCGTCGAGCGATCGCCGAAGTACGCCAGCAGCGTCGTGCGGCGACAGCGCTCACCCTCCACGTACTCCCAGATCGAGCGATATTGTGCCCAGCGCACCCGCTCGGCATCGCGGGCGGAGCTCACGCACAGCGCCGCGGCGCGGCGGTCCCAGCCGCCGGTGATCTGACCGACGGCGCGGTCGGGTGGGGCCGGTGCCGGCGCCAGCACGCCGGCGCGGGCAAGGTGACCGATCACCGCCCGGACGCTGTCGGCGTCGCCGCGTCCACGCTCGGAAGCGAGCCCGAACAGGTCAGAGAGGGGCGCGTCATAGCGACCGTCGCACCCTGCCCAGGCCAGCCGCTCGCCGACGCGCTGGAACGCGTCGGGTGCCAGCTTCGACTGCTGGATGAAGAACACGTGCAGGCCCTTGTCGCGTGCCTCGGCGAACAGCAGGCACCGCGCCGGGCGTCCATCACGGCCGGCGCGGCCGGCCTCCTGGTAGTAGGCCTCCAGCGACCCCGGCACGGTCGCGTGGCAGACCGTGCGCACGTCGGACTTGTCGATCCCCATCCCAAACGCGTTGGTGGCGACGATCACGCTCGCCTCGCCGCTCATGAAGCGCTCCTGCGCGGCGGCCCGCCCACCGCGATCCATGCCCGCGTGGTACACGACCACCTCGACGTCGAGCTCGCGGTCAAGCTCCGCGGCCAACTGCTCGCTGACCTTGCGCGTCCCGGCATAGACGATCGCCGGGAGCGCGCCGTCGCTCGACAGCGCGGCCGCCAGCCGCCGGCGCTTGTCCACCGTGCCGCCGCACGGCACCACCGCGAAACTGAGGTTCGGGCGATCGAAGCCGGTGGTGACACGCACTGGATCGCGTAGCCGCAGGCGTGCGACGATGTCGTCGGCAACCCGCGGCGTGGCCGTGGCGGTGAGCGCCAGCGTCGCGCGGGCGCTGCACCGAGCGGCGGCATCGGCGAGGGTGAAGTAGTCAGGTCGGAAGTCGTGGCCCCACTGCGAGACGCAATGGGCCTCGTCGACCACGAACAGGCCCACCCGCGCACCGGTCAGCGCGCGGGCGAACGCCGGGGAGCCAAAGCGCTCAGGAGCCACGTAGAGCAGCCGGATCTCGCCGGCGCGCACCCGCTCCATCGCCTGCGCGTTGGCGTTGTGGCCGCGCTGGGAGTTGATCAGCGCCACCCGCCCGGGAGCGATCCGCTCAAGCGCCGCCGACTGGTCGTGCATCAGCGCCACCAGCGGCGAGACGACGATCGTCAGATCGTCCCGCATCAGCGCTGGCAGCTGATAGCAGAGTGACTTCCCCGAGCCGGTTGGCATCACCACCAGGGCATCGCAATCAGCCAGCGCGCCGGCGACGGCCTCAAGCTGCCCGGGACGAAACTCGGAGAAGCCAAACACCTGCTGCAGGGCCGAGGACGTGTCCATGAGGGCGGCCGACAATAGCGACGGGGGGGGGCGTTGCCGCCCCCCTCCTTTCCCCACTTTCGCCCTCCTTTGGGGTCGCCGGCTTTCACCCGGCAAACTTACCCCGGACCCCCCCCTCAGACCCGT
>JBPCPC010000139.1:0-3652 GCA_050999585.1 Solirubrobacteraceae bacterium | reverse complement strand
CTGATGTGTAACCGATCAGCCGGTCGAAAGGTTCGGTTGGCGGGGCGGGATTCGTCGTGGTGTGGCTCTGGATGAGCCCTGAAAGAGTCATGGACGCGCGCGTCGCCGAAATCGCCAACCAATTCTCAGTCCTTCTGAGCTGAGGCCCCCAGCGGCGTTTCTGAGCGAACCGGCGTCGATCGTGGCCTTCAACGCAGGCGGTGGGTTTTGAGCACCGCCCACCGCCGCGCAATCACTGATCGGCGCGGCCGGGGGTGCGGGCGAGCCCCGGGGCGGGGGTTTCCAACCAATCGGCGCACCCGGCGTCGTTTGCTCGAAACTGTCCGCTCGGGAGCGTGCCGCGCAACTGCTGAGGACTGGCCACGGGTCAGCAAACAGTGATAACTCCCGAGGCACCAGTAGCCGCGTCGATGGCGGCAGCTGCACGCCCCGGACCGAGCGGACGGTGCGGCACCCGGCTAGGCCAGGGGGTGTGTCAAGTGAGCGACCGTATAGGGCACCCCAGATGACACACCCCCGGTTGCGGGGGGTTGCGCCGGATGCTTGGGTTATCCCGTTTAGACAACGACGTCGCTTTGCGCGGCACCCTCCTGAGCGGGCAGTTTGAACTGAGCGTCGGTCTGAGGCGCCCAGCGTGGCTGAAAACCCCGGCCGACCCCGGCCTAGGGGACCCGCCGAGAAATCTGCTCACGAATTTCGCAACCGCGACACTAGAATCTGGACGGTCATGGGCAAGGTCGTCAAGCTGGATGGGTCTGCCAAGGATCGCGCCCCCGGCGCATCCAGCCCATCCGGCGCTTCCCGACGTGCCACCGCCAGGCGCCGGCGTCCATCCAAGACCGCGCTCGTACTGGGCGGCGGAGGTTTTACCGGCGGCGTCTATGAGATCGGCGCGCTGCGGGCGCTCGACCTGCTCGCGGTCCACAGGACCGTGAACGAGTTCGACGTCTACGTCGGTACCTCCGCGGGTTCGTTCGTTGCCGCTGCGATTGCCAACGGCATCACTCCCGAGGAGATGATGCGGGTGATCTCCGGGCAGGTCCCGACGCCGTTCCCGGACGCTCGCGCCAGCTCGCTGCTCGCTCCCAACTACCGCGAGTTCGTCTCGCGGGGACTGAGGTTCCCGCTGCGGCTCGCCCATCTGCTCCGTACCCTGGCGCGCGACGTCGGCCAGATCTCGGCCGTTGACCTCGTCCTCGGGCTGGCCGACGCGCTGCCCACGGGCCTGTACTCGGCGGACGGGATCGAGCGTTACGTGCGCCAGATCCTGTCCGACCCGAGCCGCACCGACGATTTCCGGACTTTGCGCCCCGAGCTCTACGTGACGGCAACTGACCTGGACTCCTGCGAACGGGTGGTGTTCGGCGGCGAGGGGTTTGACGAGGTGCCGATCTCCAAGGCGGTGGCCGCCTCCAGCGCGCTGCCGATGATCTACAAGCCCGTCGCCATCAACGAGCGCGAGTACATCGATGGCGGGCTGGTGTCGACGACCAACCTCGACCTGGCCGTCGAGGCGGGCGCCAAGTTCATCGTCGTCGTCAATCCGCTGGTTCCATACGTCAACGACCTGTCCAAGCGGATCCCGACACTAACCGGGATGCGCGCCCGGCGCGTGTCGGAGATGGGCTTTCCCCAGATCGGCTACCAGGCGTTCAAGCTGATCGCCCACCAGCGCCTGCACGAGATCGCCCGACACTGGGAGCAGCGTTATCCGGGCGTCGACATCATCCTGATTGAGCCCGACCCGACCGACGAGCTGATGTTCCAGACCAGCGTGATGAACTTCACCTCGAGAGTCGAGATCGCCCGCCACGGCTTCGAGTCGGTGACGATCCAGCTCTCCCACGACTACCCGCGATTCAAACGGATCGCGGCCCGTCACGGGATCGAGATCTCGGCTACGCGGGTGCGCAAGGTGGTCAAGCATTTCGAAGCCGAGCACGAGCCAACGCGCGCCTGGCGCAAGATCCTCGAGCAGACGACCTCGACGCTGCTGCGCCAGTCCGCCGAGCAATAGTCCGCGACGCTGCTGGTCCGCGGGGCGGTGGTCCGCGACGCTGCTACGTCGGTTCGCCGGGCGGAGTGCTCGCGCCCGCCACTCGGAGTCTGTGACGGCTAGGCGCCGGCGGCTTGGATCCTGATCGTCGGCGAGATCGAGGTCTCGCGGAGGCTCGAGAGAAACAGAGTTTTGTCGATCCGACCGTTGAAGATCGGGACACCCAGTTCGACACATTTGACGATGACGTCTCGTCGTTCGAGGCCAGCTTCGCGGGCTAGCTCGGTGGGCGTCAGGTGGTTTGCCATATGCGGGGTCTCTCCTTTGCGACGGTTCGCTACATGACTACAAGTATGCCGTCTCGATCGGACGGGCACAACGCGAAATGGACGAAAAGCGGTCCGGTCGGGAAGCTACTTTGCCGGGGTTTCCGTCGCCTTTACCAATACTTTATTTAGGCGATGATTGATTGAACATTGTGATTCAGTGGAACATACAAGGCGGTAGGGGTCCCGCCTTCCGGGGGAGCAGTCAGATGGAACTGGCGCAAAGCGCAACTTCATTCGTTGAGGATCGGCACGAGCAGGCCCTGGTGGTCGCGGCTCGGTGTGGTGATGATCGGGCGTTTGAACAGCTGTACGCGCAGTACCGCGACCGGGTCCGTGCCTTCATTCTGAGCAAGGTTCGCGACCACGGCCGTGCCGAGGACATCTCACAGGATGTGTTCATGGCGGCGCTGCGGCAGCTGCGCGGCAGCGAGCAGACGATCGCGTTCAAGCCGTGGATCTTCACGATCGCCAAGAACGCCTGCATCGACGAGTCCCGGCGCAGCTCCCGCGGGCGTGAGGTGCCGGTCGAGAACGACGACGACTTCTCTACCGGCCCGCAGCGGATGCTGTCGCTGGCGCCTACGCCGCCGGCTGTGGTCGAGGGCAAGCAGCGCCTGGACGATCTGCGCGGTGCCTTCGGCGGACTCTCAGAGAGCCATCACCGGTTGCTCGTGATGCGCGAGTTCGAGGGGCGTTCCTACGACGAGATCGGCGATCGCCTCGGGATGTCCCGTCAGATGGTGGAGAGCGGGCTATTCCGGGCCCGGCGCAAGCTCGGCGAGGAGTACGAGGAACTGGCCAGTGGACGGCGCTGTGAGCAGGTGCAGGCCGTGGTCGACAGCGGTGCTGCCCGTACGCTGCGCGCGATGGGAATCAAGCAGCGCCGGCGCGTTGGCCGTCACCTCTCACATTGCGAGGCCTGCCGACACCACGCTCGCCTGGCGGGCGTCGACGCGACGCTGCTCAAGCCGCGCAGCATCGGCGCCAAGATCGCCGCTCTGCTTCCGTTCGGTGGACTGTGGCGCTGGCCCTGGCGCGGTGGGCGCGGCTCGGCCGCGAGCGGCGCGCAGGCGTCCTCGGGTCACGTTGCCGGCTCGGCCGGGACGGGCGGCGCCGCTCAGGCGGCCGGGACCGCCGGCTCTTCGGTCACGCTCGGGCAGGCGGCGGCCGCCGTGGCCGCGCTGGCGATCGGCGGCGCCGGCGGCGGTCTGGCGATCGCGCACCTCGAAGGCTCCGCGCACCACGCAACCCCGGCGCTGACCCGCCACCTGCCCGCTGGCGCCGATCGCGCCCGCTCGTCGGGGAGCGCGCGGTCCGCGCCCGCAGC
>JBPCPC010000308.1:0-7260 GCA_050999585.1 Solirubrobacteraceae bacterium | reverse complement strand
CCCCGCCTCCTGATCGCCGATGCCGTGGCGACCGGGTAGGGGATCGACCCGATGGACGCCCCGTGGCCGCCCGAGCGCTCGGTGCTTCCACTGCTCGGGATCGTCGACGAGTCCCTCGCCGAGCCATGGTGCAGCGGTCTGGCCGCGTATCTCGGCGCCGACCGGGAGCCGCCCGATGCAGTCCGGCGGGCGAGGCGCCTGAGCGTCACGCGCCACCTGGCCGGGCTGTATGAGCGCTATGCGCTACATCGTCCGCAAATGCTCGACGCCTGGCTCAACGGCCGCGACGCCGATGAGTCGGGCGCCGCACTGCCCGCTGGGGCGAGGTGGCAGGCGGAGCTGTGGCGCCGGCTGCGAGCCCGCATCGGGAAGCCGGGGCCGGCCGAGCGCCGCGAGCACGCGCAGGCGCGGCTGCGCGAGCAGCCCGGACTGCTGGAGCTGGGCGAGCGGCTTGCGCTGTTCGGCCTCACCCGCCTGCCGGCGGGTCATCTTCAGGTCCTGCGCGCGCTCGCCCACGCGCGCGACGTGCATCTGTTCCTGCTGCACCCGTCCCCGGCGCTATGGGATGCGGTCGCGCAGAGCGTCGAGACCGGCGGGGTCACGCCCCGGCGCGGCGCGGACCCCGGCGCGCAGCTGCCCGGCAACCGGCTGCTGGCCTCCTGGGGGCGCGACGCGCGCGAGATGCAGCTCGTGCTCGCCGGGTCCGGCGACGGTCAGGTGGATCACGGGCACGATTGGTCACCGGGAGCGCCGGCCACGCTGCTGGGTCGGATCCAGGCCGATGTGCGCGCCGATCGCCCCCCGCCCGGGGCTTCGCTGCCGGGACAGGCCGACGCCCGGGCCGAGCTGGCCGACGGTGATCACAGCCTCGAGGTGCACTCCTGTCACGGCCGCGTGCGCCAGGTGGAGGTGATTCGCGACGCAATTCTGCACGCGCTGGCGGCCGACGAGACGCTGGAGCCCCGCGACGTGATCGTGATGTGCCCCGACATCGAGGCGTTCGCGCCACTGATCCAGGCCACGTTCGGAACCGGGGAGCGGATCGCCGACCCGGCCGACGACGCGGCGCCCGAGCCCGAGCCCGCCCCGGCCGCCCGCCCGATCGACCTGCGCGTGCGGCTCGCCGACCGCTCCCTGCGTCAGACCAACCCCGTGCTCGGCACGGTCGCGCAGCTGCTCGAGCTGGTCGGGCGACGGTTGACCGCCTCCGAGGTGCTCGACCTCTCCGACCGTGGCCCCGTGCGACGGCGGTTCGGCCTCGATGACGACGATCTCACGCGGTTGCAGGACTGGATCGCGCAGGCGGGGATCCGCTGGGGCCTGGATGGCGCCCATCGCGCCCCGTTCAAGCTCGACGCGATCGACAGCGGCACCTGGCGGACCGGCCTGGACCGGCTGCTGCTCGGGGTGACGATGACCGAGGACGAGCAGCGGCTGTTCGCCGGCGTGCTGCCGCTCGACGACGTCGACAGTCGCGCGATCGATCTGGCCGGGCGCTTCGCCGAGCTGGTGGCACGGCTGGGCGAGGCATTGGACGCGCTGGGCACCCACCAGACGCTGCCCGAGTGGGCGGCGACGATCGCCGCAGCCGCCGACGCGCTGACCGCGACCCCGCCGCGCGAGCGCTGGCAGCGCGCCGAGCTGCAGCAGCTGCTCGACGAGCTCGTCGAGGAGTCCGGCGACGACGGCTCCGGCAACGCCGGCGCGGGCGGCGCGCTCGCGCCCGAGGAGATCCGTGCCTACCTCAGCCGGCGGCTGGAGGGACGCCCGACGCGGGCGAACTTCCGCACCGGTCACCTGACGGTCTGCACGCTGCTGCCGATGCGCTCGGTCCCCCATCGCGTCGTCTGCCTGCTCGGACTCGACGACGGCGCGTTTCCCCGCAAGGCCCCCCGCGACGGCGACGACCTGATGCTCGACGATCCGCGGATCGGTGAGCGCGACCCCCGCAGCGAGGACCGCCAGCTGTTGCTCGACGCGCTGCTGGCCGCCACCGAACGGCTGATCGTCACCTACACCGGCAACGACGAGCGCACCAACGCCCTGCGCCCGCCCGCCGTCCCGGTCGGCGAACTGCTCGACACGATCGACGCCAGCGTCTACCTGGCGGGCCCCGACCCGATCACCGCCGCCGCGCGCGAGCGCGTGGTGGTGCGCCACCCGCTGCAGCCCTTTGACCCGCTCAACTTCACCGCCGGTGCGCTGACCGGCGAACCACCGTGGAGCTTTGACCAGATCAGCCTCGAAGGGGCGCGCGCGCTGACCGGGCCACGCGCCCAGCCGCGGCCGTTCCTGCGCGCGGTGCTGGACCCGCCGGGAGGGCGGGTGATCGAGCTCGAGGACCTCGTCCGGTTCGTCGATCATCCCGCGCGCTCGTTCCTGCGCCGGCGCCTCGGGATCAGCCTGCGTGCCGGGGCCGATGAGATCGAGGACGGCCTGACGGTCGAGCTCGACCCGCTCGGACGCTGGGCGGTCGGCCAGCGGCTGCTGGAGGCGCGGCTGCGCGGCGTCGACGGGCGCACCGCGTCGCTGGCCGAGATCGCACGGGGAACGCTGCCGCCGGGCGTGCTCGGGTACCCGGTCGTGAACCGCATCTACCCGATCGTCGACGCGATCGTCGAGCAGGTGGTCGCGCTCGTCGGCGAGGACGCCGAGCCGCAGCCGGTCGATGTCCGCGTGGCGCTGCCCGACGGGCGCCTGCTCAACGGCACCGTCGCCGGGGTCCGCGGCGACGTGCTGCTGACGACCACGTTCTCACGCGTGTCGGCCAAGCACCGGCTGGCGGCCTGGGTCCGGCTGCTGGCGTTGACGGCCGCCTGGCCGCAGCGCGCATTCTCGGCCGCGACCGTCGGGCGCGCCTCGGGCGAGGACGACGTGCGCACGGCGCTGATCCCGTCGCTGGGCGCCGATCCCGGCGAGCGCCTGGCGGGCGCGTCTGAGCAGCTGGCCGCGCTCGTCGATCTCTATGACCGCGGGATGCGCGAGCCGCTGCCGCTGTACGTCAAGACGTCGGCCGCCTATGCCCAGGCGGCGGCCGGCGGGCAGGACCCGGTCGCCGCCGCGCAGGCTGAGTGGACCACCGAGTGGCGCTTTGATCGCGAGGACCGAGAGCTCGAGCATCAGCTCGTGCTGGGCGGCGTGCGCGCGCTGGAGGAGCTGCTGGCCGTGCCCCCCGGGCCCGGGGAATCCGGACCCGGCTGGGTGCAGGCGGAGGACTCGCGCCTGGGACGCTGCGCCCGGCGCCTGTGGGACGGGTTGCTGACGCGCGAGCAGGTGGGCTCGCGATGAGCGCCGTCGCGGTCGAGTTCCAGCCTCGGGAGTTCGACGTCTGCGGCCCGTTGCCGCGAGGGGTCACCGTGCTCGAGGCCAGCGCGGGCACGGGCAAGACGTACACGATCGCGGCCCTGGCCGCCCGCTACGTCGCCGAGGGCGTGCCGCTGGAGCGGCTGCTGCTGGTCACGTTCACGCGAATCGCCACCGGCGAGCTGCGCGAGCGGGTGCGCGAGCGCGTGGTCAGCGTCGAGCACGGGCTGGCCACGGCCGCCGACGGTGCCCCACCGGGCGACGATCCCGTGGTCGCACTGCTCGCCGGCGCCGAAGTGGCGCAGCGGCGCGAGCGGCTGGGTCGCGCGATCGCGAGCTTCGATGCCGCAACGATCGCCACCACCCACGGCTTCTGCCAAGAGGTGCTCTCCGGCCTGGGGATCGCCGGTGACCTGGAGCCCGACGTGGCGTTCGTCGAGGATCTGTCTCAGGTGGTCGCCGATGTCGTCGACGACCTCTACGTGCGCCGCTTCAGCCACGGCGGCCCGCCGGCGTTTGATCGCGCCCAGGCGGCCGAGATCGCTCAGGCGGCGATCGAGAACCCCGCGGCGCAGATCGTGGCCGGCACCGCGGAACTACCGCAGATGCGCGCGCGCCTGGCCCAGGCCGCGCGCGACGAGCTCGAGCGGCGCAAGCGCGGGATGGCGGTGATGACCTATGACGATCTCGTCACCCGCCTGCGCGCCGCGCTGGAGGGACCCAACCGGGTGGCGACCGCGGCGGCGCTGCGGCGGCGCTTCGACGTGGTCCTGGTCGACGAGTTCCAGGACACCGATCCGGCGCAGTGGGAGATCATGCGCCGCGCGTTCGGCGACGGCGACTGCACCCTGGTGTTGATCGCCGACCCCAAGCAGGCGATCTACGCGTTTCGCGGAGCCGATGTGTACGCCTACCTGGAGGCCGCCCGCAGCGCCGGGACGCGGGCCACGCTGCAGGTCAACTGGCGCTCGGACCAGGGCCTGGTCGACGCCCACGATGCGCTGCTGAGCGGCGTCAAGCTCGGCCACGAGGGGATCGCCTATCGCGAGGTGCGCGCTGCCCCCGGGCACCAGTGCTCGCGGCTGTCCGGTACTCCGGTTCCCAGCCCGATGCGGATCCGGGTCGTGCAGCGCGAGGATCCGGCGGTCTCGCTGACGCAGGGGGGCTTCGTGCGCAACGCCTCGGGGCGCGAGCACGTGGCCCACGACCTGGCGGCCGACGTGGTCAGGCTGCTGCAGTCAGCGGCCCGCGTCGAGGACCTGGCGATCGCCCCCGGGCAGCTCGCGGTGCTGGTCCGCACCAACCGCCAGGCGGCGCTGATCCGCGAAGCCCTGGACGGCGTCGGTGTGCCCGCGGTGATCAACGGCGCCGGGAACGTGTTCGGAACCGAGACGGCGCGTGAATGGCTGCGGCTGCTGGAGGCGTTGGAACGCCCGTCGTCGATCACCCGCGCGCACTCGGCGGCGCTGACCTGCTTCATCGGCTGGTCGGCGCAGCGGCTGGCCGCGGCGAGCGACGATGAGGACAGCTGGGCCTGGGAGGAGGTCCACCGCCGCCTGCACGACTGGGCGCGAGTGCTGCGCACGCGCGGGGTCGCCTCGCTGCTGGAGGTGACGATGCTGGCGGGCGCGCTGCCCGCGCGCGTGCTCGCCGACGCCGACGGCGAGCGCCGGCTCACCGACCTGCGCCACGTCGGCCAGCTGCTGCACGGCGCTGCCACCGAGGAGCAGCTTGGTCTCACCGCGCTCACCGGCTGGCTGCGGGCCCGGATCGCCCAGGCCGAGTCCGACACCGGCGATGAGGAGCGCAGCCGCCGGCTGGAGTCCGACGCCGAGGCGGTTCAGGTGCTGACGATCCACCGCAGCAAGGGGCTCGAGTTCCCGATCGTCTATCTCCCCTACCTGTGGGAACCCGGATACATCCCCAAGGAGCCGCGGCCGGTGTTCTTCCACGACCCCGCCGCCGGCGACGCGCGCACGCTTGACGTCGCCCTGGAGGGCGCGGACTACCAGGCCCACCGCGAGCTGTTCATCCGTGAGCAGCGCGGCGAGGACCTGCGGCTCGCCTATGTCGCGCTCACCCGCGCGCGCCACCAGACGGTGCTGTGGTGGGCCGGTTCGTGGGACAGCCGCAACTCCCCGCTGGGACGGTTGCTGTTCGCCCGCACCGACGCCGGGGACGTCGCTCCGTCGGGCTCGTCGACCCCCAGCGACGCCAAGCTGCGCGCGCGGCTGGAAACGCTCGCCGGCCGTGCCCCGCAGAGCATCGCGGTCGAGGCCGCCACGCTGCCGGGACCGGCGCAGTCCACGATTTGGAGCCCCCCGGCGCCAGACGCCGCGCTGCTCGCGGCCTCGACGTTTCGGCGTTCGCTGGATCTGCGCTGGCGACGAACATCATTCACCGACATCACCGCCGCCAGCTACGAGCCGTGGGTCGGCTCAGAGCCCGAGGAGCCGCTGCTCGCCGACGAGCCGTCGGCGGACGCGCCCAGTTCCCCGGCGGGCCGGCCCGAGCTCGTGCCGCAGCTGTCGGCGCCGTCGCTGTTGGGCGAGATGCCGGTCGGCGTGCACGTCGGGACGTTCGTGCACCGGGTGCTGGAGGCGACTGACTTCGCCGCCCCCGACCTCGGCGCCGAGCTGGCGACGCAGGTCGCCAAGGTCCGCCATCGTCGCGCCGTGGAGATCGGCGATCCGGCGGGCGTGGTGGCGGGCCTGACCGCCGCGATCGAGACCCCGCTCGGGCCGGTGCTCGGCGGGATCGCGCTGCGCGACGTCGCCCGCGCGGACCGGCTCGATGAGCTCGGCTTCGAGCTGCCGCTGGCCGGCGGTGATCGTCCGCAGGGCTGGCTCACGCTGGATCGGATCGCCGGCGTGCTGCGCGGGCACCTCGCTCCCGGCGATCCATTCGACGGCTACGCGACCCGCCTGCACGACCCCGGCCTGCGTCACAGCGTGCGCGGCTACCTGACCGGCAGCCTTGACCTGGTCCTACGCCTGCACGACGAGGTTGGGGACGTTCGCTTCGCGGTGCTCGACTACAAGACCAACTGGCTCGGGGAGACCGACGAGCCGCTGACCGCGTACCACTACCGGCCGCAGGCGATCGTCGCCGAGATGCACCGTCATCACTATGCGCTGCAGGCGCTGCTGTACACCGTGGCGCTGCACCGCTACCTGCGCTGGCGCCTGCCCGGCTATGACCCCGATCGTCATCTCGCCGGCGTCGTGTACCTGTTTGTGCGAGGAATGACCGGCGCTGACGCCGCGCTGACCGGAGCTGCGCCCAGCGGAGTGTTCGGCTGGAGGCCGCCGCCCGGCTGCGTGGCCGCGCTCAGCGACGCGCTGCACCGTGGGGAGCCCGAATGAGCACCAGCGCCCCGGCGCGCGACGAGTTCCTGGCGCGGTTCGCCGGCCACGCGTCGGGTCTGCTGCGTGAGTTCAACCAGGCCGGCGTGCTGGCCGCCGCCGACGTGCACGTCGCGCGCCGTCTCGGGGCGCTGGCGTCCGAGGACGATGAGGCGGTGCTGCTGGCGGTCGCGCTCGCGGTGCGCGCGCCGCGGCTCGGACACGTGCTCGTCGACCTGGCGAGCATCCGTGACACGGCGGCGGTCGACGCCGAGGAGCCGGTCGACCTGAGCGCGCTGGCCTGGCCGGAAGCGCTGGACTGGGTCGCCCGGGTGACGGCCAGCCCGCTCGTCGGTGCCGAGGACCCCACCGGCGCCGAGAGTCTGCGCGACGCGGCTGCTCGGCCGCTGCGCCGGTATGAATCGCATCTGTACCTGGATCGCTACTGGGCCGAGGGGGGGGCGGTCGCGTGGTCCTTCGGCGCGATTTCCGCGCAGCCCGCGCCCGGCGTCGACGAGGCCCGGCTGCAGGACGGTCTCGAGCGGCTGTTCGGCGACGAGTCAAACGATCGCCAGGCGCAGGCCGCCGCCGCCGCGGTGCACCGCCGGCTGGC
>JBPCPC010000195.1:0-24253 GCA_050999585.1 Solirubrobacteraceae bacterium | reverse complement strand
CGTCGATGAGGATGCCAACTCCGAGCGCGGTGCCGAGCACCTTGATGTCGGTGCCGGGTGAGGACGCCAGCGCGGCGAAGGAAAAGAACAGGATCAGGGCTGCCGAGGTCACCAGCCGCCCGGTGCGCCCGAGGCCGGTGACGACAGTCTGCGCGGTGGAGCCGGTCGCGTCGTATTCCTCGCGCATTCGGGCCAGGATGAACACCTCGTAGTCCATCGACAACCCGAACAGGAATGCGAACACCATCACCGGCACCCAGATCGTGATCGCGCCCGTGGCGGGGATGCCCCAGATGGCGTGGCTGGCGTTGCCGTCCTGCCAGACCCAGACCATGACACCGTAGGCGGCGCCCAGCGACACGAGGTTCATCACCACGGCCTTGAGTGCCAGCAGCAGCGACCGGAACGCGCGCGCGAGCAGCACGAACGTCGCGACGGCGATCAGGCTCAGCATCAGCGGGAAGCTGCCGTAGACGTCGTGGGCGAAGTCGATCATCGACGCGCCCGAGCCGGCGACGCCCAGCACGCCCGGATCGTGGCGAATGGCCGTGCGGACGGCCGTGACGACGCCCTGCCCAGCGCTGACGTTGGTCTCGGCGTTGGGAAGCAGGGTGACCAGGGCGGTGCCCCCGCGCCGGAACCCGCCGGTGACCGGCGTGACCGCGGTGCGCACGCCGGGAAGGTCGGCGAGTCGGTGCGCGACCGCCGCAGCGGCATCGGCACGGGTCAACACGTCGATCGGCGTCATTACGCCCGACGGGACGCCACCGGCCCGCAGGGTGGCCAGCGCCGAGTGGGCCGGGCCGGACTGGGCCAGAGCGGCGCTGTCGGGCTCGCCGACGTGCAACGAGAGGGTTGGCACAATCAGCGCCGCGAGCATCGCGGTACCGGCCAGGGTGGCCAAGCCGCGGTGGCGCACGGTGAACCGTGCCCAGGCGCTCCAGCCGCGGCTGGCGGTGCGATCGGTGCGCAGGCGGGGCCAGTCCAGTCGGGCTCCGACGGTGGCGAGCACGACGGGGAGGAGGGTGAGCGCAACGACGACGGAGATCAGCGGGATGAGCACTCCGCCGATGCCGGCGCTGCGCAGGAACGGGACGGGGAGCACGACCAGGGCGAGCAGTCCAAGCCCGACCGTCAGCCCGGAGAACAGGACGGCCCGGCCCGCCGAGGCCATCGCCGCGTTGACCGCATCATCGCCACGCCGGCCCCGGGCGCGCTCCTCGCGCCAGCGGGTGACGATCAGCAGCGAGTAGTCGATCGCCACGCCCAGGCCGATCAGCGCGATCAGATACTCGACGATCTGGCTGATCGCGGTGACGTGCGTCAGGCCGCCGACGGCCAGGAAGGTGGTGAGAATCGAGATCCCGGCGATCAACAGCGGCACCAGTGCCAGGAAGCTGGCGAACACGAAGGCCAGCACCACGAGGGCGCCCAGCGCCCCCAGCATCGCCTCAGCCACGACCCCGGATCCCTGGCCCGTCGGCTTCGTGTTGACCAGCGCCTGGATTCCGGTAACCCGGACCTGCCATGACGGCAGAGCAGTCGCGTGGACGGCGCGCTGGATCTGAGCGGTCAGCGCGTCGGGCGCGATCGGGTTGTTCTGGGGGGTGAAGATCAGCGCGTACGTGCTGCGCCCGTCATGGGTCACGAACGCCCCGTCCCGGGTGCTCTGGTAGTCGGCCACCCGCGCGGATGCAACGACCTGGCGGGCGGCGGCGAACGCGCGGTCAAGCCGGGCGGCGACGCCCGGAGTGTGGATCGTGACCCCGGGCGGAAGCGTGATCACGGGGATCGTGGGGTCCTGGCTGCCGTTGTGGCGGTACAGCGCCTGGATCTGCGCGTCGGCGCGAGACGCCGCGCCGGGCATCGCAAAGCTGGTGGTCAGCCGGCCGGTGGTCGCGCCCACGGTCATCGCCCCGGCGACGGCCAGGGCCAGCCAGGAGACGACGATCAGCAGCTTGTGTCTGAGAACGAACCGGGTGAGTGACTGCATGACGCGCCTCCTTTAAACAGCGGGCCGGTGGTGACGCTGCACAGCATTGCCATCCGCCACCGATCTGTCGTCGGTCACCCGGAGGCATTTCATCTACGACATCCGGAGTGACCGCCGGCCGGCGTACGCCAGTTGGCGTAGTCAGCGGCCTCCGCCACGACGATGACAGCCGTGCCAGCGACGTCTACGCTCGCACCCATGTTCGTCGTGCCTGCCGCTGTCCCGCGCGCCCGCCGGCGATTGGCACCTGTGGTGCGAGCGTGGGCACGCGCGAGGCGCTTGCCGTTCGCGTTCGACGCTGCGTTCGCGCTGCTGATCGCCCTGAGCACGATCCTCGCCGCGCTCGGCGAAAGTCATCCCAGCCCCGGGGTCAGCGGGGTCAGCGCTGGCCAACACATCCCGCCGGCGGCGCCTGCCGCCTACCTGCTGCTCGCCGTCGCCGCGCTGGCGCTCGCCTGGCGCCGGCGCCGGCCGGTCGTGGTGCTTGCCGTGTCAGCGGCCGCGGTCGTCGCTTACACCTGTCTCGGCTATTTCAACGGGGCGGCGCTGCTGGTCCCGGTGATCGCGCTGTACGCGGTCGCCGTGCAGGTGAACACCCGCCGAGCAGTGTCGCTGTCGTTGCTGACGATGGCCGCGCTGATGATCGCCAGCGCCTTGTTTGACCCGCTGGGGGCGACCGGCGGCGGGTTCATTCTGATTCCCGGTGAGGTCGCCGCCGCGCTATTTCTCGGCTTGTGGGTAGCCGCCCGCCGGGCGTTCACACGGCGAGAGACCGAGGAAGGATCCCGGCGCGCGGTCGACGCCGAGCGGCTGCGCATCGCTCGTGAGCTGCATGACGTCGTCGCGCACACGATGGCCACGATCAACGTTCAAGCCGGCGTCGCCGCCCACGTCATCGACCAGCAGCCGGGCCAGGCCACCCAGGCGCTGGAGGCGATCAGGCAGGCCAGCAAGGAAGGCCTGCGCGAGCTGCGCGGCATCCTCAATGTCCTGCGCCAAGCCGACGAACCAGACCCCACCACCCCAGCGCCGCGCCTCGACCAGCTCGATGCGCTGATCGACGGCACCCGACGCGCCGGGCTGCCCACCACGCTGACGGTGCAGGGCCGGCCCCGGGCGCTGTCCTCGACGGTGGACCTGGCCGCCTTCCGCATTGTCCAGGAGTCGCTGACCAACGCACTGCGCTACGCCGGCCCCACCAGCGCGACGGTCACGCTGTCCTACCTCCGGGATCACCTCACCGTTGAGATCTTGGACTCAGGTCAGGGTCCGCCCGACACCGAAACCAACGTCGACGCGAGCGCGCATAGCGGGCACGGCATCCCAGGAATGCGTGAACGCGCTCAGGCGACGGGCGGCACGCTCGTCGCGGGCCCGGGTCCAGAACGCGGCTTCGGCGTGCACGCCCGCCTCCCGACCCACCCATCGTGATCCGCGTCCTGCTCGCCGACGACCAGGCGCTGATCCGCGCGGGGTTCCGCGTCCTGCTGGACTCCGCGCCCGACATCGAGGTCATCGCCGAGGCCAGCGACGGCGCCCAGGCGGTGACGCTTGCCCGCCAGGACCGTGCGGATGTCGTGCTGATGGACATCCGAATGCCCGATGTCGACGGCTTGGAGGCCACCCGGCGGATCAGCGCCGACGAGAGCCTCGCTGGTGTCAAGGTCCTGATCCTCACCACGTTTGAGAGCGACGAGTACGTCTATGCGGCACTCGAGGCTGGCGCCAGCGGCTTCCTGGTCAAGGACACCGAGCCCGCCGATCTGCTCCAAGCCGTCCGCATCATCGCGCGCGGCGACGCGCTGCTCTCCCCAACCGTCACCCGCCGGCTGATCGCCGATATCGCCGCGCGGCGCCCACTCCGCACCACGGTGCATCCCGTCCTTGATGAGTTGACCGACCGTGAGCGACAGATGATGTCGCTCGTCGCCACCGGCCTGTCCAACGACGAGATCGCCGGCCAGCTGTACCTGAGTCCGCTGACCGTCAAGACGCACGTCAGCCGAGCGATGCTCAAGCTCGGCGCCCGCGACCGCGCCCAGCTCGTCGTGATCGCCTACCAGAGCGGGCTGGTCAGCGCCCAGCAGTAGCTGGCAGGACGAGGTCGACGAAGGCCTACATGCCGTCGCGGGCGGCCTCGCAGCGCAGTGACCGGAAGCGGTCGGTTCGGGGCCGGCGGTTAGATCGAGGGAGGCTGGGCGAGTCTCAGCGGGTTGGCGGGCGGGGTGACTGGTGGGACGCGACCGAAGTTGTCAAACGTGATCGTCCCGCGCGTCGTGTCGGCTTTGCCCTGGTTGCAGAAATCGATACGCCCTCCCGCGCGTTGGCCTCCCGTGGCGGTGTACGCGAGCGGGTACGGGGTACCGGTCGCGGCTACCGCCAGCACGCCGGGCGAGGACCCGGGCGCGTCACCGGCGTCCTTGACCAGGATCGCACGACGGTGTTCGATCGTGATCTTGCCCGCGATGCTCAGCGTGCCATGGTCCTCGCCCAGGCACCGCGCGAGCGTGGCTGGAGCCAGCGATCCCAACGAGGCGGTAAACGAGCGACTGCTGGTAAGTGGGATCTCAATCCAGCGGTCCGCCAGGTTCGCGGCACGCGCCCCGGCATGCGCTGTCCAGAACACGCGGTTGGCTCGGAAATAGGATCCACCGCGCGCCCGCACCAGTTGCGCCATGGTCCTACCGAGCGTGAAGGACAGATCCACCGGGCTCGGCGAAGCGTCAATGAGCGTGAGCTCGGTCCGCCGCGAACCCTCGATGATCGATCCCTGCGCGGTGAAGCCATGCGCTCTTCCCAGCGCGGCCGAGGCGTCAGCCACGAGCTGCTTGGGTGACCTGCCAGCCTCTGATCGTGGTGGCAAAGCGCTGGCTGCGGACGACGTCGATGACACGGTCCGGGTGGTGTGGCGCGGGGTTGCGGATCCGCACCCCGTGATCGCGGCCACGCACCCCAGCACAGCCAAGCCACCAGTACGCGCGGAAATTACTCCACCAATGCTGCCAGACCACCGCTGCGCGATGCCGGGGTCACGCCCCCGCCATCAGCGCGCGTGGCCGGCAGTTCGTGAAGTACGGCAGCTTGCTCGTCGACGGTTCTGGGGACGGAGCCGACCGGGGCCTCTCGGCCGAGTAACGGTGAGACCGAGCGGCCTAGCTTGTGACCGGGACGACTTTGGAGTAGCTGCGGCCGGCGGGCAACGTGCCGAGGTGCAGCGCCCGCTGTCCCGAGCGCCAGATTGCGATTCCGGTCCGCCCGCCCCCGACCGAGATGATGACCAGACGGCCGGCGGCTGTCCAGGCGATGCCCGAAGCCTTGAGCGCGGTGAGGATCGGAAACCCCGGCAGGTGGCTGAGCGTGTCGGTGGCGGTGTTGAGCAGCCAGATGTCGCTCGCTTGAGCGATCGTCTCCCGCGGAGGCGGGGGGTAGGCGGGATCGGCGAACGTGCCCGTTGTCATCGGCATCTGGCTTCTCGTGCTCCCGCCATTCTCTACGGCTACGGCTACGGCCGCGGCGGCTGGTGGGAATTGAGAGCGACGGCTTCGCTTGGCTCCACCGCGACGGCTTGAAGTGGCTCTACTTCGCGATGGTTGGTGTGCTTGGCTGGATAGTGACTGATCGCGGCTTCGGAGGGCTGGCGCGTGGGTGTCGTTGTGAGGGTCGAGCCCGTAGGGCGAGTGCCCGATCGGCGATACCCACGCGCGCGCGCCCGGCCGCCGGGTGGTCACGTCGTCTTGGTCTTTTGAGGCCGTGTCGGAATCGCCAGGACTCGCTGCCGGTGTCGATGATGTGCGCGCGATGCGTGAGGCGGTCGACGACCGCTTTCGCGAGGCGCGGGTCGGGGAACACCTTGGTCCACTCGCCGAACGGGAGGTTCGTGGTGATGATCAGGCTCCCGCGTTCGTGTCGTTCGGAGAGGACCTGGAACACGAGCTCTGCGGCGCCGTCCGGCAACGCCAGATATCCCAGCTCGTCCAACAGCAGCAGGTCGATCCGGGCGTAACGGCCGACGACGCGGGCGAGTTCCTTGCTGCTCGCGGCTTCCTGCAGCTCGTTCGCCAACGCGGCCAGGGTGGTGAACCTGACGCGTCGGCCCTGCTGGCACGCGCAGACCGCGAGCGCGGTCGCGAGATGCGTTTTGCCGGTGCCGCTGTCGCCGATCAGGATGACCGTCTCGCGGTCATCGATCCACGATCCCTCCGCGAGCGCGGCGATCGTGGCCTGCGGGATCTTCGGGTTCTCCGCGAACCGGAAGTCCTCCAAGCGCTTGAGCTGCGGGAACCTCGCGTCGATCAGCCGCCGCTTCTCCCGCCGTTCGGCGCGTTCGGCCGTCTCTGCCTCCAACAGCGCCGCCAAGTACGCGACCGGCGTCTGCTGCTCACGCAACGCTTCGTCGGCGAGCGTCCGGTATCGCCGGCGGACGGTCGGGAGTTTCAGCTCGACGGGGTGCGCGTCGATCAACGCCTCCATCGCGGCGGTCTGCGCGTTCGTGGTGGCGGTCATCGGTGGGCTCCGATCAGCTGGTCATAGTCGGCAAGGTCTGGCTCGGGCCGGTCATGCGCCTGCAAGCGGGCGTCGAGCCCGTGCAACCTCGCCGCTGGCCCGGGCGGATTGGTGCGGCGGGCGAGGACCGCGACAGCGCGCCCGTCGATCGCGCCAGCCGCTAACGCGCCGCGGACCGCGAGCTCGACCCTGGCCGGTCCGTGCTCACGGCACAGCATCAGCACGTCGACCATCTGACTGTCGGCCTGTGAGGCGCCCCACTTCCCGCGCAGCGCGGTCCACAGCTCGTCGAACTGTGCCGGCCACGCACCCCGTTCGCGTTCTTGGGCCAACGGGAGCGATCGCGCGAGTCCGCCCGGCTTGCGGGCGAGGAGCTCGAGATAGTGATCGAGCACCGCACGCGTGCCGAACTTGCCGTGCAGCCGCTCATGGCAGGCGACCTCGCGGTCGCGGTGCCACACCCGGATCTCACCCGCACCGATCCGCGCCATCACCCGCAGCCCGGCAAGCGCGACCGGGACGGAGTACCGGTTCTGCCGGACCGTGACCAGTGCCTTGCTGTCGACCCTGACCGTGCTCGTCTCGGTCGCGTCAAACGGTGACGGCAGCACCCTGAGCAACGGCCGCTCTTCGGCGAACTGCTCAGCCACGCTGCCCGGCCGGCCGGCGATCCGACGGTGCAGATCACTGTCGCTCGCATCGGCAAGCAGCCGATTCAGCTGCGCGATCGACCCGATGCTCGGGACGGGCACGAGGTGGTTGCGACGCAGCCGGCCGACCTCGCCCTCCACACCACCCTTCTCGTGCGCGCCCTGGATCCCGGGCGTGGTGAACAGCGACTCGAACAGATAGTGCGACCGCATCGCGACGAACCGGTCCGTCTCCACGCGGCGGCGGCCGCGGAGCACCTTCTTCACCGCCGACCCCAAATTGTCGTATCGGACTTCGGCGAACACGCCACCGAACCAGTCAAACGCGAGCGCGTGCCCTTCCAGGAACGCCTGCTGTGATTCGACCGGCGACGCCATGCTGAACGCCGCGCCGGAGAAACACGCGCGCATGTGGAACACGTGCACCCGCGTCAACGCGCCGGCGAGATCAACAGCAGCCTCGCCCCAGTCAACCTCCGCGGTCCGGCCGGGCGCGTGGACCTGCGGGACGAACACCTCACCGACCGTCAACCCCAGCTCCCGGCGCCGCTTGCGGACATGATCACGGACGGTCGTCTCCGCGACCTCGACGCCGTGCTCGTCGATCAGCCGCCGCCACACCCGCTTCGCGGTGTGCCGCTGCTTGCGCGGCGCGACCATGTCCGCGATCAGCCACTCATCGATCAGCTCGCGATACTCGCCCAGCTTCGGCGCCGGCCGCACCTCAGGCCGACGTTTCACCGGCGGAACCGGCGACTCCAACGCCTGCTTGACCGTCCGCCGATGCACATGATGCCGCGCCGCGAGCGCCCGATCCGAGAGCCCCTGACGATCCCGGTCCCGCCTGATCTGCTCAAACAACTCCACTCTTGACTCCACTCCTGGCCGCCCCCGATCCCACACTCGATGAGCGCGAGATCGTCAACAGCCGGTCGGACGAAGTGGAGCCAGTTGAGACCGTCGCAGTGGAGCCAGTTCAGACCGTCGTTCCTAGGAATTGCTGCTCCGGCCGGCCGCAGGACTGCACTTCTACATCGCGTACCGCTTGAGGCACACTGTTCAGAGCTAGCGCGCCGCGCTCGTCGCGGGCGAGCCCGCGTGACCCGTACCCGGTACATCGCATGGTCCTGCCACTCGCCCAGGCCCTCGAATCAAGGCGTACGATCTCGCCCACGGCAGCTGTGGTCCTCGACCGCTTTTCTGCGCTCTGGGTGACGCTCCCCTCCGGCGCCGATTTCGGTCACGAGTCTGATATTTCCGGTTCTAACCCCCCGGTTAAATCCGCAAGCAGCGAGACTGGCGTATGGTTCGCATCGGTTGCTCGCCGGAGGAGGTTCTGGTCTCTGTCCGCGAGCGGCAGTTCAATGCTTGGTTCATTGCTGAGATTTTGACCCTGGAGGATGTTGTGGCGCTGACGCAGACACAGCTGGTGGCCGCCGTTGCTGAGCGGGCAGAACTGAGCAAGGCCGAGGCCAAGCGCGTCTTGGGAGCACTTGATGACATCGTGCTCGAGGAGCTCGGCAACGCGCAGAAGGTGCGGGTCGGTGGATGGGTCCAGTTGACCGTCCGCGTGAAGCCCGCTCAGAAGAAGCGCAAGGGGCGTAACCCCGCAACGGGTGAGGAGATCGACATTGCCGCCAAGCCAGCGAGCGTCGATCTGCGGGCGCGACCGCTCGCTAAGGCCAAGAGCGCGCTGCCGTCGGTGCAGAAGGCCAGGCGCCGGCTGGCGGCCTGACCTGCCTCAGCAGAACGCTCCTCGAGACTGTCGGTAGTCGCCTCGGTGGCCACCGGATCTGGGCTGTTGCTTCAAGGCGACCGATCGACGAGGAGCGCTGGCGACGGTTGGCCGTAGGTGTCACCGAAGTCGATCGGCGGCGCGCAGCAGGGGGTCGAGGAGGGCTGCGCAGTCCAGACGCTCGGTGGGGCCGCTGTAGCCGATGATCGCGGCGAGGGCCTCATCGGGCTGGCGCGCGGCCACCGAGACCGATGACAGGCCGATCTCGGACTCGCCGTCAAGCTCGGCCCATCCGCAATCGCGGACGCGGTCGATCTCGGCGTGCAGCGCAGCGCGACCGACGATCGTGCGATCGGTCAGACGTCTCGGGCGTTCTCGGCGGATCCAGGCGTCTAACGCCGCCTCGCTGAATTGGGCGAGCACCAGCTTGCCCGCGGCCGAGGCGTGCAGCTCAATCGCCCGGCCGACCCAGTTGGTGAGTCCGAGCAGGCGGGGGCCGTCGGCCTGGGCGAGCACCTCGATCGATCGACGGACCGGAGCGAGCTCGGTGATGCGCGCCATGCCGAAACCGGCTAGGTCCACGCCGCGAATTACTGTCGCTAACGGCGCCGAGCCGGCCGGGTCGATTCTCGATCACGCAATGATCGACACAGCTCCGGTATCAAGCGACTAGTAGCCACCGTCGACGCGCAGCTTGCCGTGCTCACCCTCTCGATCAGCATGCCAGTCTCATACGACCAGGCCGTCACGATCCGGGACTCGATCGCGCAAGCCATCGACGCCGGCTTCCAGCACATCATCCTGTGATTGACCGCTCCATACCCAGAGAACGTGGCACGCTGGATCACCAGCGAGCTCATCAAACAAGTCGACCTGAACGCCCCGACTCTGATGACTAGTGGGTGGAGATCGCTCACCGGCGGCCCCCTGGCTCACCGCTCCAGACGGCAGCGGAGATGCAAGAAGTACGGTCGCCTGGCGGCCAGCGCCAGCCTCGGTGTCAGCTCGATCTCAGCGGTGGTGGCGGCCGGCTCGCGAAGCTCCTCGATCACGAACCCCGCATCTGAGAGCGGGCGTGTGTAGGCCTGTAGCGGGCGATCCACGGAGTTAAAGGTCATCGGCAAACCATCACGCTCGACAACATCAGCGACGCGGTGCTCGGTGAAGTAATCATCCAGCCGATCGGCGCGACGGTTCAGCGGATGGACGATCGCCAAGCAGAGCACGCCGCCGGCGTGCAACACGCGCGCGATCTCGGCAACGACCCGCGCCGGGGCGGGCATGTCCTGTAAGGACATGAACGCGATCGCCAGATCGCAATGATCCGCCGGCCACGGCAACACCGCCGCGTCTCCGCATACCACCTCCTGGTAGCCGCCAGCCTCTCGAGCGGCCAACGCCAACGTTGGCGAACTGTCGATGCCCAACATCTGATGACCGGCCTGGGAGAGCAGACGCCCGAGGCGTCCCTCCCCGCACCCCACGTCCAGGGTGCCTCGTCCCGCAGCGGGGAGCAACTCCATAAAAGCCGGAAGGTTCAACTGCCAGAACCACTGGTCATGGTCGGGCGTTCGCGCCCACGCCAACCACTGCCCGGCATGGCGCTCCCACCCCTCGCTGACGTCCTCCCACGGCATCGAGAACATGATCGCAACCGAGCACGCACCCAGGCAAGCCCGACCGGCTGTGTAGTTTCGATTCGGGGAAAGAGCATCGCTTCTGGCAAGCTCATCGCATGCTCGCGGCAAGTCTCGGGAGTCGGGGTGGAGTGCGCCGCTTCAGGCTGTTCGTCGTGACGGCAGCCTTGGCTGCGAGTGTCACCGCGACCGATTGGGCCGCCACGCGATCGCCCAGTCTGACTGCTGCTGGTGCGGGCCGTTCTGCGTCAACCGTGTTCGCCTCGGCTGATTTGTTGCGATCGGGAGGATCCGTCTTGAGCCTTCGAGCGGCGTCGAGCGGAAGAGTTGCGAAGGTGATCATCCGTGATCTCGCCACCGGTCGGACGTGGCGCATCAGCCTTGAGCGCTTGATCGGCCCGCGCCGGAACCTGCTGAACGCTGCGGTGGCGTGGTTCGCCGGCGGCGACGACATCGCGGTCATACCGGCCGACGATGCGCCGCCACCCAGCGAGAGCCCTCGCGTGACGCCGAGCCGGCGGCCGCCCCCGTGCCCGATCCAGCGCGCAACGATCTGCCTCATCATCGTCCACCGGCCCTCGTCGCCCGGCGTCCTCACCGCCCGAGCGCTCGTCCTCCACGTGCCCGACAACACCTTCAGGGCTCAAGACGAGCTAGCCACCGACGCCGCCACACCTCGTTCGCTGCTCCTTGCCGATGCTGGCTGGCACGACCAGCAGACCCTGGGGCCGCTGAGTATCGACCGGATCACTCCTCACCGAACCAGATCCACGGTCGGTCGGTTGCTGTCGATTCCATCGGCTGCCGCGATGGCCTTCAACCCGACCGGAACGCGGCTGCTCTACGCGCACAGCCCCGGCTCCTCCACGCTCTGGCTGTGGGAAGCAGAGATCGCCGGACGCCATCTGAAGCATGCGCGAGTGCTGGTCAGGCACAGCCAGGTCGGCTCGAGTGCAGCCTGCCAGTGACTACACGAAGACCCACATCCTTCAGTCGCTCCGATGTGCAGCCACGAGCGCTCGCCTTGCCTCGAGCGTCCACGCCGACCCGGTTGCCCTCAAGCGCGGTGCGCGCGAGGAAGCGAGTCTCGATCCGATTTCCGCGGGAGCCGAATCAGCGCGCCAGCAGGCGTTCGAGCTCGTCGAGGCAACCGTGCCATCCGTAGTCCTGGGCGTCGCGACGCTCGTCGGTCGAGATGCCGCTGTTGATCATCAGCACCTTGGTCGAGCCCTCGGACTCCGAGAAGGAGACGTCGATTAGCTGCTCGTTGGATGGATCGTCATCGAAGATCCAGATCATTACCAGCCGTCGGGGCCGGTCGATCATTGTGTACTCGCCCCGCGCCTCGGCTTCGGTGCCGTCGGGCCTCCGCATCACCACCCGGACCTTGCCGCCGACGCGCAGGTCAACCTCGGCCTCCGGCGTTTCCCAGTCCGGGGCGCAATGGAACCAGCGCTGCATCACGTCGGGGCTGGTCCAGGCGTCAAAAACATCCTCGGCGGGAGCGTCGAAGGTCCGCTCGATCCGTAGCATGCGCCCGGGGTCGTCCGTCACCGGAGTTTCCGTTCCTCGAGGTAGTCGGCGACGACGTCGAACAGGCGCTCCCCGCGAGTACGTTGATTCTCGATCCACTCCCCGGCGGTGGCAAGCGCCTCCGGCCGCAGCGCGAGCCGATGGTTGCGTCCGACGATCACGCGCGAGACGACTCCTGCGTCCTCGAGCATTCGCAGGTGGCGTGAGATTGTCGGTTTCGAGACCTCGAAGTTGCGGGTCACCTCCCCGACCGGCGCCGGTCCTAGGCTGAGGCGCTCGACGATGTCGCGCCGGAGTGGATGAGTCAAGGCACTAACTTATTGTTAGCCATTTTGCTAACTATATAGCCTGACCAGTCGGAGAGAACAGGAGCCAGCCATGCCGGAGCGCAGGATCGGGACACGCGAGGAATGGGACGCGGCGCGCGCCGAGCTGCTAAAGCGCGAAAAGGAGTTAACCCGGATGAGCGACGAGCTCGCCCAGCAGCGTCGTGAACTTCCCTGGCTGCGGGTCGAGAAGGAATACACGTTTCAAACGACGGATGGACCCAAGACCCTGGCGGAGCTGTTCGATGGCCGGTCGCAGCTCGTGGTGTACCACTTTATGCTCGGCCCGGAGTTTGAGGCCGGGTGCCCGGTCTGCTCCTCGATCGCCGACAGCTTCAACGGCGTCCTCCCGCATCTCGAAGCACGCGACGTGACGATGATCTGCATCTCGCGCGCGCCGCTTGAGAAGCTACTTGCTTTCGGCGAGCGGATGGGCTGGAGCTTTAACTGGGCGTCGAGCTACGCGAGCGAGTTCAACTGGGACTTCGAGCACTCGTGCACCAGGGACCAGGTCAGCGAATGGGCAGATCAGGTGCCGCCATTCGTCTCGCAATTCGCATCCGCCAGCGGGACAGACGTGGTCGGCTACTTCACGGAGGGGCCGGGCCTGACGGTGTTCGCGCGGTCAGATGAACACGTCTGTCTGACTTACGCGACGACGGCCAGGGGGCTCGAGGTAGTGATGGGCTACTACGGGATCCTGGACCGCGTGCCGTGCGGACGGGACGAGCGCGACCCCGCATACCAATCCTGGATCCGACACCACGACAAGTACGAGGCGACCTCCGACCCCGCAACTTCCGCATGACGCCACTTCAGCTCGCACGGAAGCACCGCGAACTTGTCGCAGTGCTACTGGCCACTGCCGGGCTAGCGTGGTGGTGGACCGTCGAGCGGATGGCCGGGACGGACGCGAGCCCCGGCACCGACCTGGGCACGTTCGTCTGGTTCACCGTCTCGTGGATGGTGATGATGGCGGCCATGATGCTGCCCTCGTTCGCACCCACGCTCAGCCTACCTGACAATCACGCGCGCGCATGGGCCCAGCCGGTGGCTGCCGTTCGCTGCTGGCTACCTGCTCGTATGGACCGCCGCAGGCGTCGTCGCATACGGAATCTTCGAGCTCGGCAAGGGCCTGCTTGCTGGCGACCTGGCGTGGCACGGCGGCGGGCGGTGGCTGGCTGGTGGTGTGATCGCCGCAGCCGCCACCTATGAGTTCATCCCGCTGAAGCACGCGTGCCTGATGCGGTGCAGGGGGCAGCTCGGGGGAATGCCTGGTGTCGCACGCCGCGGCTGGCCAGCTGCGCTGGCCATGGGCGCGCGCAGCGGCGGCTGGTGCATCGGCTGCTCGTGGGCGCTGATGGCCGCTCTGTTCGCGCTGGGTGTGATGAGCCTGACCTGGATGGTGCTGATCGCTGCACTGGTCGCGCTCGAGAAGACCGGCCCCTGGCCGCTCGCCGCCAGGCTCGCGACGGCGACTGTCCTTGCTGTGTTCGCTGCCGGGATGCTCGTCGCGCCGCACCAGGTTCCCGGTCTCGTCGCGCCGGGTTCCGGAGGGGTGCATGCGATGAAGGTGATGGCCTAGCCGATGAAGGCGAGAAGACGGAGGTCGCATGAACACTAAAGTCGTCGGCATGATCGAGCGAGCGCGGGGCCCGCGTGCTGGCTGCAAGTGGGCGCCGGCCGTAGCGACGCAGATCGAACATGCGCACCCGAGCGAGGAGGAACGACGAGATGACCGAGGCACTGCACTCGTTCCGCTTTCCCGACGAGTCCGACGCGTACCGGCGGGCGCGCGACGAGCTGCTCGAAGCCGAGATCGGCCCCCGCCGTCAGCAGGAGCGCGTGGCCGAGCAGGGCTGTGGTAGCCGCCGAGCGGCTGGTCAGCTTCGGCCAGCTCGCCAAGCACATCCCCGTCGTCGGCCCCGTCGCGCATCCCAGCGACCAATTCGCCGATGGCGCCGATTGACGAATGGTGCGCCGTCCAGCCCAGCTCCCGGCGGGCGCTCAGTAAGCCCCGACGGAGGAGGCGCACACCAGCGACGGGACCTTCGCTTCGACCGCCGCGGCAAACACGCGTCGGCTGCCGCCGAGGTTCACTCGGCTGGTGATGGACTCGTCGCGACCGGGCTGGATCAGCCACGCCAGATGGATGACCGCATCCGCGCCGCGAAACATCGGCGCCAGTTCGGCCTCGGCGACATCAGCGGCTACGAACTCAGCTCGCTCCATCGGACGCAGCGGCGCGCGCCGAACGCGACGATCTCGGTGACCGCCGAGTCGGCCGCCAAGGCGCGGACCGCCGGCGGTCCCGACGTTTCCGGTCGCGCCCGTGACGATCACTCTCATGGTTCGTCACGGCCCGCTACCGAGCCGAATACACGCTCGACGATTCGCCTCCCGCGTCGCGCCGAGGGTGGCATGACGCGGTGCAGCGTAATCAAGCGTTTGTGAGCTCGCGCTCGGCGGCCTTGAGAACTCCGGCGCGGTTTTTGTGCGACCGCTCGTAGGTGCGGACCTGCTCAATGCGCTCATGGTCGCGCTCGGAGAGCACTGATTGCACGTCGGCGGCCGTCAGCTCGTCGTATCCGGGCCACGGCTCGTCACTGCGCAGCGTTTTGATTCGACTGAGCACGGTGCTGCGGTCCTGGTGCTTGCGCTCAAACGAGTCGATTTTCGCCAGATCAATCTGGGACAGGGTTGGGAGCTTGCTGGTGATTTCGTCGGCGGTCAGGCTCTGATAGCGCGCGATCGCCAGATCCGACTCGTCCGCCCCCACACCCTTGACCCGTCCTTCGGCCTGGGCCACGCCGGGCACCTTGCGCGCTTGGCGAGCAGTCCGCTTGGTCGCAGCGGTCGTCTTGCGCGCCACGCTCGCCGTTGCCTCCCCGGCCTCCCGGACGGCGTCCGCCGCGCCGGTCTTGGTCACGTCATAGGACGGGTCGCCGTGCAGTTCGGCGCGGACGACGGCGTCGGTCAGCTTGGGAATCTCCCGCATGATGCGCGCCAGCATCCGCTCCTCGTCTGCGAGTATGCTGATGGCGAGCTCCGCAGTCTCGTCGTCGCCAGCTGACCGGGCGAGCCGCTCGATCGCGGTGTAGGTCGCGATTTCCAGAGCCTCGGTCGCGGCAGCGTCCTTGGCGTTCTTGAGCACCTTCTCCTCACCGCCGGTACCGCGAAGCAGGTCCAGCGGCGTCTTGCCCAACGCCAGGGCTTGGCCAACCACGTCCTCCCAGAATCCGACCACGGCCGACAACGGATTCGAGCTCGTGTCCAGCGCCGACAAGCGGCTGGCAACGCGTGCGGAATGGCGGCGGGTCTCGTCGAGATGGGTCTCGAGGCCCGAGCGGTAGGAGCCGCTTGGGGTCATGGCGATCTGTGACTGCAGCACGCGAACGAGGGCGTCTTCACTGGCTCGGGCCTCGTTGAGGTACTGCGCGATCTTCTGAGAAGCGTTCATCTAAGTCCATTCCAGTGGGAGATCAAGAGCGTGTTGCTCTCGGCGCGAGTTGCCGCGGGCATGCCCGTACGTGAGATCTACCCGTCGGTAGCTGTCCGAACACCCGGTCGGGGCTTGTGTGCGCGTGCTCACTCGTCTCCAGCGGCGGCCCACGACCCCAGTCCGTCCCTTCGATAAAACAAGGGACGGGCCGGCTCGTGCACTTCCAGCCAGCGCCGCGATCGGCACCGCCGACAAAGCTTGCCGGTGTCTCGGTTCCGCGGCTGACGCGGCGGCAGGGCACGGGCCGCGGGATGGGTTGGCGCGGCGCGAGCTGGTCTCAGTGGATATGCAGTTCGGCCGGGAGACCTCGCCCGAGAAGTAGGCGCGGAGGCTCGACGTTCGTTTCGTAACGAGCCGGTTCGGTGAGCCAAACGCAGACAGCAGGCCGCGGCTCTGTCGTCACGTTACGAAAGCTCCGGCCAAAAATGGTACGCCGCCGGTCGCGCCAGATAGCCCACCGCGAGCAGGACGAGGCGCGCGATTCAGCCCGCTCGAATGCCGCCCGCATCCTCGACGACGCGGTAGCGTCGCAGGCGACAGGATGCCTAGGCTGCCAGCGTGGGCATAGTCGACGGAATCGAGGCCTGATGATGGGACCCCTGGCGACGAAACCGAGGGGGTGTGCCGTGCCGGCGATCGAACTAATGCTTCGGCGTCGCGCCGCCCTCTTCATCAGAGCCCTCGAGCTCGGACTGCCGGAGGTCCTTCGGATCATCTGACTCGAGCTTCTCAGGATTGCCCTTGATGTCTTCCTTGCGGGAGTCTGAATGCGCGTGGAGCGACGTTTCCGGCAGCGTCGCTTCGTCGGCTTCGGTGTTGCCGTCCTGATCTGGCATGGCGTCTCCCTCGGGCCGCGCAGGTAGAAGGATGAGTCTCGCGGCTACGTATTCGCTACCCACAAGGAGCTTGTTGTAATCCGCGCGAGCTCAACTGCTCGTCTCTGACGTCCGATATGACCTCAGCCAGACGGCGCGACCAACCTCAACTCGCCGTCACACAAACTGACACGCGTGATGAGTAACGGGCTTCCCGAGCCCTCAAGTGAAGGAGGACGGGTGTTCACCGGTACCGTCAGCACCCAACCACGAGCCCGTCGCCGGTGCAACCAGCCACTTAGCACGGCTTCTCCCGGCCGCCTCATCTGATGGACCAGCAGTCCCGCAGCAGCCGTCGCTGCCGCCTCGGAAGCCAAGCGCTTGATATCTCAGGACGCCCTCGCCGGTGCGAGCTTATCGACGAAGGCAGCAATCTCGTCGAGGGTCGCCGGGTCGGCCTCGACATGGGGGACGTGTGCGACACCGTCAAGGAACCTGAGTCGCGCCCCGGGGATCCTCCCCGCCGCAGGCTCGTCGATCGCCTGGATGTCCTCGGCGTCGAGCCGACCGACCAGCACGAGGGTCGGGACCGAAATCTCGCTGAGACGAGGCCAGGTTGGTGGAAGCTCGGCTTGCTCACCGGGGTCCGCTGCGCGGAGTGCGCGGCCGTTCATGTCGAGGAACAGTTCGCGCGCGGGGCCGCCAACACGGCCCTCCATGGCGCTGGGGCCGTCGAGCCACATCCAGGCTTCGAGCCGGTTGACCTCGTCGATGTCGCCGGCGGAGTCTGCCTGCTCGATCCGGGCGTTGAGATCGGCCGTCGGCCCCTCGTTGAGCTCGGGGTAGGGCGCGCCGCGTACGGCGGTGCCGATGAGAACGAGTCCCGCCACTCGACCGGGATGGGTGAGGGCGAGATCAATGGCCGCCTGACCACCCATTGAGCACGCGACGATCGCCGGCCGATCAAGGCCAGCCTCGTTGAGGACCGCCAAGGCGTCGTTGACCGGCGACCAGCCGTCCTCGCGCTCGAACGTGGTTTCGCCAAAGCCGCGCATGTCAAATGCAACACATCGATGACTGGCCCTCAGCCGCTCCACGACATGTCGCCAGCTACGTCGATCATTGACGCCGGCGTGAATCAACAGCACGTCGGCGACGGCCGCGACGCCCGTGGACTCATAGGCCAAGTGGGCATGCCCACAGTTCACGAACATCGCCAGAGCGTAATGAACGGTGCGGCTCCGCCATCACGGCACCTGCGGACGTCGGGCAACGAAACATTGTCCGCGGACCGGGAAGGCATTGCCGCGGCGGGCGTCTTGTAGAGAACGTTGACCGATATGCGGGTGCGCCGGGAACTCCCGGCCGGTGCGCCTGCTCCACGAACCGATCGGAGCCCAGCCATGAACGTACCAGCCTCAGACTCGTCCGCCACGCCAGTGTCGCCACCATCCTTGATGTCCAGCCGTCGCACGTTCCTCGGTGGGCTTGGCGCGGTGGCGCTCGGCGCGGGAATGATCGGAGGGGTCTCCGAAGCCTTCGGCAAAGGGGATCTGACCAAAGGAGACGCCGCCATCCTGAGGTTCCTGTCGGCCGCCGAGATACTCGAGGCCGACCTCTGGCAGCAGTACAACGAGCTGTGCGGAATTCAGGACGCTGCCGTGCCCGGCGGCACCGGCAACAAGCAGTTCACGGCCGCCGTCAGCGTGCTGGACGCAGACATGGCCCAGTACGTGCACGACAACACCCATGACGAGGTGACCCACTTCACGTTCCTCAACGCCTACCTCAGGTCCCGGGGCGCTGAGCCGGTGAACCTGGATGCGTTCACGACGCTGCCTGGTAGCACCGCAAGTGGATCACGGAAGATCGGTCGGCTCACGAACCTGATGCAGCTGACGATCGACACGTCCTGGTGGACCCGATACCGGTCCAGTCACAGGAACCCTGATCTCGGCGCGACATTCCCGCCGGCGGTACCCGGCCTGCTGAAGGGCTCATTCGCCGCGATCCCTAGATCCAATGCCGACCTCAAGCCTGCCAAGCACCTCCAAGCGATCGCTAACACGGCCGGATTTCATTTCGCGACCATCGAACAGGCCGGCACCAGCCTCTATCCGTCGCTGGCCCAGCGGGTCAAGGATCCGGAGGTCCTGCAGGTAGTGCTGAGCATCGGCCCGACCGAAACGATGCACTTTCAGACCTGGAGTGATAAGGCCGGCAACGCTCCCCCGCTGACCGATCCGACCAACGGGCTGAGGTTCCCCGACCTCAACAAGCCACCGTTCGGCGGGCCGACATACCAAACCAATTTGATCATGCCCCACCCGACCACCTTCCTTCGGTCGAGCCTTCCGGCCTGCTCGATCATCCGTCCGACCAACACCAAGGGAGCTGCGATGGGCGCGGCCAAATTCCTGACCGCCATGGGTCTGTTCAAAGGCCAGTCGCCGGCGTTCTTCTCCGCTCTGACCACCCTCGCGCAACAGGCAGACGCAGCCACTCGCTAACCGCCGGGTCCCTCTCGCCGGCGGCCGGACAGCTCATTTGTCGCCTCTGTAACCCCACGCCTGCAGGACCCTGGAGCCCGAGCCGACTCGCCTAAACTGCACGGCGGTGTCCGCCCAGGAAGTTGATGAGTACCTGCGTGCTGTCGAGGAGCCGAAGCGTGGAACCCTCGAGACGCTGCGGCGCATGATCCTGGAAATCGTCCCGAAGCGGAACAGGTGATCTCGTATCGCGTTCCGGCTTTTCGCGTATGCGGTCAGACCATGGCCGGCTGCCGCGTTCAAGCACCACTTGAGCTATCTGCCGTTCAGCGGCTCGGTCCTCCGGCAGCTTGGCGATGAGCTTGACGGCTACCCGCTGACCAAGAGCTCCCTGCACTTCCCCGTGGACCGGCCGCTGCCCCAGGCGCTCGTGAACAAACTCATCGCGGTGCGCCTCGCGGAGGTCGGCCGGGGATTGCGCTAGGTCGGCGGCTGTGCTGCTCTGCGGATCCCAGAAGCGGCCACCTTGCCGAGCGGCTTGTCGAGCCGCGATCTGCTGCGAACACGCGCATGAGGTGAGAACGGCGCTAGCGTGCCGCTGGTGAACGAAACCGTGCAAGTGACCCGCGGCGACCGCGCGAGCGATTACGTCGTCGCGGACGAGCACGCCGACGGGTCATTGCTGCTCCGGCCAGTCACCTCAGATATGGCGACCGGCGAACCGCCGCCGGTCAGCGAGCGCCAAGGCGAGTGGGTCGCGGTGCCGAGGTCGGAGGTGACGAACGCCGGCTCGCAGCACGGTGTGATCCTCGAGATCCGTGATCTGTCGGTTGCCTACGGCGCCAGGACGGCAGTCGACCGTGTCAGTCTCCAGATCACACGGGGGGAGATCTTCGGCCTGCTCGGTCCGAATGGAGCAGGCAAGACGAGCACGCTGAGCGCGATCGAGGGCCTGATCAAGCCGCAATCGGGAGCGGTTCTGCTCGAAGGCGTCGACGTCCGACGTCACCCGTCGCAGGCAAAGGCGAGGATGGGAGTGCAGCTGCAGGCGACGAGCTTTCAGTCCGAGCTGACGATCAAGCAGATCGTGAGGCTGTACGCAGGGCTCTACGGACTCAAGCTCTCCGACGGTGAGATCAGCGACGGTCTTCAGGTGATCGGGCTCGAAGGTGAGGCGGCCAAACCGTTCAAGCAGCTCTCAGGCGGACAGCAGCAACGGCTCTCGCTTTACGTCGCGGTCGTCCACGAACCCGTGTTGTTGCTGCTCGATGAGCCGACGGCGGGTCTCGATCCGCAGGCGAGACGTCAGCTCTGGAGCCGGATCGAGCACATCCGCCAGAAGGGAGGGAGCATCCTCTTGACAACGCACTCGATGGAGGAAGCCCAAGCGGTCTGTGACCGAGTCGCGATCATCGACCGCGGCGTGTTGCTCACGGCCGAGACACCGCACGACCTGATCGAGAAGCACAAGGACGATCCCCGCGTGCGCGAGGCTGCCCACGGCGAAGTGACCCTGGAGGACGTCTTCATCGGGCTGACCGGGAGCGAGGTCCGTGGTTAGCTCCGATCCCACCGCGAGCCGCTCGCTCCGGATTGTCTTCGCCTCATTGTTTCGGGCGGACTTCCTCGTCTTCCTGAAGCACCGGCGAGCCCTGATCATCAGCATGCTCTTGCCGGTCTTCCTGCTCATCAGCACGAGCGGGAACGTGGCCTCGCAAAGGTTCGGCGGGGCGCTGTTCGTCATCGGGTTGGCGATCGCCTACGGGCTCGTGGCGACCTCGATCATGGGTTACGCGCTGACCGTCGCACGCGATCGGGAGAAGGGCGTGTTCCAACGGTTGCGCGTTACGCCGGCTCCCACGTGGATGATCATGTCCAGTCGCCTGGTGATGCAATCGGTCGCCAACCTGATCATCGCGCTTGTCGTTCTGATCATCGGCACCCGGATCCACCACATCTCGCCGTCCGCCGGCCAGTACGCGCTGGTTCTGGTCGTGTCCATCCTCGGCGGCGCGGTGTTCCTGAGCGTCGGCCAGGCGCTCGTCGGGCTGGTCAAATCCGCTGACACCTTGCAAGCCGTCGCGCGGGTGCTTTTCGCCGTCCTGATTCTGCTCGGGACGCTCGGTCAGAGCGGCGCGCTCGGCAGCTTTTGGACGTCCGTAGCGCACTGGAGTCCTGTCGGAGCCGTGATGACACTGTTCGCTGGGGTTCTGAGGCTCTCTGCTTGGTACAGCCGCGACACGCTGTCCTTGGCGGTGTGCGCCGGCTACATCGTCGTGTTCGCCGGGATCGGTATCCGATGGTTCCAGTGGGATGCTCGGTGACAACCGCGGTTGGGTTCGGCCTCTGTGGGGATCCCCGTAGCGCAACCGCTGACCATCGGCAGCGCGCGGACTCAAGGCTTCAGGGTATACAGCCGTGACTGTCACGCTATGTGCCATGTTGTGGGCCTGTCCGGGCTGCGACGACCTGCTAGCCGAATACGAAGACCAAGTCCTCGCACTCCTCGATCGACACGGCGCCCGCATACTCAGCCGTGTGCGGTCGCTAGAATCCGGACCGGCTGAGGTCCAGCTGATTGAGTTCGTCTCCGAGCAGGGCCTCAGCAACTATCTGAACGACCCGGCTCGCCTCGAGATGTCCGCGCTCCGCGACCAGGCGATCGATCGCACCGAGGTCATCAGAGTGCGGCACGTCGAGCCGTTCGTTTGAGCCGTTCAATCCGTCCGCATTGCCACCTCTACATCGTCGACAGCTTCAACCGACGCTCGAGACTGTTGAGGACGCGTCTGAGGCTAGTGGTCTGTCTCAGTTTTAGCTGGCGATTGCATTGAGTGTGACTCGGCCGCGGCGGACTTTCTCGAGGATCTGATCGGTCGTAGCGGTCCATTGGAATGGCTCAGGGTTGTCGTTGTGAGCAGCGAGGTACGTCTGGATCGTGTCGATCAGGTCGGGAACGCTGTGGAAGATCCCGCGGCGGATCGCTTTGTCGGTGAGCTGGGAGAAGAAGATCTCGACCATGTTCAGCCACGAGCTTGAGGTCGGCGTGAAGTGCAGCTCAAACCGTGGGTGCTTGGCAAGCCAGGCCCGGACGTTCGGGTGGTTGTGGGTGGCGTAGTTGTCGAGGATCAGGTGCACGTGCAAGCGCTTGGGGACCTGCCGGTCGATCGTGCGCAGGAACTTCAGAAACTCGACGTGACGGTGACGTGGCAAACATTGGCCGATCACCGAGCCGGTCAGGACGTCGAGCGCGGCGAACAGCGTCGTGGTCCCGTTGCGCTTGTAGTCGTGGGTCATCGTGCCGGCTCGGCCGGGCTTGATCGGCAACGACGGCTGCGTGCGATCGAGCGCCTGGATCTGGCTCTTCTCGTCCATGCACAGCACGACGGCCTTCTCGGGCGGGTTTAAGTACAGGCCGACGACATCGACGAGCTTCTCCTCGAACCTCGGGTCGTTAGACAGCTTGAACGTCTCGACCCGATGCGGCTGAAGCCCCCTGGCCGACCAGATCCGCTGGACCGTCGCTGGCGACACGCCAGCCCGTGCCGCCATCGTCCGGCAACTCCAGTGCGTCTCCCCGGGCGGCGTCTCATGCAGCGTCAACCGCACGAGCTCATCGACCTTCTCGGTCGCGATCGACGGCTTGCGCCCACGCCCGGGGCGCACCGCCGAGAAGGCCTTCACGCCGTCATCGGCGAACCGTTCGCGCCACGCCTTCACCGTCATCGGAGCGACCCCGACCTCGACCGCGATCCTTGTGTTCGCGAAGCCATCGCAGGCCATCAATAGCGCTTGCGCGCGCTGCACATCTCGATGCGGCGCGGTGCGCGAGCGGATCAGTTTCTCCAACACCAATCGCTGCTCATCGGTAACGGGGAGCGCGGCGGTAGGTGAGCGCATGACTCATCCTACCGCAATCCCTAGCTATTTACGAGACACACCACTAGCGACACCGCTTCGCTCCCGCGTTTGGTGTCTAGCCGGTGCTGATCGAGCCGGAGCAGAGGTCAGACTGGGTGTGGGCCGGCCCGTGATCGCCCGCCGCCATGCCGATCGGTCTAAACGGTCTGCGCGGCTCGGTAGAACAGGTCGATGGAGTCTCTGTGGTGCGCCCAACGCAGCGTCAGTCGCCAGCAACCGGGCCTGGGCACGTCGACATATGATGGGTAGATATCGCCCGGGGCGGCGTCTGGCGGCCAGGTGACCGTAACCTGTGGAGCTTTGGCGAGCAGCGGTTGGGCGTGGATCACCAGGCTGGAGCCGGCGCGTGGCTGGCGCATGATCCACAGGATCTTGTTGGCCGGATCGGTGGGGTGCCCAGCCCGCAGCGGATAGCCGAACACCACCGCCGTGGCCGTCCCGTGCGCGCTGAGCGCAAACGGCACCACGGGGCGTTGATCGCCGCCCGTGCCCAACGCGGAAGCTGTCCAAGACGGCGGCCCGCCGCGCTGAAGCGTGGTCACTCCGCATCCGCCCGCCAGCCTGATCGGGCCGGGGCTCACCTGCACCGTCGAGCGCGATGACCCGCACGCCGACACCAACATGGCACTAACCACGGCAGTGATTGCGTCCCGAGCCACTCTCTCGACGCTACTCCTTCAGACTCCGGCCGGCCAGAGAGCCCGTGCAGCTGCCGCCGACGCCGCCACCGTAGATCCTGGTGGGCAGGCGTGAGTGATTGACCGCAAACAGGCACATCCCGCGCGCTCCGGGAATGACCCACATGCGAGCCCCTGAGCGAAAGCTCACCTCTCGGATCTCAGAGAGGTCCGCGTGAGGCAGGCGGGCCGACCGCCGTAGACAACGTGTCGGGATCGCCGGTGGGCATCGCCGGACTCGAATCCAGGCCGGTCACGTGCTCGATCACGCGGTCGACGACCCAGTAGCCGAGCTCCCGTATGAGCTAGGGCTCGAGTCCGAGCGCCTCACCACCGAGACGCGGGTCTCCGCGATCGTCAGCCGGTGATGTGCTCACGGAAGCGGCCCATGGTTGGCAGCAAGCAAACCGGCGGCGGTCTCGAACGTCGCCGCGCCGATCTCGTCCGCCGCCTGGCCCGCGCAGGCCTTGAG
>JBPCPC010000111.1:0-16695 GCA_050999585.1 Solirubrobacteraceae bacterium | reverse complement strand
GCTCCAGTTGATGACCGCCCCCTCGGTGAGCAGCGCGCAGAAGCCGATCGCCGCGAGTGCCATGAGCCTGGGGTAGCCGATCAGCGAACGCCTCGCTTGCGCGCTTGCCGGCGATGGCGCGGCCGGTCCCGGATCGGGATCGTCGGGCAGCGCCCGGGTGCAGAGCACGACCAGTACTACGCAGACCCCGCCGATGAGCAGGAAATGCACGGGCGGGGCGACGTTCAGTCGCGCGGCGAGCGCCCCTACGGCCGCGAAGGCCAGGATCGCCATCGAGTAGCTCGCATGCAGCCGTGACATCAGCGATCGCCCCTCGGTGCGTTCCAACGCGGACCCCTGCGCATTCATCGTGATATCCAGCGTGCCCAAGCAGGCCCCCCAGACGGCGAGACTGATCGCGAGCAACACGAGGTCCGGGGCGATACCGGGAAGGACCGAAAAGGCCGCGCTGGCGACGGCGGCCCGCCGGGCCGCGCGCTTGTTTCCGATCCGGTCGACGATCGCCGTCGCCAGCCGGGTGGACACCACGAGCCCAACCGCTGGGCCGGCGAGCGCGAGGCTCAAGCCCAGATCGCTCAGGTGCAGCCGCTCGCGGATGAGCGGAATCCGGGACGCCCAGGTGGCGTCGAGGACACCCAAGATGATGAACAGAACGGTGACGCTGACCCGCGCACGGCTCGCCTTCGCAGTCAATGACGGCGCGCCGCCGGCCTCGCTGGACTCACCCGATCGCGCGGGCACGTCGGGCCCATCACTCACGACTGCATCGCGGTCTGGTCGTTGAGCAGGTCGCGGCCTCGCAGAGCGTAGAGCCGCGCTCGGCGATCGGGCAAGTCGAGGGAGTAACCGATGATCTGCTCGATCCGGTCCAGGCGGTAGTACACCGATCGCCGACGCAGGTGCAGGAGGTCCCCCATGCCCTGCTTGTTGCCGTTTGCCTGCAGAAAGGCGGCGAGAGTCTTGACGAGCTCGGAATTGTGCCCCTCGTCATAGGCGAGCAGACCACCGAGCTCGCTCTCGACGAACGTGGCGAGCTCCGGCCCGGTTGCGCGAGCTCTCGGATATAGCGCCGGTGAGCGCGCTCGCTGTTGCCCAGTCCCGTCGCGGCCGTGCGCAGCCCCTCGCCACCGTCGAGGAAGCGCGCGATGTCGGCGCTCGCCAGTGTGCACCCACTCGACCTGACGATGCAGCTCCTCGGCGCCCACGACGATCCGGACACCGGCGTCCTTGAGCAGCGGGAGCTCAAGCATCTCGTGGAGCCGCATCGTCGCTCGGATTATCTCGGAGTGAGAGATCCAGCCGCCGTTGACTTCTCATTCCGCCTGTCCGGACGGCTCCCGCCGATCATGCGCGGAGCGCGGGCAGGACGTCGGTCGCAAAGCGGGTGACCTGCGTCTCGAGTTCATCGCCCTGAGGGGCCAGCACGATCTCGTCGGCACCGCTGGCGAGCAACCGGCGAATCGCCGCCTGGCAATCGTCGGCGGTCCCGCAGATGGCGATCTCGCGCAGTAAGGATTCGTCCTCGGGATCGCCGGCACCGGCCCCTGCCTCGGCGCCGGTGGCAAGACGTACGGGCGCTGGGAGTGGGCCGCCGTCAGCCATGCCTGCGCCGCGGGTGCCAGGCGGCCGAAGGCGGCGCGCCGATCGTCACCGAGACTCAGCCATCCGTACAGCACGGTCTGCCACGCCCGCGTCGACTCCGCCGGCCTGATCGAGGCTGTCGAGGCCACGAAGGACGGCCCGCACCCCTCCGGAAAGAGGACGCCGTCGGCGCAGCGGCTCGCCGCCTCGAGGGTCTGCTTCCCGCTGATCGAGACCGTCTGTCCGGCGAGCAGGTCGCGGATCGCGGACACCGTCTCCTCGAGCGCCACCACACGATTCGCTGGTCGCGCACCGACCTGCCTCATCCACGCCTCGACGCCGTGGCCGAACGTCACCCGCAGACGCTCTGGGAAGATCGCCGCGAGGGTGGCGAGTTCCATCGCGGTGCTCGCGGGGTTGCGCAGCACCGCCGGCATCAGCCCGATCCCGACCTGGAGTCGCTCGGTGGCGTGCAGCGCGACCGCCGCCAGCGCGATCGAGCCCGACAGAAAGCAGTCCTCGACGACGAACAGGCTGTCGTAGCCGAGGGCCTCGGTCATCCCCGCGAAGCGGGCAACGCCGGCAGGATCGGCGTGCGCCGGGTACTGGAGCCCGATGGCGGCGACGCGCAGGCCGGGTCATGGTCGCAGCTTCCAAATCACGGCCGGCCAGTCAGGCGACGGCCGGATGACATTCGGGGTCTTCGGGAAGCGCGTACCAGACCTTGCGGTCACCGATCTTGGCGCGCATCTTCCATTTGGTGCTCTTCGGGGCAGCCGTCATCGCCTGTCGCACGCCGGCGGTCGCGGTGATGATCGCGGGACGCGACGCCGCCAGCGCGTCGTCGGTGTTGGCGACCTCCTCGATCGTCTCGAGCGTGCGGCTGACCGTTCGCCAAATCCCCCAGTCGCTGCCGCAGACCTCGCGGATCCGGGCAGCGCTAATCATGTCCTGCTCCTCCTCCCCGACCGTGATCGGCCAGCACAGCGAGCAGGTCATAGGCGTCCATATTGTTCAGCTCATAGGTGAGCATCAGATCCGAGAGCGCGATCCGCTACGTGGGCCGCCGACAACGCGCGGACCGCGAAGACTTGGGCTGCGCTCCTGCACCATCTGGCGGGAGCTTCGTCTCCGCCGGCGGTACTCACTGTGGTTTGATCTCGCAGGTCATGCAGCCGCCGTTGATCCCGGGCATCGTCGTCGCCAACGCCCCGGTCAGCTACGGGGCGTTTGAGATCACCGTCGGGATCGACCCCAACGTCCCTGATGCGTTGACGCTGCTGGACGCGGTCAGCGCGGCCGGGTACGGCGGCGTCGACCTCGGTCCGGTCGGCTATCTGGGGACCGCCGAGACGCTGGCCGGCCGGCTGTCCGCGCGCGGGCTGGGACTTGCCGGTGGGTTTCTGGAGCTGCCGCTCTCAGAGCCCGAACGGCTCGCGGACGCGCGCGGCGAACTGGAGCTACTGCTCGACGTGCTCGACACCCTCCCCGGCACGCCGCTGGCGCCCAAGCCGACGCTCGCTGACGCGGGCTCGCCGGCCCGCGTGCGCTATCCGGGCCAAGCGGCCACCGATCGCAGCGTCGGCCTGGACGAGGCGGGCTTCAAGCGTTTCGCGGACGGCCTCGCGCGGGTCGTCGACCGCTGTCGCGAGCGTGGCTATGACCCGACCTTTCACCACCATGCCGCGACCCACGTCGAGGCTCAGTGGGAGATTGAACGCCTGCTCGAGGGCTCAGACGTGGGGTTGTGCCTGGACACCGGTCACCTGTTGCTCGGCGGCGGAGAGCCGGTCAGCGCGATCCGCGCGTGGTCGGGACGGATCAACCAGGTTCACCTCAAGGACGCTCGCCGGTCCCGTCTGGAGGAGATCGTCGCCGGGGGCCTGCCGGTGGTGGAAATCTGGCGTCGCCAGGCATTCTGCGCGCTCGGCGACGGCGACATCGAGATTCCGCAGGTGCTCGACGCGCTGGTCGAGATCGGGTACTCAGGCTGGCTGGTCGTTGAGCAGGACGTGCTCCCCGATCCCTCTGACCCCGGCCGGCCGGCCGCAGATCAGCGTCGCAACCGCGCCTATCTGCGCGCCCGCGGCGTCTAACGGGGTCAGCGCTTGGGGAACAGCGGCTCGAGCGCCGCCACAGAACGCCCGCCGCCACGAGCTGCGAACTCGGCCCCCGACAGAGCCAGTTCGGGCGCGCCCAGGGCATCGAGCAGCTTGCGAGCGCTGGTCGGGATGAACGGCACGAGCAACACGCTGATCACGCGCACGCCCTCGGCGAGCGAGGCCAGCACCCGGTCCAGCGCGCCCGCGGACTCCGGGTCCTTGGCCAGCTGCCAGGGTGCCCGCTCCTCGACGTAGCGATTGCAGCGGCGCACGCGCTTCCAGATCAGCTCCAGCGCCGCGGTCACCTCAGCGGCGTCGATCAGGTCGATCACGTCATCGGCCAGACCCGCGAATTCTGAGGCCAGCACGGCGTCGGTGGTCACATCGGGCACAACTCCGTCCCGGTAGCGGCGGATCATGGCCAGCGTGCGGCTGGCGAGGTTGCCGTACTCGTTGGCCAGCTCGGCCTCGTAGCGTGACTTGACGGAGTCCATCCCGACCGTGCCGTCTGATCCGAACGACACGTCGCGCCTCAGGTAGACGCGCAACGCATCGGTGCCGAACTCGTCCAGGACCTCGAACGGATCGAGTACGTTGCACAGCGACTTGCTCATCTTGCGCCCGTCGGCGCCGAGCAGGAAGCCGTGCACGAACACATGCTCGGGCAGCGGCAGATCGGCGGCCATCAGCATCGCGGGCCAGAACACCGTGTGAAACTTGAGGATGTCCTTGCCGATGATGTGAAAGCTGGCCGGCCAGAAGCGGTCGGTCAGGTCCTCCCCGGGCCGGGCGTAACCGAGCACCGTGTAGTAGTTCAGCAGCGCGTCGAACCACACATAGAACACATGGCCGGGGTCCCACGGCACCGTCACCCCCCAATTCATGCGAGCGCGGGACAGCGAGACGTCCTGCAGCCCCGAGAGCACGAACGCGTGGGCCTCGTTGTACCGGGCCAGCGGCATCACGAAGGCGCGGCGCTCGGCATACAACCGCTCCAGCGGGTCCTGGAACGTCGACAGACGGAAGAACCAGTTCTCCTCCTGCTCGAGCGTCAGGGGAATCTCGTGGATCGGGCAGCGGTTACCCTCGGCGATCTCGTTCTCGACCTTGAAGTCGGCGCAGCGTGGGCAGTACCAGCCCTCGTACAGACCCTTGTAGGTGTGGCCGTTGTCGTGCACACGCTGGAGGACCTCCTGCACGCGACGTTTGTGCTCCTCGTCGGTGGTGCGGATGAAGAAGTCGTTGGAGGCGTCCAGCCGCGGCATCAGCGCCTTGAAGCGCTCGGCGTTGCGGTCGGCCAGCACCTGCGGCGTGACACCCTGAGCCTTGGCGGCGTCGGCCACCGGCTCGCCGTGCTCGTCGGTGCCGGTGAGAAAGAACACGTCCTCTCCCCGCTGGCGCATATGCCGCGCGATCACGTCGGTGGCGATCGCGGTATACGCGTGGCCAAGATGCGGCTGCGCGTTGACGTAGTAGATCGGGGTGGTGATGTAGAACGACATAGCCTGATGCCAAGGCTATCCGCCGGGTTGGGGACGGATCCCGACGCCGCGGCGCTCAGCCGTGGTTCGGCGTGATCAGGACCTTCGCCGAGGCGTCAGCGTCCAGCGCGAGCGCCATCGCCGCGGGCGCGTCAGCGACGTCGAAGCGGTGGGAGACCATGTCCTGCAGCGGGATCGCGTGCCGATGGCGGTTCAGGAGCGTGAGCGTGCCCTCGTAGACGTTGAGGTCCTCCCCACCGACGCCCAACAGGGCCAGGCTGCGCCCGCAGATCGACGCTGGGTTGAACGTCTCGCCGCCCATGTCGACGAATGCCCCGACCTCGACGATCGTGCCGCCGTCGCGCACCATCGCCTCCGCCTGCGCGAACGTGCCCGGGAACCCGGTGGCGTTGACGACGACGTCGGCGCCCTCGCCGGCGGTCCGCTCACGCACCTCGGTCGCGGTCTCGTCTCCGGGTGCGAGCGCGACCGCGTCGGCCAACCGGGCCGCCAGTTCGCGCCGGCGCGGCGACGGGTCGATCACGATCACGTTTCCCGCCCCCATCAACGAGGCCTTGATCGCATGCGCCAGGCCGAGCGCACCGGCCCCGATCACCACCACCACATCGCCGGGCCGCAGGCCGTTGGGCCGGGGCAAGCGCGCGACGCGCTCCAGGCTGTGGGTGACGGCGAAGATCTCGGTGAGCACCGCGATCTCGTCTGGCATCTGCGCCGGAACCCGGAACACCGCGGTACCGGGCCTCAGGTACAGATACTCAGACCAGCCGCCGAACAGGTGCGGCGCGTCGGCGCAGGTGAGTGAGTTGCCGTAGTTCTCGAGCCTGCGGCAGAGAAAGTACGGAAAGCCGCGGGCGCACATGTGGCACTGGCCGCAGGCACGATTGGGAGCGGGCACGACGCGATCGCCGGGCTGCAGGGGCGTGCCGTCGAAGGCCATCGCTCCGCCCTCGCCGAGCTCCGCGACGACACCCACGTTCTCGTGGCCCTGGATGATCGGAAACGGCGTCGAGCGCTCGTATTCGGTGCCGACGTACTGCTCGGTCTCTCCCCGAAACGTGTGCTTGTCGGTGCCGCAGATGCCCGAGGCCAGCATCCGCACGAGCACCGCCCCGGGATCCAGCGCAGCGGGATAGGGATAGCGGCGCAGCTCGAGCTGGTACGGCGCCACAAGCGTGGCGGCCTGGACTGATGACACCTTGTCTCCTCTCGCTGAAGCGGGGATTTCAGAGCGGGCACGGCGCTTGCGGCCTGAGGCCGCTCTGCCAGCACCGCATAGCGAGGATTGCAGAGCAGGCACGGACGAACCGAGCCGACGCCGCTCTGACAGCCTCGTCGCCGCTCGCCGCTCGCCGCTCGCCGGCCGCCCCGCCGCAGCTCGGGCCACCCGCCACCCGCCGGCCGCCGCTCGCCGCCGCTCAGGCCGCGCGCGGCGGCGCGGTTGTCGAGCGCACCACCAGCGTCGGCTCGATCAACCGCACGATGCTCGGCCGGCGGTGCTCGATCCGGTCCAGCAGCAGCTCGAGCGCCATCCGCCCCATCGCGGCCCGCGGCTGATCGACGGTCGTCAGCGACACGTGCGCCAGGTGGGCGATCCCGACGTTGTCGTAGCCGACGATCGAAACGTCGCCGGGCACCGCCAGGCCGGCGCGGTCAAACTCGCCGAGCACGCCCGCGGCAACCATGTCGTTGGCGGCGAACACCGCAGTCGGGAGGTCGGGCTCGGCCAGCAGCTGACGGGCCGCACTGGCGCCCGCATCCTCGGTGAAGTCCCCCGGGATCACGCGGGCGCGACCCCCGAGCCGACGGTCCCGCATCCCGCGCAGATAGGTCGCGCGCCGCTGGGGACCGCCCGCGCCGCGGCCGCCGTCAACATGAGCGATGCGTTCGTGGCCGAGCCCCAGCAGGTGATCGAGCACGAGCTCGGTGCCGTGGCGCTCGTCAGTGATCACGAAGTCGGCATCGACGTTGCGGACCCGGCGACCGACCAGAACGAGCGGAACCTCGGCGGCGGCAGCGGCGATGTCGGCCGCGCGCATGCGGGGGCTGACCAGGATCACGCCGTCGACGCGGTACTCGAGCAGCGTCGCCAGCGCGGCCCGCTCGCGCAGCGCCAGACGTCCGCCCGCGCCGAGCAGCAGCTGGTAGCCCAGTGCTGAAGCCAGCTCCTCGACGCCGCCGGCGATCTCGGCGAAGAACGGATTGCGCAGATCATCGAGAATCACGCCGACGGTCCGGGTCCGGCGGCTGGCCAGGCTGCGGGCCATGGCGTTGGGCCGGTACCCCAGCCGACCGGCGACATCGAGCACGCGCCGGCGGCGCGCCGTGGACACGTTGGGCTGCCCGCGCATCACCAGCGACACCAGCGCGCGGGAGACCCCTGCCTCCCGGGCCACGTCCTCCATCGTTGGCGAGCGGCGCGGGGATCGGTTCGTGGGGCCACGCTTGGGCATCCGAGGCGGCGCGAGCTTACTCAGGCGCCGCTGACCGCGCAAGTGCGGGTTGTCGCGCTCTAAGCGAGATCGCCGCCCCCGGCGATCTTGACTTCCCTGCGGCCTCGGGGATATAGTCGCCGCGTCGCGACTTAGAGCGCTCTAAGCGGTCAACCCGCTGCGAGCGCGCTGCTCGCGGAGGGAACGAGGAGAGGGAATGCACCAGACTCGAAGCAACGCCCGAAAGCTGCTCGACGCCCTGGATGCTCGCAGCGCCGACGCTGGCCTGATACTCGAGCAGGACACCGCGATCGCCGCACCCGAGCCGGCGGCGAATCACGGTCCGATGCGCGATCGCGCCCACAGCATCGCGCTGGTCAACGCGGCTCCTACGGAGGAGATCAATCGATGAGACGAGTGCACAGGGGGCTGGTCGTCACCGCGCTGGTCACGGCGGCCGTGCTGCTGCTGGCCGCGTGCGGTGGCAGCTCCAAGAGCAGCTCCAGCGGAGGGGGTGCCGGCAGCGGGAGCACCACGACCCAGGCGGTTAATATCGCCTCCAGCGGCAAGCCCTGCAACGGCCTGACGTTTGCCGTCATCACCCACGGCGACAACGGCAGCTTCTGGAGCGTCGTCTACAAGGGCGCCAAGAACGCCGCCGCCGACTACGGCTGCAAGCTGTCGGAGGTCTACGGCTCCCAGCAGCAGGGGCAGGCCGAGCCCGACGACAACGCCGAGAACGCTCAGATCGAGGACGCGATCAACCAGCACGTCGACGGGATCGTCGTCTCCGATCACGACTCGGCGCTGATCAATCCGACGCTGGCCAAGGCCGCCAAGGCGGGCATCCCCGTCGTGCTCACCAACGACGGCTGTGACGCGGCGGACATCACCGCCAGCAGCGCGCTGACGTGCGTCGGCCAACCCGAGTCACTCGCCGGCCAGGCGTCCGGCCAGCGCTTCAAGCAACTGGGCGCTGACAACGTTCTGTGCGTGATTCACCAGTCCGGTCAGAACCTGCTCGACCGCTGCAACGGCATCGCCCAGGGGCTGGGGGTCGGATCAACCTGCAAGACCGGTTCGGCCCCGTCCAAGGGACCGGCCTGCACCCAGCTGACGCTGTCCACACCCAACGCGGCCTCCAACCCGCAGCAGGCCGTCGGACAGGTCACCTCCTACCTGCAGTCACACCCGGGCATCAACGCCGTGATGACGCTCAACAACGCGATCGGAACGGCGGTCGTCTCCTCCCATCCCAACAACGTGAAGGTGGCGACGTTCGACACCAACGCCGAGGTGCTCAACGACATCAAGAATGGCACGATGTCATTCGTCGTCGACCAGCAGCAGTACCTGCAGGGTTATCTGCCGGTGGTCATCCTGTACCTCTATAAGAAGCACGAGGGCAACACCGTCGGCGGCGGTACCTCCGTGCCGACCGGCCCGCTGCTGGTCGACAAGACCAACGTCTCCAAGGTCGCGGCCGCGATCGCGGCGGGCGACGACTGATCGGGCGGGGACGCGCCCGATGACCGGTCATCGGGCGGGAGCAGCGGCTCCCGCCCGATGGCGAATTGTCAACCCAAAACCTTCGCGTTAGGACGATGAGCGCCACCACATCCACCTCCTCGACATCGCCGGAACCCCCCGAAGCCGACCCGGATGAGCGGTTGGTGCCGATCGGCCGGCTGACGCGGACGCTGCGCCGGCCGGAGCTGGGGTCGCTGATGGGTGCGATCGCGGTGTTCCTGCTGTTCGCGATCACCGACGCAAGCGCGAACCACCTGTGGCTCAAGCAGGTCGGCCTGGCCGCCTGGACTCAGCAGGCGGCGTTCTTCGGGATTCTCGCCGTGCCCGTGGGGCTGCTGATGATCGGGGGCGAATTTGATCTCTCGACCGGCGTTATGTCGGGGGTCACGGCGATCGTGATGGCGCTGCTGGTCGGCAAGTACCACTGGAACACGTGGCTGGCGATCGTCGGCACGCTGGTATTCGCGACGATCGTCGGGCTGGTCAACGGAATCATGGTGGTGCGGACCAAACTGCCGAGCTTCATCGTCACCCTGGCCACGTTCTTCGTCCTGCGCGGACTGAGCGTCGGCGGGGTGCTGCTGCTCAACCACAACAGCACCCAGGTTTCGGTCACCGCTCTCAACCCGCCCGGGATGAGCAGCGCGACGACGATCTTCGGCAGCTCGTTCTTTCAGAGCGGCGCGCTGACCAACGGCTACAGCACCGCAATCATCTGGTTCATCGTGGTCACGATCATCGGCTCATATGTGCTCAGCCGCACCACCTTCGGCAACTGGATCTTCGCTTCCGGCGGCGACCAGAATGCGGCCCGCAACATCGGCGTCCCGGTCGCCCGCACCAAGATTCTGCTGTTCCTGAGCACCTCGCTGGCTGCCGCCCTGGTGGGGATCATCTCCTTCACCCAGTCCTCCTCGGCGGTCTCCGAGCAAGGCGTCGGCTACGAGTTCTTCTACATCATCGCCGCGGTCGTCGGCGGCTGCCTGCTGGACGGCGGGTACGGCTCGGCGATTGGCGCGGCGCTGGGCGCCTGCATCATCGGGATGGCGTTCGAGGGCGTCATCTACGCGGGCTGGGACAGCTCCTGGAACTTCACGTTCCTGGGGGTGATCCTGTTCCTCGCTGTGGCCGTGAACACGATCATCTACCGGCGCGCGCTGCGGGCGCGACGGTGAGCGAGGGAGGCTTCGCGATGAACGAGACACCGTCGCCTCCGGATCCCGGCACCGACGCTCCCCCGCCGCCGGCCGAGACGCAGGACGCGACGACGCTGCTCGAGGCCCGTCACGTGTCGAAGTACTTCGGCAGCGTCAACGCGCTCCAGGACATCACCCTGAAGGTGGACGCGGGCGAGGTGTGTTGCGTGCTCGGCGACAACGGCGCGGGCAAGTCGACATTGATCAAGATCCTCTCGGGCGTTCACGTTCCCGACGAGGGGGAGCTGCTCGTGGCGGGCCAGCCGGTCACGTTCGCCAACCCACGCGAGGCGCAGGCGCAGGGCATCGCCACGGTCTTCCAGGACCTGGCGACGGTGCCGCTGATGTCGGTGTGGCGCAACTTCTTCCTTGGCAACGAGCCGACCCACGGCCGGGGCCCTTTGCAACGGCTGGACATCGGGCGCGCCAAGCGGATCATGCGCGAGGAGATGCGCAAGATGGGCATCGACATCCGCGATCCCGACCAGACCGTGGGCACCCTGTCCGGCGGCGAGCGCCAGGCGGTGTCGATCGCCCGCGCCGTCTACTTCGGAGCCAAGGTGCTGATCCTCGACGAGCCGACCTCGGCGCTCGGGGTCAAGCAGTCGGGGATCGTGCTCAAGTACGTCGTGCAGGCCCGCTCGGAGGGACGCGGCGTGATCTTCATCACCCACAACCCGCACCATGCCTTTCCGGTCGGCGACCGGTTCGTGCTGCTCAAGCGCGGTCAGATGATGGGCTCGTTTCAGAAGGCCGAGACGTCGCTGGCGCAGCTGACCGCGATGATGGCCGGGGGCGAGGAGCTCGAGCAGCTCAGCCACGAGCTGCAGGGCCTGGCGAGCGATCCGCAGATGGCCGAGGTCGCCTCAGAGCTGGCCGCCGAAGTGCGCAAGACCACGGCGGGGTAGCCGTGCCCGGGCTGGAGCTGCTGACCGTCGGCCGGATCAGCATCGACCTTTACTGCGGTGAGCCGGGCGCCGGCTGGATGCAGGCCACGACGTTCAGCAAGGCGGTCGGCGGCAGCCCGACGAACGTGGCGATCGCCGCGGCCCGGCTGGGTCGCCGTGCAGCGGTCTACACGAAGGTCGGCGAGGACCCGTTCGGCGAGGTGGCGCTCGGCGAGCTGCGCGAGTTCGGGGTGGACACGAGCTTCGCCACCGTCGAACCCGGGACGCTCACGCCGCTGGCGTTCGCGGTGCTGGACCCACCCGAGGATCCCCCGCTGCTGTTCCGCCGCGAGGCGCCCGTGCCCGACTTCCAGCTTCGCGCCGGCGAGGTCGACTCAGACACCGTGCGCGAGGTTCCGATCCTGTGGGTCTCCGGGGGCGCGCTGTCGCAGGATCCGTGCCGGTCGACCGTCCAGGCGATGCTCGAGCAGCGCGGCCGCCGCCGCCATACGATCCTGGACCTCGACTACCGCCCGAGCTTCTGGCCCTCGCGGCAGGCGGCGTCGGCGACGATCGGCGCGGCGCTCTCGCACGCCACGGTCGCGGTCGGCAACCGCGAGGAGTGCGCCGTCGCGGTGGGCAGTGACGATCCCCACGAGGCAGCGTCCCGGCTGCTGGCGCGCGGCGTGGCGATGGCGATCGTCAAGCTCGGCGGCGACGGTGTGCTGATCGCCAACGACGACGGTGTGCAGACGGTCGCGCCGGCTCCGATCGAGCTGGTGTGCGGGCTGGGCGCCGGCGATGCATTCGGCGGCGCTCTGTGTCACGGACTGCTGTCGGATTGGCCTGCGCAGCGAGCCGTCGCCTACGCCAACGCCGCCGGCGGGATCGTCGCCTCGCGGCTGCTGTGCTCGCCGGCGATGCCCTCGGGCGGCGAGGTGCGCGCCCTGCTGCAGGAGCACCCGGCGTGAGCGCCACCACCCCGTCGCGGTCGTCGGCCGGGCCGGGCTCTGCGGCGCGCCGGCGGATCGGAATCGGCGTGATCGGCTTCGGCTGGCTCGGCCAGGCGCACAGCCGCTCGCTGCTGCGGATCCCGACACTGTTTGCAGACCGCGAGTACGACCCGGTCCTGATCGCGGCCGCCGACACCGTCCCCGAGCGTGTCGCCCAGGCGGTCCGGTCGTTCGGGTTCCCGCGCGGGTCGGTCGACTGGCGCGCCGTGATCGATGATCCGGCGATCGACGCCGTATTCATCGCCGCGCCCAACATGCTGCACCTGGAGCTGGTGCAGGCGGCGGCGCAGGCCGGCAAGGCGGTGTTCTGCGAGAAGCCGGTCGGCGGCACGCCCGAGCAGGTGCTGGCCGCGGCGGTCGCCGCCCGGGACGCCGGTGTGATCAGCGGTGTCGGCTACAACTACCGCTGGGCTCCGCTGGTGCAGTACGCGCGCGAGCTGATCGCCGGCGGCGAGCTGGGCCAGATCACCAATTACCGGGGACGCTTCTTCTCGATGTACGGCGCCGACCCACTGGGCGTGAACTCGTGGCGCTTCCAGCTTGATCAGGCCGGCTACGGGGTGACCAGCGACCTGCTCAGCCACACGGTCGATCTGGCGCACATGCTGCTGGGCCCGATCGAGTCTGTGGTGGCCAGCACCGAGACGTTCATCCGCTCCCGCCCGGAGCCGGCGAGCGCGGGGAGTCATTACGGCCGCGGTCGCCCGGACGATCCGCGGACACCCGTGACCAACGAGGACTACGTTGGGATGCTCGTGCGCTTCGCCTCGGGCGCCCGCGGCACGTTTGAGGCCAGCCGAACCACCGTCGGGCCCGAGAGCGAGAACGCGTTTGACGTGTACGGCACCGAGGGCGCGGTGGGCTGGAACCTGGAACGGCTCAACGAGCTGCGGCTGTATCGCCGCACCGAGGACCGCGGCTCGGGCTACATCACGGTGCTCGGCGGCGACCGCTTCGGCCATCATGGGACGTTCGTGCCCGGCAGCGGCAATCCGATCGGGTTCGAGGACCTGGTGACGATCGAGGACCACGAGTTCTGCCGCGCGGTGGCCCGCGGAGAACCGTTTGAGCCGAGCTTTCAGCAGGCGCTGGACTGGGCGTCGGTCCAGGCCGCGCTGCTGCGCTCGGTGCAGACCGGCCGGTGGGAGCCGGTCACCGCCCTGGATCAGACGCCCCGGGAGGCCACATGACGACGACGGTCGCGGTGGCGCCGCTCCGCGTCGGCGTGATCGGCGTCGGCCGGATCGGCCGCCTGCACGCCGAGCTGCTGGCCCGCCGGATCCCCGGTGCCGCGCTGGGACCGGTCTATGACCCGTTCGACGCGGCCGCCCGCGACGCCGGTGAGACGCTCGGGGTGCCGGTGGCGGGCAGCGTGGCCGAGATCCTCGACGGCGACGTGGACGCGGTCGCAATCTGCTCCAGCGCCGACAGCCATGCCGAGTTGATGCAGGCCGCCGCCCGGGCCGGCAAGGCGATCTTCTGCGAGAAGCCGGTGTCGCTGCAGCTCGCCGAGCTCGACCGGGCGCTGGCCGCCGTGGCGAAGGCCGGAGTGCCGTTCCAGATCGGTTTCAACCGCCGCTTCGATCCCGCCCATGCCTCCGTACGGGCCGCGGTAGCCGACGGCTCGGTCGGCGAGCCACACCTGGTGCGGATCTCCAGCCGCGACCCGGCGCCGCCGCCGCTGAACTACGTCCGCAGCTCCGGCGGGATCTTCCTCGACATGACGATCCACGACTTCGACATGGCGCGCTTCGTGACCGGATCAGAGTTGGTGGAGGTGTTCGCGCGCGGAGCGGTGCGGATCGAGCCGTCGTTCGTCGACGTCGGAGACGTCGACACCGCGATCGTGACACTCGTGCACGAGAACGGGTGCCTGACCGCGATTGACAACTCGCGCCGGGCGGCCTACGGCTTCGACCAGCGGGTCGAGGTGTTCGGCTCGTCGGGGATGGCCGCCTCGGCCAATCCGCTTGCCCACACCGGCCTGCGCCAGACGGCCGCCGGGACCTCGCTGCCACCGCTACCGTACTTTTTCCTCGAGCGCTATCTGTCCAGCTACGAACTCGGGTGGCAGGCGTTCGTGGCGGCGACGCGCGGCGCCGTCCCGCCGGCGGCGGCGATCGCGGATGCCCGGGCGCCGCTCGTGATCGGGCTGGCCGCCGGGCGCTCGCTGCGCGAGCAGCGTCCGGTGCGGGTGGCCGAGATCGGCGCGCCATGAGCAGCTGCCCGGAGGCGGAGGCATGACCGAGCGCCTGACCGTCGCCCAGGCCCTGGTGCGCTTCCTCGCCGTTCAGGAGATCGAACGCGACGGTCGGCGCTCGCGGTTTTTCGCTGGTTGTCTGGGGGTCTTTGGCCACGGCAATGTCGCGGGATTGGGGCAGGCGTTGTTGCAGTATCAGGATCGGTTGTCGTATCACCCGGCGCGGAATGAGCAGTCGATGGTGCACATCGCGACGGGCTTTGCGCGGCAGCGCAATCGGTTGGGCGCGTTCGCCTGCACCAGTTCGGTCGGGCCGGGCGCGACGAACATGGTTACGGGGGCGGCCCTGGCGACGGTCAACCGGCTGCCGGTGCTCCTGCTTCCGGGCGATACGTTCGCTACCCGCCGTCCGCATCCGGTGCTCCAGCAGCTCGAGGTGCCGGCCGACGCGACGGTCTCGGTCAACGACTGCCTCCGGCCGGTCTCACGCGTCTATGAGCGGATCGAGCGGCCCGAGCAGCTATACGATGCCGCGCTGTCGGCGATGCGGGTGCTGACCGACCCGGCCGAGACGGGCGCCGTGACGCTGGCGCTGCCCGAGGACGTGCAGGCTGAGGCGGTCGACGTCGACGATGCGTTCCTCGCGGGTCGGGTGTGGACGGTGTACAGGCAACCCCCGGCGCCGGCGGCGTTGTCGCGGGCGATCGAGCTGATCCGGGCCGCCCGCCGTCCGTTGATCGTGGCCGGCGGTGGGCTGATCTACTCCGAGGCGACGGCCGCGCTGCGCCGGTTGGTGGACGCTGCCGGCATTCCGGTGGCCGAGACGCAGGCCGGGCGCGGCGCCCTCGTCTCTGATCACCCTCTGAGCCTCGGGGCGATCGGCGCGACCGGGACGGCGGCGGCTAACCGGATCGCGCGGGTCGCTGACGTGGTTATCGGTGTCGGCACGCGGTGGGCGGATTTCACGACCGCGTCCAAATCGGCGTTCCAGGATCCCGGCGTGCGGTTTGTCAACGTCAATGTGGCCGGGTTTGATGCGGCGAAGCTGAGCGGCCTGTCGGTGGTCGGCGACGCCCGGGAGGTGCTGGAGGCGCTCGGTCGGGGCTTGGCGGAATGGCGGGCCGATCAGGGGTGGGTGCAGCGCGCCCGCGCGGAGAACGCCGGCTGGGCGCAGGAGGTGGCGCGGCTCGTGTCGACCGATAACGCGGTGGGGCCGTCGGGCCTGCCGTCACAGGCGGAGGTGATCGGTGCGATCAACGACGCGGCCGGTGAGACCGGCGTCGTTGTGTGCGCGGCGGGCTCGGCGCCGGGGGACCTGCACAAGCTGTGGCGCGCCCGCGACCCCGCGGGCAAGGGCTATCACGTCGAGTACGGCTATTCATGCATGGGCTATGAGATCCCCGGTGGGATCGGAGTCAAGCTGGCCGCGCCTGAGCGCGAGGTGATCGTGCTCGTCGGCGACGGCTCCTATCTGATGGCGCCCGGCGAGCTGGTCACCGCAGTCGCCGAACGGATTGCGATCGTGATTGTGCTCGTTGAGAACCACGGCTACGCGTCGATCGGCGCGTTGTCGCGGTCGGTGGGCGCGGCGGGCTTTGGCACTCACTATCGGTTCGCGTCGCCCGGCTCGTTACCGCTTGACGGTGACGACGGCGCGGGGCTGCCCGAGGTCCTGCCGGTCGACCTGGCGGCCAACGCGGAGAGCCTGGGCGCGGGCGTGCTGCGCGCGGCCACGATCGACGAACTGCGGGCTAGGCTCGCGCAGGCCCGGGGCGCGGATGGACCGGTGGTGGTCTGCATCGAGACTGATCGCTATACCGGCGTGCCCAGCTATGACGGCTGGTGGGATGTGCCCGTCGCTGAGGTCTCTGAGTCCGAGCGCGTGCAGTCCGCCCGCCGGGAGTACGAGCAGGCGCGCAGCGCCCAACGAACCCACCTGGAACCTGGAGATCGTCGATGACCGACCTGATCGTCTCGCCCGCGTCCACGCCCGCTGCCGACGGTACAATCCTCGATGTCACCCCCGCGTCGGCGGGCTGGTGTTACGTCGGGTTTGAGGTTCTGGCGCTGACTCCGGGCGTGGTCGCCGAGCGCGACACCCGCGATCGCGAGGTCTGCATGGTCGTCATCTCCGGCACCGTCGCGGTGGTGTCTCATCATGGCGAGTGGGGCGACCTGGGCGGCCGGGCCGATCCCTGGAACGGTCCGCCGGACGCGGCCTATCTGCCGGCGGGGACGCCATTCTCGGTGGAGAC
>JBPCPC010000077.1:0-8099 GCA_050999585.1 Solirubrobacteraceae bacterium | reverse complement strand
GGGGGGGGTGTGCTCACGCGCAAAACCAACCACACCTCGCGTTCTTCTCCGCCGCTCGCGCTGGCCGCATTCAGTGGGGGTATGGTCATCGGACGCCTGTCGGGCGACGCCTTGATCACGCGGTCAGGGCACTTGGCGGTCGTTTGGCGCTCGGCCGCCGTGGCCGCCGCCGGCATGGCGCTCGCCGCCGGTGCTCCCTCGGTCGCCTGGTCGATCGCCGGGTACGCGATCCTCGGCCTGGGTCTCGCGCCGCTCGTGCCGATCGTGTTCGCGCTCGGCGCACGCTCACCCGGACTGCCGTCGGTGTGGGCTCTCTCGCGGCTGTCGACGGCGGCCTACGCCGGCCAGTTCCTGGGGCCTCCGGCGGTCGGCGTGATCTCGGCGGCCGTCAGCCTGCGAGGCGCGCTGCTCTGCGTCGCCGCGCTGCTCGTCGCGGTGACGGTCGCCGGCCGACTGTTTGCGGTCCACGGGCGCCGCGCGGTCAGCGCCTGAGAAGCGCGCGCTGGGGCTCCGTGGCTAGCCTTGGACGACCGAGCCCCGGCCCGCTCGCGCACGTCTGACCGATGATCGACAGCCATACCCACCTGCACCTGTGCGAAGCGCCGACCGCCGAGCTGGTGGCGGCCGCCGAGCGAGCGGGTGTGACCCGCATGGTGACCGTCGGCACCGACGGCGCCTCCTGTCGCGCGGCGCTGGCCGCCGCCGAGGACTTCCCCCAGGTCTACGCCGCGGTCGGCCGCCATCCCAACCAGGCGACTGGATTTGACGACGCCGACCTGGCCGAGCTGGAGGCGCTGGCGGCGCACGAGAAGTGCGTGGCGATCGGCGAGACGGGCCTTGACTACTACCGCGACGGCGCGCCGCCCGAGGATCAGAAGCGCGCATTCGTGGCCCAGATCGAGCTTGCGCGGACGACCGGCAAACCGGTCGTGATTCACACCCGCTCGGCCGATGACGACACGCTCGAGCTGCTCGAGGCTCACGCGGCGGGGGTCAGCGTGATCCTGCACTGCTTCTCGATGGCCGCGCGGGTGCAGGACTGCGTCGCTCACGAGGACTGGTGGCTGTCGTTCGCCGGCAACTGCACCTATCCCAAGAATGCGGAGCTGATGACGGCCGCGCTGGCGGTCCCGGAGCACCGGCTGCTGGTCGAGACCGATGCCCCTTACCTTTCTCCGCAGCCGGTGCGCGGTCAGCGCAATCAGCCGGTCAACGTGACCCTGACCGTGCAGGCGATCGCCGCCGAGCGCCGAGTCGCCTACGACGAACTGGAGCGCTCCGTCGAGGCGAGCGCGGCCGCGGTGTTCGGATGGTGACGCGCTCGGCGCGCCAGCGCGAGCTGGGCCAGAACTTCCTGGTCGACCGCAACATCCTCGACGTGATTGAGCGGCTGGCGGCCCTGTCGTCCGACGATGTCGTGCTCGAGGTCGGCGGGGGTCCCGGGCTGTTGTCGCAGCGGCTGGTCGCGCGCGCGGGATTCGTGCACGTGCTGGAGGTCGACGAGCGAATGCGCGAACGGCTGAGCGCGGCGGTCGATGCTGCCGACAATCTCGAACTGCACTTCGCCGATGCGGTCGCGTTCGATTTCGCGTCGCTGGTCCCCGCACCCGGCAAGGTCGTGGCGAACCTCCCCTACGGTGTGGCCGCGACCGTGATCCTGAAGACGATCGACGAGCTGCCGACGGTGGCGCAGTGGGTCGTCATGGTGCAGCGCGAGGTCGGCGAGCGCTTCGCGGCCGGGCCGGGGACGGCCGCCTACGGTGTGCCCTCGGTACTGGCGCAGCTGGCCTGCGGAGTCAAGGTGCTGCGGCCGATCTCCCGGACCGTGTTTCGCCCCGTCCCCAACGTCGACTCGGTCCTGCTCGGGCTGCGGAGAATCACGCCCGCTCACGCCGCCGTCGATCCGACGCTGAGCGCGCTCGTGCACGGTGCATTCGCCCATCGGCGCAAGGCGCTGGCCGGCTCGCTCGCCCTGGTTCCCGCCTTCGCGAGTGAAGCTGGGAGTGGGGGCGCCGTGCGCGAGCGCGCCCGGGCTGCGGTGGTCGCCCTCGGCCATCCTGCCGACGTGCGGGCCGAGCGGCTGGCGCCGGAGGAGTTTCGGCAGCTGGCCGCGCTGCTGGCGAGATGAGCGTGCTCGCCTCCGAGCGCGCGTTCGCGAAGCTCAACCTGTGTCTGTTCCTGGGACCGACGCGCGATGACGGTCGCCACGAACTGCTGACGCTGTTCGATTCGGTCAATCTCGCCGACGAGCTGACGATCGAGCAAGGCACGCGCGATGAGGTCGTGTGCGATGCCGTGCCCGGTCTGAACCTCGTGTTCTCCGCGCTCGAACTTCTGCGGCAGGCCGGATGGGACGCCCCGCCGGTCCGCGTGACGATCGAGAAGCGGATTCCCGTCGCCGCCGGGATGGGGGGCGGATCGGCCGACGCCGCCGCCATCCTGCGGGCCGCGATTCGGCTGGCTCCGGTCCCCCGCGCGCGGTTGTTTCGGATCGCGTTTGCCCTCGGCGCCGACGTCCCCGGACAGCTGCTGCCCGGCCCCAGCCTCGGCACGGGCGCCGGGGAGACGATCGAGCCACTGGTCGCGATCGAGCCGTATGGCGTGCTCGTCCTGCCGCAGCCGTTTGCACTCTCCACCGCCGCGGTCTACAACGAGGCCGACCGGTTGGGCCTTGGGCGGACGGCGTCAGCACTGGACTCGCGGCGCACCGCATTGCGGTCGGCGTTTCCCGCGATCGCGTCCGGGCTGGTGATCAACGACCTGCAGCCGGCCGCGCTGTCGCTGGCCCCGGCGATCGGCGCGGCGCTGATGGCCGCCGCCGGGGCAGGCGCGGACCACGTGCTCGTCTGTGGCTCGGGCCCGACCGTGATCGGCGTGTTCGTGGGCGCGGACGGGCTCGAGCGCGCCAACGCTGCGGCGGGCGGGTTGCGCGACCGCCTCCCGGCCGCGCTGGCCGCGGCGCCGGTTGGCGCAGGGGTCAGGGCTCCGGCGCCGAACGATTAGCCCGAAAGTCCGCAATTTGCGCACGAACCGCGTCCGTTCGAGGTTTCGCTTGCGCTTTCGGCACAATCAGGGGCAGCACGCGTGAGCAATCAGACAGTCACATACCTCGTCGGCGCCGGGTGTGCCGCGATCGTCTTGGTGGCGTTCGCGACACTTGTGGTGGTCCCGGCGGTCAGCTCCTACCGCCGGCCCCTGCATCGCGTGGCCGCCGTGTTCCTGTCCCTGTACGTCCTGGCGGCCCTACTCGGGATCGGCGTGCTGCTCGGTGCGCTGATCATCCTCGAGTGGCCCCGGGTGTTCTAGTTCGCGGCCGCGGGTTCAGGAGTGGGTGAAGTGACTGAAAGCGCCGAGCGCGGCGACGCGCGGACACCTGACCTGGGTGCGTTCGCGGCGATCACCGATGCCGTCGAGGCAGGCGCTGGGCTGCCCGAAATCCTCCGCGCCGCCGCGCGGGCCCTGGATGCCAGCCTGATTCTGATCGACCGCTCGGCGGCCGTGCTGGCCGTCGCCGCCCGCTCGCCCGCCGACGAGCGCTCGCTGATGCGCGACACCGACGACGTGACCACGGTCGAGCTCAAGGTGGCCGAGGCCTCGGTCGGGCAGCTGCGAATGCGCAGCCGGGCCGATACGCCCGACAGCGCGGTGCTGCGCCTGGTGACGACGCTGATCGCCTCCGAGGTCGAGCGTGTCCGGGCCCCTGAGCGGGCCTCCGAACAGGCTGCCACGAGCTTCCAGCGTGCCGTGCTCGCTCGCCGGATCGACGATCGCGACGACCTGATCGCGCGGGGCAAGGAGCTGGGCACCGATCTGTCAAACGGCGCGAGCGTGGCCGTGGTCCGGGCGCACGCTCGCACGCCCACCGAGGACGATTGGCGGCGGCGCCTGCTGGCCGTCGCCACCCGGGGGGCGCGCTCGATCGCCTCCGGTTCGATCGCGTCCCCGACCGAGGTGGAGGCCGGCGAGGTCGTGCTGCTGTTCCCCGACGCGGACGGGGAGGCCGGCCGGCGAGTGTCCTCAGCGGTATTGCGCGAGCTGCAGGCGGGCTTGACGGGGTTCGCGTTCGCGCTCGGGCGCAGCCGGCGCGTGTCAGATCCGCTGGACCTGCAGCGGGGCTACAACGAGGCGATGCTGGCGCTGAACGTCGTCGAGGGCGACTCCGAGCGCGACCAGCTGGCCTATGAGGAGACCGGCACCTATCAGCTGTTGCTCCCCTACATGAGCGATCCCGCTGAGCTCAAGCGTTTCTACGCCGACACGGTCCGGCCGCTGGTCGCCTATGACGAGCAGTACGAGACCGATCTGCTGGGCACGCTGGCAACGTTCCTGGACTGCGACGCCAACGTCAACGCCACCGCGTCACGCCTGATCACCCACCGCCACACGATCCGCTACCGCTTCGAGCGGGTCCGCGAGCTGACCGGGCTCGACGTCTCCTCCACCGACGGCCGCGAGAAGCTGTCGCTGGGGCTGAAGGCGATGCGCGTGCTCGGGATCGCCGCGCCGCGCGGACCGGCCACCGAGCCGGGCGCCGGCGGCGGCCGGGTTCCGCGCTAGCACGCTGGTAGCGCGCGCTCCACGCGCTGCGCGACGAGCTCCGCGGCGACATCGAGCGCCTCGGTGCTGCGCGTCGCCCGCGCGAGCACGAATGCCCCCTCGAGCGCGCAGATCATCGCGATCGTCAGTTCGCGAGCGGCCTCGTCGCTGAGCCCCGCCGCCGTGAAGCGCGGGACGGCGGCGGCGATCCAGCTCTCGAACACGTCGGCGCACGCCACGCGCATCGCCTCGCTGCTCGATGAGACCTCCAGCGCGATCGTGGCGATCGGGCATGCGTCGGCAAACCCCGTCTCGTGCACGTGCTCGGCGGCGCCGGCGAAGAACGCCCGCACCGCGCTGACCAGGTCCGGCGCGGGGTCGAACACCGCCGGGATCAGCAGCTCGTACAGCGCTCCCGAGGTCCGGATCGCCTCGGCGCCGAGTTGCTCCTTGCCGCCCGGGAAGAAGTGGTACAGCGATCCGAACGGCGCCTGCGCAGCGGTGACGATCTGCTTGACGCCGGTGGCCGCGTAGCCCTGCCGTCGAAACAGGTCGGCGCTGGTCTCGATGATCCGCGCTCGCGTGGTGCTCATCTCGTGTAGGCTACTCGCTAGAGCGATCAATCTAGTGTGGAGGTCTCGATGCAATCGTGGTTGGGAAAGAAACTCATCTCCTACCTGATGGGGCGCACTCGCGGGGGTGACATTCGCCCCACGCTGATGCTGGACCATCCCGACGTGCAGCTCACGTTCCCCGGCCAGAGCTCCTGGGCCGGCGTGTTTGCCGGCAAGGCCGAGGTGGAGCGCTGGCTGCGACGTTTCGCCGCCACCGGGATTCAGATCTTCCCCGACGAGGTGATCGTCACGGGCTGGCCATGGCGCAACACGGTGTGCATCCGGGGCCGTGACTTCCTGCGCGAGAACGGGGAGACGGTCTATCAGAACCGCTACGTGATCTGGGGCCGCATGGCCTGGGGGCGCCTGCGCGAGTATGAGGTCTACGAGGACACCCACGCGGCGAATCAGTTCGACACCTGGCTGACCGAGCACCGGCCGGCGCTGGCGGTCGCGGCCTAGGTCGACCGCGCGGTCCTGGCTCTATCGGCTGCGCAGCTGAATCAGCCGCGTGGCCCGGTCCTTGACCCCGCCGGGGATCGCGTGGCTGAAGCTCGAGCGGTGATCGGCGACCCACACGTAGGTGCGCTGGGTGAAGCCCGGGAAGCGTGCGAGCACGGCGGCGGGGGCGCTGGCGCCGGGCAGCAACCGTAGGAGCGGCGGCCCGGCGGCGCCCGCCGACTCCCGCTGCCCGGCGGGCGAGACAAGGTGCCACGAGGCCTCGCGCTGCTCGGGAACGAGATCGTGGAGCAGGGCGTCGGCCTCGCGGGTGCCGAGCGCGAGCGGCCGGAGCCGTTGGTCGCGATCGGCACGCAGGAGCAGGGCGAGCATCGTCCGGCAGAAGCCGCAATCGGGGTCATAGATCACGGTCCAACGATCGGTGGGCTGGGCGTCGGCGGCTGGCATCGCGTCAAGTAGGATCGCCCGCCATGCCGGTCGCGGTCATCACGGGCTCCGGGACCCATTCGCTACCCGGGTTTGTGCCCACGCAGTCCGAATCCCAGCAGACACCGTACGGCTCGGTCGAGGTCTCGCGCGGCGAGCTGGCGGGCATCGACGTGCTGCATGTGTCGCGCCACGGCGCCGGCCACGTGCGGCTGTCCAACCACGTCGCCCATCGGGCCAATATCTGGGCCCTGGGGGCCCTGGGTGCGACCGCGGTGATCGGCTGCACCGCCTGCGGCGCCGTCGACCCGTCGCTGGCACTCGGATCGCTGGTGGTCTTCGATGACCTGCACTTCATCTCCAACCGGCTGCCGGACGGGTCGCTGTGCACGTTCTCCGCCGAGCCCGCAGATCCGTTGCGCGGACACTGGATCCTGCACGGCAGCCCGTTCTCCGCCGGTGTGCGCAGCGCGCTGCTAGCGGGAGCCTCGGCATCTGCCCACGGCGCGCGCGACGGCGGGACCTATGGCCACGTCGACGGGCCGCGCTTCAACACTCCCAGCGAGATCGCCCAGCTGGCCGCCTGCGGCGTCACCGCCGTGAGCCAGACCGGAGGGCCGGAGACGGTGCTCTGCGGCGAGCTCGAGCTGCCGTTCGCTTTGATCGGGTTCGTCACCGACTACGCCAACGAGGTGGTCCCCGGCGAGCCCACGCCGCTGTCGACCCTGAGCGAGCTGATGGCGGCGAGCCCGGCCGTGTTCGCCGACGTGCTCGGGGTGGCGGTCCGGCGCCTCGCGGCCGAGCCCGCGGTGCCGGCGGGCACGATGTTCCGCTTTGAGCCTTGAGCCCGGCGCCGGTGTGCGTGGTCCTGATCGGCGGCCCGTCACCTTGTGTGACGGGGCGGGAGGCGCTGGCGCCGCTCCTCGGGCCCGAGCGCTGCCAAGAGCTTGAACGGCTGTTGCGTGACCGAGCGCGCTCGTGGGCCGCGTCGGTGGCGGCGGACGGCGCGGTGCATGTGACCGAGCGCGGCGGATCGCAGCTGCGCGATTGCGTCGTGGATCTGTTCGCCTCGGGTCCCGGTCCGGTGCTCGTGGCGTGGCCGGAGCTGACCGCGTGGCGGCCGCAGCACGCCGACGGCCCGGTGGCTGATCTCGCCGACGGTTGCGACGTCTCGTTCGGGCCGATGTTCGACGGCGGGTTCTACCTGGTCGCGCTCTCGCGGCCGCTGGCCTCTCTGCTGGCGCTCGACGACGATGGCTGGAACGGGCCCGACCCGATCGGTCTGGCCGTCGCCGCCGCACGGGAGGCGGGCCAGGGAATCGGCCTACTGCGCGCCGAGCGCGGCCTGCGCACGCGCGCAGATGTCCGGGCGTTGCTGGCCGACCCGTTGCTCGACGAGGAGCTGCGGGGACTTCTCAGCGTGAGCTGACAGGGCTGCGTCGACGCATTGGGGGGCGAGGACTTGAACCCCGATTCCCGGGACCAAAACCCGGTGTCCTGGCCTGTTGGACGACCCCCCAGACGCGACGGCCATGCCGAATCTACCAGCGGTATCGTCGTGGTCGGAGGCGTGTGTCCGTCCGCTCCAGGTGCGAACATACGTTCCTACTCGATTCGGATGGATACGTTCGTGCGCTCAGGAGAACAGGGAGAAGACGCCTTTGGGGTCGTCGTGGGGTCGTCGTGGGGTCGCTGGTTGGCGGGGCGCCCGCCGGCGAGATAGAGCGGTTCTCGCCGGCGGTCAGCCCATTCCCGTCTGTCGGCTCTGCCGAGCAGGTCGAGGGTCATCAGATTGAGCAGCTTCGCCAAGCGGGCAGGTTGGTGAACGACGCGGTCACCGATCCGGCCGGCCTCCGGTAGAAGCTCCTTACTTGTGCGGGGGTCCGTTGTCAAGCGCAGGGTCTGGGTTGTGGGGATGGGACGGCCGCGGGCAGGCGGTGCGTGAGCGCGCTTGACGGTGCGGGTCGTGTGCGCGCGGGCGCCCAGCCTTACTTCGGTCCACGACTCGGGTTGGTTCCGGGCCGGCGACATGATGTTTGATGGGGTGATCCCGCTGGGGAAAGC
>JBPCPC010000047.1:0-3475 GCA_050999585.1 Solirubrobacteraceae bacterium | reverse complement strand
TCGGCTGAGGCGGCGAGCGGGGGGCGGTGGGGGACGACCAGCACCCCGGCGCCGTCCCCGGCGCGTTGACGCAGAAGGTCAAGGACCCGCGCGGCCGTCACCGAGTCAAGCTCGCCGGTCGGCTCGTCGGCGAGGATCACCGGCGGGTCGTTGGCGAGGGCGACCGCGAGCCCGGCGCGGGCCAGCTCCCCGCCCGAGAGCTGAGCCGGGCGAGCTGCGGCTCGGTGCTCGATCCCGCAATTCTGCAGCAGCTGGTCGCGCCAGTCGCTGCCCCGAGCCCCGCCGCCCATCCGCTGGGCCAGTGCGACGTTGTCGGCAATCGACAGATGCCCGACCAGGTTTGCCTGCTGGAAGAGCATCCCGATGCGGGCCCCTCGGATGCTGGCTCGCTCCTCCTCGGGACGTCGCGAGATGCGGGTCCCGTCGATGCTCACGCTCCCCCCGTCGGGCTCGTCGAGGCCGGCCAGGCAGGCCAGCAAGGTGGACTTGCCCGAGCCCGACGGACCGGTGACCGCGACCAGCTCGCCCGACTCGAGCGCGAGCGACACTCCCTGCAAGGCGAGGGTCTCATCGTCCCCGGCGTGAAAGAAGCGGTACAGATTGTGCGCTTCGAGCACCGCGGTCATCGCGTGAACCGCAGCGAGCTAGTGACTTTTCGCCACGGATCGACGTTGTCTGATCCCTGCGGAGACGAGAGCAGCAGGACCACCTCGCGGCCCTTGTGAAAGAAGTCGTAGCGCTCGAAGGCGAGGGTCCCGACCTTGCCGGTGACCGGGTTGGGTGGCGAGTCGCCCAGGTACGTGATGCGGACCGCACTCCCCGCCGGCCGCGGGACGGTGGTGACCGACTGCAGCTTGAAGGTCTTGACCGAGGCGGCGATGCTCGGGACCTCGGTCTGCTTCACCGACGCGACGGTCACCGGTCCGCGGGCGGGGAGCGTGAACACCTGGATCTCGTTTAGCTTGTCGGTGAACTTGACGGTGCCGTGGGCGCTGGAGCGCGACCACCCCTCGGGTGTGCTCACGGTCAGTCCCCGGCCGGGCACGCCATAGGGAACGTAGGCAATCGTGTCCGGGATGTCCCCGGGCGGGAGCGTCTCGCGCTGGTTCGGATTGACTCCGCTCGTAGACACGCTGGTGGTGGCCGCGCTAGTGGTGGCCGTGCTGGAAGCGGTGGCCGTCGATGAGCTCGACGCTCCGCCGGCAGCGGTGGTGGAGCTCGATGCCGAGCCACAGCCTGCGATCACGATCGAGCTTGCCACTGCGATCAGGACGGGGAGCTTGCGCATCGGGCCTCCGGACTTGGTTGCTCTCATCGCGACCCACGGTAGGCGCCCTTGGGTCACGCGCGGGTTCGGGTAGGTCAACGTCAGGTCAAAAGGTGACCTCGCGCTACCGTCCGCGCGTGGACGACCCCACCATCCTGATCGTGGAAGACGACGAGGCGATCGCCGGGGGACTCGTCCGCGTCCTCGAGGGGCAGGGCTACACCGTGCGTCGACTCGGCTCAGGGTCAGGCGCGGTCCGGGCGGCCGGGCCACCGGTCGGACTGGTGATTCTGGATCTCGGGCTGCCCGACGTGGACGGCCTCGACGTCTGCCGACGCCTCCGGGTCGCACGACCCCAGGTCGCGATCCTGATTCTCACCGCGCGAGACCACGAACTCGACATCATCGCCGGCCTGGACGCCGGCGCGGACGATTACCTAGTCAAGCCGTTTCGGCTCTCCGAGCTCCTGGCCCGGATCCGCTCCCATCTACGCCGCGCCGCCCCGGACGGTTCCGAGGACAAGCAGCCGTTACAGGTCGGAGACCTCCGCCTCGACCGCGCCGCCCGGCGCGCCTGGCTCGGGCCGGAAGAGCTTTCCCTGCGCCCCAAGGAGTTTGAGCTCCTGACCCTGTTTGTCACCAACGCGGGCGTAGCCCTCACGCGCGCCCGGATCATGGAGGCCGTGTGGGAAACGAGCTGGCTCGGGTCCACCAAGACCCTCGACAACCACGTCCTCGCCCTGCGTAACAAGCTCGGCGCCGACGCAATCGCCACCCTGCGCGGGGTCGGATACCGCTTCGAGCGGCGATGAGACGCCGGCTCGTGATCGCGATCGCCGGGGTGGCCGGGGTCGCGGTGCTGCTGTTCGCGTTGCCCCTCGCCTTCGTGCTGCAGCGCAGCTACCGCGACGAGGAACTGCTGCGCCTCCAGCGTGACACGGACGCGGCGACGCGGGGGATCGACTTGAGCAACGGCTCGCCAGATCGGATCGAGCTGCCTTCGTTCAGCGGCCAGATCGGCGTCTACTCCCGAGACGGGCTGCGGATTGCCGGCAGCGGACCGCGCGTCGCCGACCAGGAGACCCGAAGCGCCCTTCGGGCCCGTGCGCCGATCGGGATTGCCCGCAACGGGCAGCTGCTGGTCGCGGTGCCGCTGCTCAGCGGCGAAACCGTCACCGGCGCGGTTCGAGCGCAACGCGGGCAGGGGGCCGTGGCTCACCGGGCGCACCGCGCGTGGCTCGCTCTCGCCGGCCTCAGGGCTGGCGTGATTGCGGTGTCCGTGCTGGCCGCGCTGGCCCTCGGCCGACGTCTGTCCCGGCCGCTGGACACCCTGGCCAGCGCGGCCCGGCGGGTCGGCGAAGGCGACTTCGCCGCCCGCGCGTCCCCGACCGGGATTGCCGAGATCGACGACGTCGGCACGGCGCTCAACGGCAGCTCTGAACGGGTCGGTGAGCTCATCGGTCGCGAGCGGACCTTCAGTGCCGACATCTCTCACCAGTTGCGCACGCGCTGGCCGCCCTGCGCCTGGAGCTCGAAGCCTTCGCCCTGCAAGCGCCTGAGCAGGCACCGGGGTTGACCGCGGCGCTGACTCAGGTCGAGAGACTGCAGGGAACGATCGACACGCTGTTGACGGTGGCCCGCGGCGGGGCGCCGTCCGGTGAGCAGACGACGGATCTCAAACAGGCCCTGAGGGGAGTGCAGAGCGCCTGGCATGGTCCTCTGGCCGCCGACGGACGCCCGCTGCGCATGATCGTTGACGTCGAGCCGGCGATCGCGGCGATCTCGCCCGCGGTGCTCGACGAGATCCTCGAGATCCTCATGCAAAACGCTCGCACCCACGGTGCCGGCGCCGTCACAGTCGCCGTTCGAGCCGTGGGCGACGCCCTCGCGCTCGAAGTCAGTGACCATGGTCCCGGCTTCGGCCTCGACGCTGAGGAGGCGTTTCGTCGGGGAAGCGGGGCGGGCCACGGAATCGGGCTGGCCCTGGCCCGCTCGCTAGCCCACGCCGAAGGAGCGCGCCTGCAAATCACCCAGCCGGGACCAGGCCCGACCGTGACCATGCTCGTCGCCGCCCCCTGAGTATGCGCCGCGTTCCCGTCCGCGCACGAGTCACCGCGGCGTTCGCGGTCGCCCTGGCGATCGTTCTGGTCGGCACCGGCCTGTTTCTCTACCTGCGGTTTCGGTCGGGCTTTGACTACGCGCTGGACC
>JBPCPC010000094.1:0-4879 GCA_050999585.1 Solirubrobacteraceae bacterium | reverse complement strand
CTGGAAAAAGGCCGCGCCTCATGGTTTCGCCCCACCGGCCCCGCTCCTTGGGTTGGCTTCGACGGTTACCACCCCGGTAACCCGCTTCGAGTAGTCCGCCGCGCCGACGGATCGGCCTCGCATCTTGACCTCGGATCGTTCGTGTTCACCCGGACGCCCTATGACCCCCAAGCGCCCGTGCCCGGCGGTACTGACCGAGGCGGCTGGCGACCATGATCAACCCGGTGCTGGCCTCAGGGATTGCAGGCCCTACGGAGGAGTTAGTCACTCCCCGCGGTCACCCTGGCGCCCTCGCGCCCTCGGGCGATCGCGTACGAGACGGTTGGCGCCCCAGATGATGAGACCTAAGGGTTTAGCCGGGCGGCCCGTAGGGAGGAATCTGACGGGTCAGCGAAGGGCGCGGATCGTCGGGCGGGTCTGCAGGCCTGCCCCGCTCGGCCGTCACGTCCGAGGTCCCGTGGGCGAGATCGATTCGTACGACCTCCCATTCGCCGACTGGTCGCTCGCGCACGAGGTAGGTGTGGTCATGATCGTCTCGCTGGAGACGCTCCTGCTGGGCTTCGGCGTCGTCGCGTTGCATCACCTCAGTGTCGCACGGTGATCCCCGGCGGCGAGGGGTGCGGTCGGGTGCCGGCGGTCCCGCGACCTGATCCCCTCCGGCCCGGGTCGCTGCCGATCCGGCGCTATCGTTCGCCGTGGCCCGTTGCGGGCTGTGCATGCGTGACGCTCACTGACAGCCGCCCTGAATCTTCCTGACGTCCCGCGCTAAGTCGGGGACGTCGCGGCTGTCGTTTCGAGATCTTGTCCGCTCGGAAGGAGCCCCCCATGCCGTCGACCCTGCTCGACGCCGGTTCCGTCTCGCTCAACTACGGTCTCCGCACGGTCCTCGACGGTGTCGATGTCCGAGTTCACGCCGGCAGCCGTCTCGGTCTCGTGGGAGCGAACGGGAGTGGCAAGTCGACGCTGTTACGGATTCTCGCCGGACTGCAGACACCGGACTCTGGCACGGTCACGCGGCCGGGAAGCATCGGCTATCTGCCGCAACTGGTCGGTGCGCTTGCGCACACGGCGACGGTCCGTGCTGAGCTGCTCGAACGCCTCGGCCTTTCCGCGGCCGAGCGCGTGCTGGGCACGCTGGGGGGCCGCCTGGAATCAGGTGACCTATCGGCTATCGAGCCCCACGGTCAGGCGCTTGAGCGATGGCTTGCGCTGGGTGGCGCTGACGCCGGCGTCCGCTTGGACATCGCGGCCGCGTCGCTCGGTCTGGGCCCGGAACTGCTCGACCGCGCGCCGGCGCGGCTCTCGGGTGGGCAGGGTGCTCGCGCCGGACTGGCCGCGCTCGCGGCCGCGCGCTTTGATGTCGTGCTGCTCGACGAGCCGACCAATCACCTCGATGACGCCGGTCTGGGGCGCCTGGCCGGGCTGATCGATAAGAGCGCCAGCGGCGTGATCGTCGTCTCGCACGACCGGGCGCTGCTGGAGTCGGTGACCAGCGAGGTGCTCGTGCTCGATGCGCGCACCGGTCGGGGCGAGCACTACTCGCTCGGGTTCGCTGCGATGAAGCGCGCGGCGGCGGCCGAGCGTTACCGCCAGCAGGCCGAGCACGACGACGCGGTCAGCCGCCACGATCGTCTCCAGGCCGCCGCCGCCGAGACACGTCAGCGCGCGGCGGCGACGATGCGACGCGCTCGACATAACGCTCCCGATTCTGACAAGCACCGACGTGAGTGGGTCACGATGCGCGCGGAGGAGCGCCAGGGTCGCGCCCGAAAGATCAGCGCCCGTGCGACTCGGGTCGAGCTTCCGGACGCCCCGTACCGCGAGCGCCGGCTCGGACTCCAACTGACCACCGCGGAAGCCCGCGTGGGCTGGGCGGTCCGGCTCGACGGCGCTGTCCTCTCCCGCGGGGACTGGCGACTGGGGCCGCTGGATCTGGAGCTCGCGCACGGCAGCCGTCTGGAGTTGCGCGGACCCAACGGCAGCGGCAAGTCGACGCTGCTCGCCGCGCTGGGCGGACGTCTGCAGCTCGCGGCGGGCCAGCGACGGTGCGCGCCGTCAGTCGTGGTTGCCGAACTGGGGCAAGACCGCGATGCGCTTGCCGCCGACATGCCGCTGGCCGACGCCGTTCGCGAGCTGACCGGGGCCGACCCCACCGATGCTCGCACGGCATTGGGCGCCTTCGGCCTGGGCGCCGAACACGCGGCCCGCTCGGCGGCGACGCTATCCCCGGGCGAGCGCACCCGTGCCGAACTTGCCGTCGTTGGTCGGCGCCGAGCTACCTGCTTACTGTTCGACGAGCGTCATCTCCGGGCTGCGTGTGGGCGTGGCGGCATGCGGCGGCAACCCAAGAGCGACCGGTCCTGGCGCAAAGGTGTCGGTGTCTCCATCGGTGTCGACGGCCGGTCGGGCGGTGCGGATGCGGGTGAGAGGTCTCGCGGCGCATGCGCTGGTATCACTCCGGCTCGACTCGACGGATGTGAAGGGCCTGCGGGTGGACGTCGGCGGCGACATTCAGGGCCAACGTGGCGGGCGTGGTGGAGGCGGGCCAACTCGCTTCCGTGTCGGGTGCGTATGCCGGGCGGTGGGGGATGGGATTGCTGTCGTCGATGCGTCTGACCGGCGCCGATCCGGCCGGCGCGTACTTCTGGGCGAATCGGCGGCCGATCCGGTTAACGCTGTCGGCCCAGGTGCACAGCAAGACGATCGGTTCGGCCACCTTCACCCGCCGGTTCTCCGCGATCGCGCTCACGCAGACGCGAGCGTCGGTGATCTCCGCGGGCCTGAGCGGGAGCTTCACCTATCCCACCGGCGCGGTCCGGCACGCTGCGATCCTGCTGCTCGGCGGATCGGAGGGCGGCGTACCCAGCCCGTTGGCGGCCGGGATCTTGGCCGCGCAGGGCTGCCGGTGCTGTCACTGGCCTACTTCAAGGCGCCCGGGCTGCCGCAGCAGCTGCTGCGCGTCCGGTTGGAGTACTTTCGCCGAGCGCTCGTCTGGCTCGGCAACCAGCCGCAGGTCGACAGCCACCATCTCATCGTGCTCGGGGTGTCTCGAGGCAGCGAGGCCGCGTTGCTGTCCGGCGCGTATTTCCCGAGCCTGGTGCACGCAGTGATCTCGATGGTCCCCAGCGATGTCGCCATCTGCTCCTACCCGGGATGTCGTGGACCCGCCTGGACCTACCGCGGACGGGCCGTTCCGTTCACCCGAGAACTCGATACCCCCCAGCCCACCGACGACCCCGCGGCGGTGATCCCCGTCCAGCGGATCCGAGGCCCGGTGTTCCTCGATTGCGCGACCGCCGATCAGATCGGGACCTCGTGCCCCTACGCCCGAGCGATCATCCATCACCTCGACGCTGACCCTGACCGATATCGCCACGTGCTCTACAGCTACGCCAACGCCGGCCACGGCATCGGCTCGCTCACGCCCTATGAACCAACCGCGCCCGCGATGGAGACCGCCGCCGCCAACCCCGAGGTCGACCGGCAGGCGCGCGCTCAAGACTGGCCACGACTGCTCGACTTTCTCGCGGCGTTCTCCCGCTCACACTCGTGAAGGCTCCCCCGACATTCAGCGCGGAGTACATCGCCCGACGATGGCTCCGGTTGTTCCACATGGCCGAGGCCGGAGCCCGGCCATCGATCCAGCGCCACGGTCTGCTCTCGACCAGCGCGCTGCTTGACCTGTTCGAGATCGCCGGGCCCGATCGAGAGGCGATCGAGTCAGCACGCCGCCCGGCTTCAGTGACGATCGAGCATCCCGAGCACGGGACCGCCTGGGTTCGTGACAACAGGTCAATCAACGCCACCATCCTCCGGCGCACGCTCGTCGGGATGTCGGAATCCGAGTGGTATCGCACACTGAACGGCCATGTCTTTCTCTGGGTCAGCGAGGGGCGTCTGGACCGCCTGAGAGCGGCATCGTCCTACCGGGAGCGCGAGCACGACATCCTCACGTTTAGCACCGCGTCGCTGCTTGCTGCCCATGCTCACGAGGTCGAACTCGCTCACCTCAACACCGGCGCTGTATTCAGAGCGCTCGCTACGCGCGCGGTGCTGGAACGTTCTCGCCGATCCCGGACTATCCATGGACCGAACGGCTGCGGATTATGCCGGCTGAGCCCATCGTCGAGCTCACGATCCCCTACTCGCTTCCGGATGCCGCTGACCTTGTCCTCGACGTGCAGACGCGGTAACCGAAGACCATCTCCCGATCCGCGTGATTTGAGCACGCTCAATGAGTTTTTGGGGTTGCCTGTGCCAGCGACCGGTGAGATACTCGGCCTCAGGCCTATCGTCCGTGTTCCCCCGATGGAGGTGAGTTACGTGTCCGAGCCGGCCAACGTTCTCGTTGTCGCCCATCAGACGGCGGCGACCCCAATCCTCGTCGCGGCGGTCAGTGAGCGTGCCCGTCGCGCCCCGGCCACGTTCCACCTCGTGGTTCCACGACAGCAGCACGGCATCCACAAGCTGGTCGACCCTCAGGACACGGGCGACAGCGAGGCGCTGGCCGTCCTGGCCGAGGCGCTGCCGAAGCTGACCGCCGCCGCCGGCCAGCAGGTCACCGGCAGCGTCGGCGATTCTGAGCCGCTGATGGCGATCGAGGACGCCGTCCACCTTGCCCACTACGACGAGATCATCATCTCGACGCTGCCGAGGAGACTGTCGCGTTGGCTGAAGCTGGACCTGATCAGCAAGTGCCGGGGTCTGGGGCTGCCGGTGACACATGTCGAGGACTCAAGTCAGGTCCCGAGCGAGGCTGCCCCGGTGTCCTCGGGTGGTGTCTTGTAGATAAGTTGTGGTTTGTGGTGGGGTGGGTTGTGCGCTTTGCTGCTAACGGGGTTGCTATCCCGCGGATTGGCGCTGCGGTCGGTGTGTCGTT
>JBPCPC010000305.1:0-15917 GCA_050999585.1 Solirubrobacteraceae bacterium | reverse complement strand
AGCCCGAGACGATCAACTACCGCACGCTCAAGCCCGAGAAGGACGGCCTGTTCTGCGAGCGCATCTTCGGTCCGACCAAGGACTGGGAGTGCTACTGCGGCAAGTACAAGCGCGTCCGCTACAAGGGCATCGTGTGCGAGCGCTGCGGCGTCGAGGTCACCCGTTCCAAGGTGCGCCGCGAGCGCATGGGTCACATTGACCTGGCCGCGCCGGTCTCCCACATCTGGTTCTTCAAGGGCGTGCCCAGCCGCATCGGTTACCTGCTCGACATGGCTCCCAAGGAGCTGGAGAAGGTTCTGTACTTCGCGGCCTCAATGGTGACCTGGGTCGACGACGAGGCGCGCGAACGCGACGTCGAGTCGCTCGAGGGCGAGGTCAACAAGGTGCTCGACGCCTACGCCGCCGAGAAGGAAGAGCGTGTGCTCGAGCTCAAGGAGTCGCTGGCCCGCCGCGAGGAGTTCCTGAACTCGGCCAAGACCAGCCGCGACTTCTCCGACGATGATCACCTGTGGGCCGAGAGCCTGGATGTGAACGTCGCCAAGCTGTCCGACGACGAGCGCGAGAAGATGCTCAAGGACCTGCGCAAGGGCTTCACGGCTGACATCGACGACACCGAGGCCTACATCGAGGACGCCGCCGAGCGCATGCGTCAGGTGTGGGACCTGTTCAAGACGATGAAGCCCAAGGACGTCGTCAACGACGAGACCACGTTCCGCGAGCTCCGCGACCGGTTCGGGTCCCCGTACGGCTTCGGCGAGTACTTCCGCGGCGGCATGGGTGCCGAAGCGGTCCGCGACCTGCTCGCGCAGGTCAACCTGGAGACCGAGTCCGAGGATCTGCAGGACCAGGTCAAGACGGCCAAGGGCCAGAAGCAGGCCCGCGCGGTCAAGCGCCTGAAGGTCGTCTCCGCGTTCCTGCAGTCCGGCAACAAGCCCGAGATGATGGTGCTGGAGGCCGTCCCGGTGATCCCGCCCGAGCTGCGCCCGATGGTTCAGCTCGACGGCGGCCGCTTCGCCACCTCAGACCTCAACGACCTGTACCGCCGCGTGATCAACCGCAACAACCGCCTCAAGCGGCTGCTCGACCTCGGCGCGCCGGAGATCATCGTCAACAACGAGAAGCGGATGCTGCAGGAGTCGGTTGACGCGCTGTTTGACAACGGCCGTCGCGGACGCCCGGTCACCGGTCCCGGTAACCGGCCGCTGAAGTCGCTGTCGGACATGCTCAAGGGCAAGCAGGGCCGGTTCCGCCAGAACCTGCTCGGCAAGCGCGTGGACTATTCGGGCCGCTCGGTGATCGTGTCGGGTCCGTACCTGCGCCTGCACCAGTGCGGTCTGCCCAAGCTGATGGCGCTGGAGCTGTTCAAGCCGTTCATCATGGCCCGCCTCGTCGAGCGCAAGTCCGCGCAGAACATCAAGGCGGCCAAGAAGATGGTCGACTCGATGATCCCGGAGGTCTGGGACGTGCTCGAGGAGGTCATCCACGAGCATCCCGTGCTGCTCAACCGCGCACCGACACTGCATCGCCTGGGTATCCAGGCGTTCGAGCCGGTGCTGGTCGAGGGCAAGGCGATTCAGGTCCACCCGCTCGTCTGCCACGCCTTCAACGCCGACTTCGACGGCGACCAGATGGCGGTCCACCTGCCGCTGTCAGCAGAGGCCCAGGCGGAGGCGCGGATCCTGATGCTGTCGGCCAACAACATCCTGTCCCCGGCGCACGGCGCACCGTTGGCGACGCCGTCTCAGGACATGGTGCTGGGCGCCTACTACCTCACCTACGGGCCGGAGGCCGACGTGCTGGCCGAGATGAACCCCGCTGAGATCAAGCCGCGCCCGCACGTGTACCGCACCGCTCAGGAGGCCGAGTGGTCCTATGAGCACCGGATCGTCAAGCTGCACGACCTGGCGGAGTACCGGCCGATCGGCCGCGCCGAGGGTCACATCCTAACCACGGTCGGGCGGGTCATCTGCAACGATCGGATCGAGCGCGCGCTCGAGGAGGCGCTGGGGGCCGAGTTCGATCCCAGCGGCTACGAGTTCATGAACCGTTCGATGCGCAAGAAGGACACGACCAAGCTCGTCGACGACCTCGTGCAGCTCTACGGGGCGCCGTCGATCAGCCAGGTGCTGGACGCGTTCAAGGACGTCGGCTTCGAGTACGCCACGCGCGCCGGAGTCACATTCTCCAAGAACGACGTGCAGACGCCTCCCTCCAAGGAGGCGATCCTCAAGCGCTACGAGGCCGAGCTGCTGATCATCGAGGCCCAGTACGAGGACGGTGAGATCACCCAGGAGGAGCGTCATGAGGCTGTGACGGGACTCTGGGACCGTGCTACCAACGAGGTCGGCGAGGCGCTCTATGCGCATCTCGACAACCTCAACCCGATCGCCATGATGGCCAACTCGGGTGCTCGTGGGTCGTTCTCGCAGATCCGTCAGCTCGCCGGGATGCGCGGCCTGATGGCGAACCCGAAGGGAGAGATCATCGAGCGTCCGATCAAGGCCAACTTCATGGAGGGCCTGACCGTGCTCGAGTACTTCATCTCGACCCACGGGGCCCGCAAGGGTCTGGCCGACACGGCGTTGCGCACGGCGGACTCGGGCTACCTGACCCGCCGGCTGGTCGATGTCTCCCAGGACGTGATCATCCGTCAGGAGGATTGCGGCACCGAAGGGTTCATCGAGATGCCGGTCTCCCAGCTGGAGATCGATCCCGAGACCCGCGGGCTGCGTCCGACCGGCGCGGTGAACACCGACCTGGTCGGCCGCTTCGCGGCGCGTGACATCACCACCAAGCGTGGTCGCGTGATCGTTGAGCAGCGCAAGGAGATCGACCGGGCGGAACTGGCCGACCTGTTCGAGGCCTGGCAGGAGGACACCGACAAGGGCACGGTCATCACCGTCCACGTTCGCTCGGTGCTCAAGTGCGAGGCGCCGACTGGGGTCTGTCAGGCCTGCTACGGCCGTTCGATGGCGAGCGGCAAGGTCGCCCAGATCGGCGACGCGGTGGGGATCATCGCCGCCCAGTCAATCGGCGAGCCGGGCACGCAGCTGACAATGCGGACGTTCCACACCGGCGGCGTCGCCGGCGCGGACATCACGCACGGCCTGCCGCGGGTGGTCGAGCTGTTCGAGGCCCGCAAGCCAAAGGGCCTGGCCAAGATCTCCGAGGTCGGCGGCAAGGTGATGATCGAGGACTCCGACAAGGCGATCACCGTCGTGATCACCGATGACGGGGGCGAGGAGCATCGCCACACGTTCCCGCGGCGGACGCTGCTCTACGTCGAGTCGGGCCAGACGATCGAGCCCGGCACCCAGCTCAACGAGGGCTCGCTGTATCCGCATGAGCTGCTCGCCATTCGCGGCCGGACCGAGACCGAGCTGTACCTGGTCCGCGAGGTCCAGGAGGTCTACAAGTCCCAGGGCGTGGACATCAACGACAAGCACATCGAGCTGATCGTGCGCCAGATGATGAAGAAGGTCCGGGTCGACCAGAAGGGCGATACCGACCTGCTGCCCGGTCAGTTTGTGGACCGCTATGAGTACGCGAAGATCAACAACGCCGTGATCGACTCCGGCGGTGAGGCCGCGCAGGCCGAGGAGATCATCCTCGGCATCACCAAGGCCTCGCTGAACACGGACTCGTTCCTGTCGGCCGCCTCCTTCCATGAGACGACCAAGGTGCTGACCGACGCTGCCCTGGAGGGCAAGATCGATCGGCTCAACGGCCTGAAGGAGAACGTGATCATCGGCAAGCTGATCCCGGCCGCCACCGGCCTGAAGCGCTACCGGCGGATCGAGATCGAGCCCTCCGAGCCGCTCCCCCGCGGGATCGACGAGGTCGGACTGCTCGACCACGACGACCTAGCGGCCGAGCTCGGGCTGACCGACGGCGAGAGTCTGACCGGCTTCGCCTCCGGGATCGAGCCCGACCTCTCAGACCTGGAGAACATCGGCAACGGCGGCCCCTCGCTGGGCTTCGCCGAGGAGCTGGCCGACCTGGATCTCCCGTCGTCTGGCAACGGCGACTCCTCCGAGAACTAGGGACGGATTGACGCGCGAGGGCCGTTCGCCGGGAGGCGGGCGGCCCTTTCGCCGTTAAGGGTGGGCGGTATCGTCGGGGGTGTTGTGAGCACGGCAGTCGTTTACACCGCGCGTGCGCGCTTGACCCGACACGAGCACGAGCTCGGCGACTGCACGCGAGCGCGCCGGGTTCCCGACCGGCGGCTGCAGGGCGTCATCGGCCGCGAGCTGGTCGGCTACCAGCACACCCGCGCACAGTTTCAGTCGTGGCTGGAGCCGCCGCGGCCGGAGCTGACGCTGATGATCGACCTCGATGGCGATCTGTGCGCCGACGGGGAGCCGCTGCCCGCCGCCTGGGTGGGCGGTCTGTCGGAGACCTACACCGTCGTCGGTTTTGGCGAGACGTATGGGTCGATCGACCTCAAGCTGGGTCCGGTCGGTGCCTATCGACTGATCGGCCTCCCCCTTTCCGAGCTGACCGGGGCGTGCGTATCACTGGACGACGTATTCGGCGCTGGGGGTGCGGAGTTGGCGGAGCGGCTACGCGAGCTACGTGACTGGGACGAGCGCTTTGATCTGTTGGAGTCCTTTCTGCTGCGGCGACTCGCCGCGGGTCCGTCGGTGGATCCGGCGATCGCATGGGCCTGGGAGCGGCTGGCGACGACCTCGGGCCGGGTGCGGATCGAGGCGCTGGCCGCCGAGCTGGGGGCCAGCCGGCGTTATCTAACAAGCCGCTTTCACCGTCAGCTCGGACTGCCGCCCAAGACGGTCGCCCGGCTGCTGCGCTTCGCCGACGTGCGGCGGCGGATCGAGCTGGCGCCGAGCCGCTGGGCGCAGATCGCGTTCGATGCCGGGTACGCCGACCAGTCCCACCTCAACCGCGAATTTCGCGAGCTGGCCGGAACGACCCCGTCCGAGTTCCTGGCACGACGGATCCCGGACGGCGGCCTGATCGGCGACGGCTGCGCGCCGGCCGCCTGAGTGCCAGCCACCGTTCCGAGCAGCGATGCGATCGTCGCCGTTACGGCGCGCGTTCCCATTTATCCAAGACCCGTGCCGGGGTGGCGCCGTAGCGTGCCGAGCATGAGTCCACCCGCGAAGCAGCGAGCGAAAGGTGCCACCCGCCCATGACCGAGATCCGTCCCACCATCGTTCCCGCCGTCCGCTACGCCGACGCCGAGGCTGGCCTGGCGTTTCTCAAGGCCGCGTTCGGCGCGGAGGAGCAATCTGTTTTCCGCGGGGACGACGGGGTGATCCACCACGCCGAGATCCGCCTCGGAAACGGCCTGATCATGCTCGGCCAGCACTCCAGCGAGGGCTGGCTGGGAGGCGACCTTCCGCGCCCCCGCTCCTCGACGGTCAGCCTCTACGTGGTCGTCGATGACCCCGACGCCCATCACCAGGCTGCCGGCGCCGCGGGGGCCGACGTCGTCCGGCCGCTGGCGGACATGGACTACGGCTCGCGGGAGTACAGCGTGCGCGACCCGGAGGGCAACCTGTGGTCGTTCGGCACCTACGATCCCTACGTGCAATAGGGCCCGCGGGCCGCGGGTGGGTGCGAAACACCGCTATTCGGTCAACCGATCTCAACTAACCACTCGCTGCCGGGAGTTATGGTAACCTTTGAGTAGGTTTGGCGCGGAGGGCAATGCAGTATGGCGCTACTGACCAACTGACAATCGAATACGGAGGAAGGGATGACTTCGGGCTTGGTCGGTTCGACCGCGTTGCGGTATCGCGTTCGCAATTCCACTTCGGGCGGCCACCGCCGCGGTGCGCTGAGCCTGGCGTTGGTGATCGTGTCTTCGGCGGTGCTGATCGCTGATCTGTTGGTCGGTCCGCGCATCGTTTCCGCCGGGCTGCGCTCGGCGCTGGAGACCGCGATCGTTCTGTCGGCGCTGCTGAGCACGATCCTGCTGCGGATCCGCTTTCGGCAGACCCGGCTGCTCCGGGACCTGCTCCTGTTGGCGACGCTGGCCACCGTGGCCGTCGGGGACTTCGTCTTGAATGGGCTGCCGGCACTGAGCATTTCCCATGCGGCCGTCGACGGCTTCGGGGCCCGGGGGGCGCTGATGGTCGCGGTCGCGAGCGGATTCGTCGCGGTGGCGTTTGTCCCCGGCCAGCGGCGAGTGCCGCTCGGCTCGCGGCTACCAGCGATGATCGCTCCGATCGGGATCGGGATCGTGGCGCTGGCCGAGGTCATCGATCTGATCGCCGGTCCCGCGGCGGCCTCGAGCTACGCCGCGACGGTTCCGGTCGTCGTCGCAGCGGCCAGCGTCGCGATGCTGATCGCCGGGCTCCGGTTTCTCGGTCAGCGAGTGCCCGGAAGGCTCGAGGCTGAGTTCCTCGCCGGCGGTTCGTTGCTGCTGGCCGGCGCCTGGCTCCAGAAGCTGGTCTGGCCCCTGGTGGCACCTGACTGGGTGACGCTCGGAGACGCCAGCCGGCTGGCGGCCTACGGTCTGCTGCTGGCGACGGCGTTGCGTCTCTACGGCCGGACACGAGAGCAGCAGGCGCGCGAGGCACTTAGCGCGGAACGGCTCCGAATCGCGCGCGACCTGCACGACGGCCTGGCGCAGGATCTCGCCTTCATCGCGACGCACTCAGACCGATTGGCCATCGAGTTCGGCGCCGAGCATCCCCTCGCGATCGCCACCCGGCGGGCGCTGGCGGTGTCCCGGCAGGAGATCGTCGATCTCTCCGCGTCCGATGCCCCGGACGTGGAGTTCGCGCTTCGCGAGGTGGCGTCCGAGCTGGCGGCACGCTTCGAGGTGGAGGTCGAGGTCGAGGTCGATGACCGGACCGATCTTGACCTGAAGATGTCCGATCGCACCGAGCTGGTGCGCATCGCGCGCGAGGCGATCGTGAATGCCGTCCGACACGGCGGCGCCCGAAAGCTCTCCGTCACGCTGGGCTCCCGGTGGAGCGGATTGCTCCTCCGCGTCGTCGATGACGGCTGCGGCATCGACGCTCCCCGAGCCCGTGCGCGTCCCGGCACCGGGCTAGGCATGGAGGCGATGCGTGCGCGGGCAAGGTTGCTGGGTGGGCAACTGGTGACGCGCCGGCGCGCCGGAGGCGGCACGCAGCTGGACGTGGTGGCGCCCCAGCGCCGGACGCGGAGCGCGCCGCCCGTCGACTCCGCTCGTCCGCGCGCGAGGGTGTAACAACCACCTCGGCGCGGGCCGAGGGACCGAGCCGTAGTTGAACGCTCCGAAGGTCCACTCGGCTCATTGTGCTGGCCGGGCACCGGGACGAGAATGCCGTCTCATCACATGCCCGAGCAGTCATTCCAAGCCGTGGATCAGATCGAAGTCCTGGTTCGCACCGCAGCCGCGGATGCCGGCGCTGCGCCGACGCCCGGCGACGTCGAGGTCAACGAGGCACTCGAGTGGGGCTTTGCGCAGCTGATGGGACTCGAGGCACGGCTCCGGCGGGCGCAGCGCGCCGACCCGGAAGTTCGGGTTTCATCGGTCGTCGCCGAGATCTCGAAACAAATCGAGTCGCTCTCAGGCGCACTGCGGGATCTGCGCGCCGTCTCCACCCGCGACGGCGAGATGCGGACCGGCTATGGCTTCGTGCTTCCCGGAGAACCCGATCGCGGCGCTTCGCAAACCTCGGATATCGCTGCGGGCTCTCGATTCGCTGGCTGACCAGCTGTTAGCGCGGACTTTGCGCACGAGCAGGGCGATGTCGCCGCAGGCGGCTGTTCATGAATCTCAGCTCGGCCGCGCGAGTCGCGAGCGTCACCCCCCGTTAGGTGTACATGCCTTCCAAGGGAGTGGTGCTCTTCGCGGATGTGCCTGCGGTCAATGGACACCGGCGCGGCGCCAGCGAGGTGCTGGCGCTCGAGCCCGTCGCCAACCGTCCGATCGCCCACCACGTCCTCGACGCGCTGCTCGCCGCCGAGGTCGACCAACTGGTCCTCGCCGGACCGGCCGACGTCCTGATCGACGTCCGCGCCTGTCTGCGCGGGTATTCGCCGCAGCCTTCGCAGGTGGACTACGCGGTCACCGCCGAGAACTCGGGCCTGATCGGCGCGCTCAGGGCGGTCCATCCGTTCGTGGGCGCCGCGCCGTGCGTCGTTCACCTCGCCGACGGGCTCCTGGGGGAGCCGCTGGCTCCGTATCTGGCTCTGACGCGGGACGCCCTGGCGGACCTCCTGCTGCTACGCCCCGGCGCAGTCGGCGAACTGCAGCGTGATGGTCTGCCCGAGGAGTCGTCGCCGAGTCGACCCAACACCGACCCGAGCGTTGACGCAGATGCCGGAATCGGCGTGTTCGGTCCGGGTGCGCTCGCGCAGGCGTGCCAAGCCAAGTTCCGAGGCGAGGCCCCGGGATCGAAACGACTCGCCGAGCACTTCGCCAACCAGGGCCGGTACGTCGAGATCCGCTGCGCCGAGCGCTGGCGCCGCTACCGCGGCGACCCAACCGACCTTTTGGAGCTCAACCGCCTGGCGCTGGACGGGCTGGTCACCCTCGTGCCGAGGACAATCGGACAAGAGAATCGGATCGAAGGTCCGGTGAACATCGATCCGACAGCGTCGGTGACCGGCAGCGTGATTGTCGGCCCGGTCGTGGTCGGGGCCGGGGCCGAGATCGCGTCGGCCTACATCGGCCCCTACACGTCGATTGGGTCCCAGGCCCGGATCGAAGGAGCCGAGATCGAGCGATCGATCATCTCTCCGGGCGCGACCGTTCGGCACGTCGGGGGTCGCCTCGCCGGCAGCCTCGTGGGTCCAAATGCGCGCATCTTTCGAGACTTCTCCCTCCCGCGCGCGATTCGCGTGCGCGTCAGCGCCGGTGACGAGGTCGGCCTGTGCTGAGCCAGCGACGACACGCTCCGGGTTACGCGCAAGCTCGGAGCGTCGCGGTCCGTTGTTTCGGGCATATGGAGCCTCGCACAGCCCAGTCAAGCCCACCTCGGGTGATGTCGGTGATTGGAGCGCGCCCGGAGATCATTCAGGCCGCCCCCATCTCCGCGGCGCTGAGCGAAGTGGTGGACGAGATCCTCGTCCACACCGGGCAGCACTACGACGAATCGATGTCGGATGGTCAGATCCTGGCCACCGGCCTGCCCCGTCCGGATCACAACCTCGCGGTCGGCTCGCTTCCCCGCGCCGAGCAGCTCGAGCTGGCTCAGCAGCGCCTGCGGGCGCTGATCGACGCCGAGCGACCGGATGCGGTGATCGTACGCGGTGACACCAACGCAACGCTGTCGGGAGCACGCGCGGCCAATGACGCCGGCGTGATGCTGATGCACATCGAGGCCGGGCTCCGCTCGCGTCGTTCGGACATGCCAGAGGAGCACAACCGGATCGAGACCGACCGGCTGTCCGATGTGCTGTTCGCCCCCACCGAGGGCGCTCGGGCAAACCTGCTCGATGAGGAGGTCGCGGGCGAGATCCACGTTACCGGCGACCCCCTGTGCGACATCCTCGAGTCCTGGCGCGACCGCGTCGTGCCCGCCACGGGGGAATACCTGCTGGCGACGATTCACCGCAACTACAACACCGACGATCCCGCGCGGCTGCGAGCGGTGCTGCAATGTCTCGCGCGCTCGCCGTGGAGGGTTGTATTTCCGATCCACCCCCGGACCCGGGCGCGGATCGCGGAATGGCAGCTGCCGGTTCCCGCCCGGGTGCAACTCACCGATCCGGTGCCCTACAACCGGATGCTTGAGCTCGAGCGGGGCGCGCAGGCGATCGCGACCGATTCCGGCGGCGTGCAGCGCGAGGCCTACCTGTGGGGAGTCCGCTGCGTCACGCTGCGCGAGGAGACGGAGTGGATCGACACGGTGAGGGTCGGCTGGAACGCCGCGGTGGGCGTTGATCCACAGGCATTCGCCGAGGCTCTCACCCGACCACTTCCCGCCGAGCGACCGCAGATCTTCGGCGACGGTCAGGCTGCCAGCCGCATCGCACGGCTCGTGGCGGAGTTCCTGGGCACGGCAACGGAGGTGGCGGCATGAACGAGTTGAGGATGGGGGTTATCGGCGCCGGCCGGATGGGCGCCTTTCACGTCGAGACCCTGGAGAAGGTCGACGCGGTGGAACTTGCGGCGATCGCCGAGCCCGACGAAGCGCTGGCGCGCGAGCGAATCGGCCGGCGGCCAATGGCCTGGTTCGCCGACTACCGCGACATGCTGAGTCGCGAAGACATCGATGCGGTGTCGATCTGCACTCCGTCCAACCGCCATGCCCGCGTGGCGCTCGACGCGATCGCCGCTGGGAAGCACGTATTCGTCGAGAAGCCGATCGCCACGATGCTGCAGGACGGACTGCGCATGGGCGCGGCCGCCCGCGAGGCCGGCGTCAAGCTGATGGTCGGCCACATCGAGCGGTTCAACCCGGCGGTGGCCAAGCTGGCGGATCTGATCGCCGAGGGGAGAATCGGGCAGGTGTTTCGCATCCACGCCACGCGGGTGGGGCCGCTGCCGACCCGAATCCTCGACGCCGGCGTGACGATCGATCTGGCCACGCACGACCTCGACATCATGCAGTTCGTCCTGAACCAGGACATCACCAGCATCTATGCCGAGGGCAGCCGGTTCCAGCATCCAAGCCAGGAGGACATGATCTCCTGCCTGCTTCGCTTCGGCGACGGCGGTCCAATGGGGCTGTTGGACGTGAACTGGCTGACCCCCGAGAAGCGCCGCGAGCTGACGGTGATCGGCGAGGCCGGCATGCTCAGCGCGTCATATCTGACCCAGGATGTGTGGTTCACCGAATCGGCAACTTCGACGACCGGCTGGGACGAGCTGGCGCGCGTGCGGGGAGACGCCGAGGGGGCCGCGGTGCGCTTCGCGCTGCGTCGCGTGGAGCCGCTGAGGGCCGAACTCGAAGCCTTCGCGAGCTGCGTGATCGATGACACGACCGAGCCGGTGACTGCCAACGAGGGCTGCCGAGCGTTGGCAGCGGCCCTCGCGGTGCGAGACTCCGCCGCCAACTCACGACCGATCAGGCTGCTGGACATGCCTGGCGTGCGCCGCCCGCTGCGCGCCGTCGCCTGATCACTGAGGGCCACGCGACATGATCCGCTTCGTGATACCCGCTTACAACGAGCGGGACAACATTCCAAACCTCATGGCCGACCTCGGCCCGTGCGCGAGCGCCCTCGGAGCGCGGATCATCTTCGTCGACGACGGGTCTACCGACGGGACGGCGGAGGCGATCGAGGAGCATCGCGACGGGTTGCACCTGGCGATCGTCAGGCACGAGGTCAACCGGGGGTTGGGCACGGCGATCAACTCCGGACTGCGGGCGGCGCTCGGCGAAGCGCAGGACGACGACGCGATCGTGACGCTCGAGGCCGACAACACCTCCGACCTCACGGACCTGCCGCGCATGTTGGAGCGCTTTGAAGAGGGGAATGACATCGTGCTGGCCTCGGTCTACGCTCCTGGCGGCAAGATCCTCGGGGTCGCTCCCTGGCGGCTGGCGGCGTCAAAGGCGGTCTCGAACGTCTTCCGTTACGCGGGGGGCCTGCGAGATGTCCACACGCTGAGCTCGCTGTATCGGATCTACCGGGCGGGCACGCTGCGCCGCGCGGCCGAGACCTACGGCTATCTGCTCGTGCGCGAGCCGGGATTCGCGGCCAATGTCGAACTGTTGTTGAAGCTCTACAACGCCGGCGCCACGGTGGCCGAGGTGCCGACAGTCAACGACTGGAGCCGACGCCTCGGGAGTTCCAAGATGAGCCTGACGCCGACCGTGCTGGCTTACGGTCGCCTGATGGGAGCACACCTGATCGGCCGCATCCAGCCCCCTCCGATCTCGCCCATGTCCGCAGAACAATGAGCGATCAACCGCGCATCGCGATCGTCGGCGGCGGTGTCCTCGGGACGGTGCTGGCCCTGCGGCTCGCCCAATCAGGCGCCCGCGTAACACTGCTCGAACGCGCGCCGACGGTCGGCGGTCTGGCCGGCGCGATGGATCTCGACGGCCACAGGGTGGACCGTTTCTACCACGTGATCGTCCCGTCCGACGAGCGAATGATCTCGCTCGCTGAGGAGCTCGGGCTGGCTGACCAGCTCAGCTTCAGCCCGGTGGGCGTGGGCTTCTTCGTCGACGGCCAGATGCACCCGTTCAACGGCGTCGCTGATTTCGTGCGTTTTCCGCCACTGTCCGCGCCGGCGCGAGCGCGGCTGGCGTGGTTCGTCGCGCAGTGCCAGCTCCGCAGCGGCTACGAGCCGCTCGAGGACATCTCGCTGCTGAGCTGGCTGACCCGGCATTGTGGGCGCGAGGTGGTGGACCGGATCTGGCGGCCACTGCTGAACTCCCGTTTTGACTCCAGTTACGACGACCTTCCCGCCACGTACATGTGGGCGCGGACGAATCGGATGCGCAGTGCCCGCAAGGGCGGCGGCAGCGAGACGATGGGGTGCCTGAATGGCGGCCACGAACGGCTGATCGAGGCGGCCTCCGCGCGCGCACAGGAGCTCGGCGTCGACGTTCGTTTCGGTGCCGGCGTCGAGGGCCTTGGGTTCGATCCGGAGCTCGGAGTCACTGGCGTGATCGTCGATGGGGAGGAAGAGCAGTTCGATCTCACGATCCCCACCCTGCAGCCGCCGGCCCTCGTCAGGCTCCTGCCGGAGCCGCTGCATGGGTTGCTCGATGCCTACCCGAAACGCTTCCTCGGGGTCGTGTGTCTGGTGCTCAAGGTCCGGCGCTCGGTGCTGCCCTACTACTCCGTCAACATCTGCGATCCGACCCCGATCACGACCGTCGTTGAAACCTCCCACGTCGTTGGGACAGCCCACACCGATGGGCTGCGGCTGCTGTACCTGCCGAAATACTGCGAGGCCACGGCGGCCGAATTCTCCGAGGACGACGCCTCGATCTACAAGCGCTTCACCGCGATGCTCGAGCGCTTGGCGCCTGACTTCCGCCACGAGGATGTCGTCGCCTGGAGCGTCCAGCGCGCGCCGTTGGTAGAGCCGGTACACGCCCGCGGGCACAAGCCTCGCGTGGCTCCGGTCTGGCCGGGGGTGCCGGGCCTGGCGCTTGCCTCGGCCAGCCAGGTGTACCCGCGGCTGCTGAACGGCGAGTCGATCGTCGGCATGGCCGAACGCGTCGCGGGAGAAGTCCGTGGGCGCCTGAGCCTGAAGACCGGAACCTTGGCGCCGACGGCGGCTGCCGTCGCATAGCAAAACCTCCCCTGCTCCGGACGTTCTGTGGCCCGCGAGCCGTTATTCAGAAAATGGCAACTCGGCTCATACCGGTGGTCGCGACGATCGCAGCGGTGCTCGCAGGTTGTGGAAGTCAGTCCGCTAGGTCAGCGGCCCCGGGCAAACCTCACCAGCAGAAGCACACTGCGGCTCAGGCTTACCTTGTCAAGCTCCTGCACAAACCCCAAGTCGACAACGAGGGGCCGGAGAAGCCGAGGGCGGGCCGAGCACCGACGTGGTCCTACCATGTCGTCCTGACCGGCGAGAACTCCGTGCCGCACGCTCCGCGGAGGTCCGCGACGGCACAGTTCACTCTCGACGGACGCAAAGTGTGCTGGCGGTTCGGCGCGCTTCCGGCGGGCGCGTCCCGGACCGCAGCGTTCGGTCGCGTGCGGACGGTCTTCGCTCCGACGGCGGCGGCAATTCACATTGGCGCCGAAGGCCGCACTGGTCCCGTCGCGATCGTGCTCGGCGCTCGCTTCAGGCCCGAGGGATGTGCCGTGGTAGCACCTTTGATCATCAACGCGATCGCGTCGGCGCCGCGCTTCTACTACGTGGACGTTGTCAATGCAGCTCAGCGCCACGCCGGGCTCCGCGCCCAGCTCTAGCCGCTTGCCACGGTAGCCGTCAATGAAAGCCGATCGGCTCACGGACCGTTTCTCGATCAGACAACCCGAACGACTGAGGGGACAAGGGCAATGACTCAAACCGACCACCGAGTGCTCGTGACCGGCGCCGCAGGGTTCATGGGCTCGCACGTCGCGGACGCCTGCCTCACCCTGGGGATGGAGGTGGTCGCGACCGATGACCTGTCTGGCGGCTTCATCGAGAACGTTCCCGCCGCAGCGACGTGGCGCGAGGGAGATCTCCGAGATGCCGACTTCGTTCACTCGCTCTGGGACGACGGACAGTTCGATTTTGTCTATCACCTCGGCGCATACGCCGCCGAAGGCCTTTCGCACTTCATCAGGGCGTACAACTACCGCACGAACCTCGAGGCGAGCGTCAACCTGATCAACAACGCCGTTCTCGGAGACGTACGTCGCTTCGTGTTCACCTCCTCGATTGCGGTCTATGGTGCCGGCCAGGTGCCGATGCGCGAGGACATGACGCCTCAGCCCGAAGATCCATACGGCATCTCCAAGTACGCCGTCGAGCTCGATCTCGCCGCGGCGCAGCATATGTTCGGACTCGACTACACCGTGTTCCGACCACACAACGTCTACGGGGAGCGCCAGAACATCGCCGACCGGTACCGGAACGTGATCGGCATATTCATGAACAACGTGATGCAGGAGCAGCCGATGCCCGTGTTCGGCGACGGGCTGCAGACGCGGGCGTTCTCGCACATCGCCGATCTCGCACCGATCATCGCTCGTTCGCCGCTCGTCGAGCAGGCTCGGAACGAGGTATTCAATGTTGGCGCGGACAGGCCATACACGATCCTGGAGCTCGCCGAGACGATCGCGGCGGCGTTTGACGTCGAGCCCGACATCGTTCGCCTGGAGGCACGCAACGAGGTCGTCGACGCGTTCTCCGACCACTCAAAGCTGCACCGTGTGTTCGCGCCGGGTGAGTCGATCGGGCTGCAGGATGGGATCGATCGAATGGCTCGCTGGGTGCGCGACCGCGGCCCCTGCCCGCAGGTCGAATTTCCCGGCACGATCGAGGTCGAGAGGAACCTGCCGCCGAGCTGGCGGGAGCGCGTCGTCCCGTAGCGGAAAGGGCTCCTCGTTGTAGTCCCGGCGGGAACTCGGCGCGTTACCGGGCGGGCCGATGCCCGCTCCGGAGCGGGCGCTCGAGCTCGGGTGATCCGTGAGACTTGGGTTTAAGGGCGAAACCGTCGATACTGCGCAGGTGGAACGACACCGTGCCGGGAGCGATCGGATGCGGCGAGTGGCGACGCTGGGTGCCCTTTTCCCGTTGGTCATCCTCATCGCTGCAAGTGCGTGGGGATCAGCCTCGTCGGCCCGAGGCAGCACGGGTCCCGCCCCGACCAAGCTTCGGCACAGCCGTATGCTGTTCGGCCAGCCGACGATCGAGCGCAAGCTCGGTCAGAGCCCGGTGGGAACCGCCAAGGCGTTCCGGTTTTTGGACCGCTCGACGGGCAAGGTCTCCACGATCGCGGTTTACGTCGACGCTCGCAACCGAGCAACTCGGATGATCGCTGGGGTGTATTCCGATCACGGTGGGGCGCCCGGCACCCGGCTCACGTGGGGATCGCGCGCCTCGCTCAAGGCGGGAGCATGGAATAGGATCGCCGTCCGTCCGGTGTCTTTGGCCAAGAAGAGCTACTGGCTCGCCGTGCTCGGCAAGCGAGGGACGCTCCGTTTCCGTGATCGCAGCGGACGGTCCTGCACGAGCCAGAGCTCGCGTGACCGGAAGCTGCGGGCGCTGCCGTTAGCCTGGGAGCGTGGGCGCCAGATGCGCGGCTGTCAGCTCTCGGCGTATGCCGGGGGGACGGTTGCGACGGTCCGCGACGGTCCAGCGCCGGTCGGTCCCCCGTCCGGCGGTGGTCCCCCGCCGGCCGGCCCTCCGGTCGTCGCGTGCACCACTACGGTGTCAAGCATGGTTGCGGTGTCGAGTGCGGTGGCGAGCGCGGCGGGTGGGTCGGTGATCTGTATCGCTCCGGGGTCCTATACGGGTCTCAGCCTGTCGGGTGCTCATAGCAGCGATGTGGTGGTCGAGTCCGAGCCGTCGCTTGACCCTCGGGGGGCGGGGAAGGTTACGATCG
>JBPCPC010000275.1:0-5920 GCA_050999585.1 Solirubrobacteraceae bacterium | reverse complement strand
GCCGCGGATCGTCAGCGGTCACTCCGGAATCGCTGCGGTCGCGCTCGTGCAGACGCGCGCCTCGCTGATCGCCGGCGACGACGTCGCGCTCTCGATCACCGTCGGCGCGGGGGCGCGACTCGAGGTGGCGGAGCTCGGGGCGATGCTCGCCCACGATGTACGCCGCGGCCCGGCGGTGTCGTTGCGGACCGAGATCGCCGTCGGCTGCGGCGGGGTGCTGATCTGGGTGGGCAAGCCGCTGATCGCCGGTGACGGCTCCTCGACGGTGCGGACGACATCGGTCGCTCTGAGCGGTTCGGGGCAGGCGCTGCTGGGAGAGGCGGTCGTCCTGGGCCGCGCGCGGGAGACCCCGGGGGCGCTGACGGCGCGGATCCGGCTCACCGCCGACGGGGAGGCGGTCCTCGACGAGACCCTGGACACGCGCGACCTCGACACGCTTCGCTCTCCGATCGTCGCCGGCAACGCGAGCATGATCTCCTCCCTGACGCTCGCGGGCCTACGAGACGCGGATCCACCCCGCGCGGTCATGCAGGCCCACGGACCGGCGACGTTATGGCCCTCGGCAGGCGGGGCGGTCACCGGCGCGCGGAAAATGGAGGAGCTGGCCGAGCGTTGGCGACGGCTGCTGGGAGCCTGAACCGACCGTTAGCTGCGCAGATAGCCCAGCACCGCAAGCATGAGAAGTGGCTGGTAAATCGTAGATTCGATCAAAGCGGACGACGGGGGTCGAACCCGCGACCTTCGGCTTGGGAAGCCGACGCTCTACCAACTGAGCTACGTCCGCGTGCGGGGGCGATTCTAAGCCGTCGCCCCGAGCCGACGGCGGGAAGCCGCTAGAGCGTGTGGTGAAAGCCCGGCGCGACGATCTTGGCGTAGAGCTCGGCGACGCCCACGACCTCGGCCAACCGGGCGCGACGGGCAGCCCCGTCGCGCTCGAGCTCGGCCAGGCGCTGCTGGTTGTGGTGGCGCTGGGCGGGGCCGTCGGGCATGTCGTCGTAGATGTCTCGCTGGCGCATCGTGGACTCCGGTCGATTGGCCCGGCCGGGGTCGGACCCGTGGGGCCTTATCGGCACCGGTTCCCGGTCTCGTAAGTCTTGAATCATCACCGGCCGTGGCGACGGTGGGCGGCGGGCCGGAGCACCGCGGCCATTACCATCAGGAGCGTATGCGGCGGTTCATCGTTCCCGGGCTTGTGGTGGTGGCGGCCGTCGCCCTGTTGGCCCTGCTGACGTTCGGGGTTTCCAAGCAGAACGACACGTCCTCGATCGACTCCCAGGTGGACCACGGAAAGTTCCCGGTCGCCCCGGACGCAACGAACGCGCTGCCCGTGCTGGGCAGCTCCCAGACCAAGAGCCTCGCCGAGTTCCGCGGGAAGGTCGTGGTGCTCAACGTGTTCGCCTCGTGGTGCGATCCCTGTGCCACGGAGGCGCCGCTGCTCGCCTCCGAACAGCATCTCCTGACCAAGCACGGCGCGACGCTGGTCGGCGTGACCTATGAGGACAACTCCTCTGACTCGGAGAAGTTCGCACGCCGATACCACATCACGTACCCGGTCCTGCGCGACATCAGCGGCAACTTCGTGCGCTCGTTCGGCACCACTGGCGTGCCGGAAACGTTCGTGATCAACCGCCAGGGCCGGATTCAGGCCGTGCAGCGCTTCCCGGTCACCAACAAATGGCTGAACCAGACCCTCCCCCGTATCCTGGCCGGCCAGGCATGAGGCGGCGGCTGGCCGTCGGGACGACGTTGGGCCTGATGCTCGCCGCGTCGCTGATCCCCGGCGCCGGATCTGCGCTGGCCGTCCAGCGCGCGTCCTTCACGCAGATCCAGGATGACGTGATGTGCGTCCTCTGCCACGAGCCGTTGGCCGTGGCGCAGTCGCCCGAGGCGTTCCGTGAGCGCGATTACATCCGCGGCCTGATCCTCCAGGGCCAGAACAGGCAGCAGATCGAACACAACCTGGTGGAGCAGTACGGTCCCGCGGTGCTGGCCAAGCCGCCGGCGCAGGGGTTCAATCTGTTCGTCTACATCATCCCGCCGGTCGTGCTCCTGCTGGGGATCATCATGCTGGTGATCACGATCCCCCGCTGGCGCCGCCGCACTCGTGAGGCAGCCGCGGTGGCGCCGGCTTCCAGCCACCCCGAGCTCAGCGCCGACGACGCCCGACGGCTTGACGAGGACCTGGCGCGCACGACCTGAGCTGCGCCGGCGCGGCGCACGGCTTTCGGATAGCCGCCGCCCGCAACCGAGCTACATCGAGTCGGGCGCGCTCACCCCGAGCAGCCACAGCGACAGCGTGATCACCTGCCGCGCCGCCTGAGACAGCGCGACCCGGAAGGACTCGAGCGACTCGGGCTCGGCGCCCACGACCTTGCAGTCGCGGTAGAACGCGGTGAACGTCTGCGCGAGCTCGAGCGCGTAGGCGGCGATCCGATGCGGCGCCCGACGCTCGGCCGCCTCCTCGATCTCCTCGGGGAACACGACCAGCGCTTTGATCAGCTCGCGCTCGGCGGTCTCCAGCGCCCGGTCTCCCCAGCCACCGGCGCCACCCAGTGCCCCGGACACGCGCGCGCTGTCCAGGCGTGCGAGCATCGTCACGATCCGGGCGTGGGCGTATTGGATGTAGTAGACCGGGTTCTCGGGCGACTCCCGGCGCGCCAGGTCAAGATCGAGGTCGACGGTACGGTCGTGAGAGCGCTGCAGCATGAAGAATCGGGTGGCGTCGACGCCGATCTCGTCAAGCAGCTCGTCGAGCGTGATGAACTCACCGCGGCGCTTGGACATCGCGGCGCGCTCGGACCCCTCGATCAGGTGCACAAACTGCAGGATCGGCAGCTCCAACGCATCCGGCTCGTTGCCCAGCGCCGCGAACGCCGCCTTCATCCGCGCCACGTAGCCGTGGTGGTCAGAGCCGACCGGCACCAGCTGCAGGTCAACCCCGCGCTCGGTCTTCTCCAGCAGGTAGGCCAGGTCGGCGGCGAAGTACGTCGGCGCCCCGTCCGAGCGCCGCAGCACCCGGTCCTTGTCGTCACCGAACGTGGTGGTGCGCAACCACAACGCGCCGTCTGACTCATAGCTGTGCCCACCGCGGGCGACGATCTCCAGCGCCCGGCTCAGGTAGCTGGGCGAGCCCTCGTGCAGCACCCGTTCGGAGAAGAACTGGTCGTAATGGACGCCGTAGCGCTCGAGCGTCCCCTTGATCAGGGCGAGCAGCAACTCCACCGCAGCGGCCGAGGCCTCCTGCACCGACAGCGACGCCGCCCCCTCGATCGCGTCAGCCAGCCCGGCCACGTACTCACCCTGATAGCCGCCCTCGGGCACCGCATCACCTCGCGCCCGCGCCTGCACCGATTCGCCGAGCAGCCGGATCTGGGAGCCCGCGTCGTTGAAGTAGTACTCGCGCCACACGTCATGGCCGTGGTGCTGCAGGATCCGCGCCAGCGCGCTTCCGTAGGCGGCGTGGCGACCGCTGGCCGCCACCAGGGGCCCGGTCGGGTTCGCGGACACGAACTCGACCAGGACCCGCTGCCCGGGCTGAGCTCCGCCGGCGCCGAAGCGCTCCCCGCCATCGAGCACCGCGCGCAGCGCGTCGCGATGCCAGCCGTCAGACAGCGTCAGGTTCAAGAAGCCCGGCCCGGCGACCTCATAGCCGCTCAAGGCATCCCCCAGCAGACCGGTCAACGCCTCCCCCGCCCGCTCGGCGGTTTCGCGCGGAGCGGCGCCCAGCAACGGCGCCAGGAGCATGCCGACGTTGGTCGAGTAGTCACCCTGGCCGGTACGTTTGGGCTGCTCGACGCGGATCTGCGCCGGCGGCTCGCCGCCGCCCTTGACATCCACGGCCGCCACTTGGACCGCCGCCCGCAGCTGCGCCAACGGCGTCGCCGGGGCGCTCACAGGCTCGGCTTCCGCGCGCTCATGCACTGGCCACCGGGACCGGCTGGAACAGCGCCTCCAGCTGCGCGATCGCATTCGGCGTGCCGATCGCCACCAGCATGTCGCCGGCCTCGATCACGGTCTCTGGGGAGGGCTGCGGCTCCAGCCGGCCGTCGGTTCGCCGCACCGCGACGATCACCGACTCGCCGCCCACCTGCTCGATCGACCGCCCCACCCCATCGCAGGAGTGCGGGACGTCGATCTCCTCCAAGCGGTAGTCCGCAACCTGAACGGCCCCGCCGACCTGGGGATGCAGCGCCACGCGCGCCATCGCTGAGCCAGAGGTCTTGTATGGCGAGATGACGCGGTCCGCGCCGGCGCGGAGCAGCTTCTTCTCGGAGTCCTCGGCCGAGGCGCGGGCGACGATCAGGATGTCGGGACGCAGCTCCCGCGCGGACAGGGCGATGAAGATGTTGTCGGCGTCGGAGTCCACGCACGCGATCACCGCCCGGGCCCGCTCGATGCCGGCCGCCAGCAATACGTCGTCCTCAGCCGCGTAGCTCTCGATGAAGCGGACCCCCATCGTCTCGGCGGTCTCACGGTGGGCAGGCTCGGAGTCGATCGCGACGTGAGCGACGCCGGCTTCCTGGAGGTCGCGCGAGACCTGGCGGCCGACGCGACCGAAACCGCAGACGATGTAGTGGTCGGTGTAGGAGTCGATCATGCGCTGAGTACGGCGCTGCTCGAGCAGGCCGCTGAGCTGGCCCGATACGAAGAACTCCGCCACCGTCGCCAGCCCATAAAAGAGCGTACCGATGCCGAACAGCTCCAGCAGGACCACCACAACGCGTCCGCCCGGGTCGTGCGGGTCCTGGATCGAGCCCAGCGTGGTCACCGTGTCCAGAGTCCACGCGAACGAATAGGCCACCGAGGAGCCCTCGGTGATCACGAACGCGATCGTGCCCAGCACGACCAGCCCGGCCAGCGCCGCCAGCAGGATGCCCAGCCGGCGGGCGAACATCCGCAGCTCACGGCGTGAGCGGTTGGACTGCTCCAGCGCCCGGTGGCGCTCGCGGCTCGCGTGGCTCTCCGCCGTGCTCACGTTCTCAATAGTGGTACGGCTCGCGAGCGAGGATCTTGTGGCCGCGGTAGAGCTGCTCGAGCAGCACCACGCGCGCCAGCTGGTGGGGCAGCGTGATCTCCCCCAGCGACAGACGATGGTCGACGTGATCGAGATCCAGGCCGAACGGGCCCCCGATCACGAAGCAGAGATCACGCCCGCTGCGGCGACGCTCCTCCAAAAACCGCGAGAACTGGACCGAATCGGGTCGTTCACCGTCCCGGTGCAGCAGCGACACGAAGGCCCGGTCGGGGAGCCGCCGGGCGACCCGGTCGTCCTCTCGAACCTCGACCAACTCCAACCGCGTGTGGCCGGCCAGCAGCTTTTGGTAGTGCTGGACATCGTCGGCAAACGGGGGGCGCAACCTGCCCACGGCGACGACGACGATCCTCACGGTGAGATACTACGAGCATATGGACGATCCCAACACGCCCGAACGCCACATCAATATCCACTTCTCGCCGGACATCATGACCGGCGTCTACTCCAACTTCGCCAACGTCAGCCACTCCGACTACGAGTTCACGATCACCTTCGCACGCGTGGACCACGAGGTCGAGGAGGAGGAGATCCCGGGGGTGGTCGTGTCGCGGATGAACCTGTCGCCGCGCTTCATGCGCGAGCTGCTGGATGCGATGGAGGACAACTACTCCAAGTGGCGCACCCGCGAGGGCATCAAGAACCTGCCCGAGTTCGAGGGCGAGCAGCCCCCTCACGACGACCCGGCCTGAACGCCTCGGCGATGCCGATGCGCTCCACCGTGGGCGGATGCGTGGCGAACAGGAACGTCGCCCACGCCGGCGGATCGGGATCGGCCACGTTGCGCAGGGTGATCCGCCGCTCGAAGGAGACGAACGCATCGGGCGCGGCGGTGAGCCGCAGCGCGTAGGCGTCGGCGCGCGCCTCGACGTCGCGTGAGAGCTGGTT
>JBPCPC010000238.1:0-5702 GCA_050999585.1 Solirubrobacteraceae bacterium | reverse complement strand
GCGTCGATCGCGCAGGCGGCCGGGATCGCAAGGACCACCGCGACGACCCACGCGCCGGGACGGCGCCAGAGCTGACGGATGAGAGGCACCCGTCGGGACTCTACGCCCGGCTGCGGGCGGGGGGCGCAACTCCGACGGGAGTCGAGCGCGTGCTGACGACCTTTGGGTCTAGGACCTCGCCGGCGGCGGCAGGCGTTCCTCGCGCGGGCCGAGGGTCAGGTCCGCGGCGTCACCCGGATGGTCGAGGAGGACCGCCACTGCATCGAGATCCTCACCCAGATCGCCGCCGCGCAAGCCGCGCTCGACAAGATCGCGCTCGGGCTGCTCGACGCTCATGCCCGGCACTGCATGCAGGGCAAGGACGAAGCGCCGGCAGACCCTGACGAGCAGGTCACTGAGCTGATGGGCGCGGTCGGCCGGCTCGTTCATCGATAGAACGGCTGGCGCAGTCAACTGTGATCCCGGCGAGCTGCCACCAGGGCCTCGCCGGCTCGGGGCCGAGCGTTTGACGCCCGCAGGCCGTGACGGTTGGCTCGGTGGAAGCTCCGGCTGTCGCGCTTGGCCCGCGAGGCTGGTCCCAGGTCGCGTTCGTCAGTCTGGTCCGCACGCTGCTGGTATCGGTCGCGATTGATCTCCCTGCGCGCGCGGCGGCAGTCGAAGATCTCCCTGGCCGGGGCGCCCGAGAGGATGCGTGGGGGTGTGTCTGCGAGCGCAGGTCGTGCTCGAGCCACTGTGCGCCGGGCGCACAGTCAGACGCGACGGGCTGCAGCGGGGCAGCTCGTCCGCGGCCGTCGTGGCCTGGCGTCCTGCAGCTTTTCGCCGAGCGCGTCGTACTGCTCGCTCGTCAGCTCGCCGCTGGCCAGACGCCGGTCGAGGATCTCGCGCGCCGACGCCCGCAGCACTGGGCCGCTGACGCCGCGGCCAGTCAACGACGACACGAGCCAGACAACCAACCCAACGGCGAGTGCGACCAGGATCAGGGTCGCGAGGACCGTCAAGACCCACCCGCCCGTGTTCATATGTCCGCCATAGTCCATCATCATGCGCTCACCTTCCGTTAGAGATCATCGTTGCGGCCATCGCCCGTGTGGCGGGGATCGCTGGTGGCTACTGCGGGTTGCGGCCGCCGCCCATGCCGCCCATCATCATCCACATCATCGCTCCCATCATCAGCATGCACGGGATGATGAAAAGCGCGCCGGCACCGACGCCATCGGCGATCAGAACGATCGCGATGACCGCGAACGCCACGCAGCCCCACAGCATCTTCATCGAGTGCTTCGTGCTGTTCAGCCTGTTCATCGCGCCCTCCTTTGTCTGAGCGTCTTCCTGCTGGCAACCCAGCCTAGATACCAGCTGGGGGTATAGCGAGCGGGTCCCACCGCGCGTCCGGCGCGGGGAACTACTCAAGCGAGCATCGGCAGCGCCCGCCCGGGCGTGCCTGCCGGAGAGCCTTGGGGGCCGCCCGTGACGCGGAAGCGAAAGTCGCAGCAGTTCGCGCCGCCGACCAGCGTGCCCGACCGTTCCAGGGTGCCGCCCCACATCTCAGCAAGCGCGTAATCGAGGTTGCACCACGATCCGCCGCACAAGTCGGCGGCGCCGCGGTCGCCAAGGTAGTCGGCGACCGGACACCGCTGCATGTCCAATGAGCGTCCGCCGTCTTGGTTGACGTCGTCGAACTGGTAGCCGGGTCGACCGAACGGGAACGTCAGGAAGGCGTTGACGCTGAGCCGTAGCCGGCGGACGGGATCGCGGGCGATCAGCCGCGTCGCGGCGCGGGTCCCGTCGCCCCACTGGCGGTAAAAACGCCAGCACACGTCAGCGGTCAGCTCGATCGCGTAGCCGCGCTCGACCCCTTCGTGCTCAAGCGCCTCGAGGAAGCCCAGCGTCAGTGCGGCGAGCATCACGTTCTGCCGGCTACCGACCGTCGGCTCGCTCGGAACGTCAGGCACTTTCAGCTCAAACTGTTTGAAGGCGACGTCCACGATCCGGGCGATCTGCGCCCGGGTGAAGCGCCCCGTAGTCGGATCAGTCCGGGACCGATTGCGCCCCTGCATCGCCCGGCGAGCAGCGACGCGTGCGACCGGCTTGCCGGCGCGTACCGCCGACAGCATCCACCGGCCTGGGACCGAGCTGACCCGTGGTCTGGACCGGCGACGCGGGACTTGTGAAGAGTTCATGAGCGATCATTGTACGCTTGTGCAATACATTTGTGCAAACATGTCGATATGGTTGTGCCAATGACGAATCGGGAGGCGTTGCTCGAAGCCGCGCTGGCGTCGCTGCAGGACAAGGGCTATGCCGACACCACCGCGCGCGATGTCGCCACTCGCGCGGGCGTCAGCCTGGGCGCGATCGGCTACCACTATGGGACTGTGCAGGAGCTCCTCGATGCCGCCCTGGCGCAGGGCGTCCAGCGCTGGCTCGAACCGCTCGCCGCGGTGCTCTCCCAAACGCAGCCGCCGCCGTTGAAGGAGCTCGGCCCAGCGCTTGACCGCCTGCTCGCATCGCTCAGCGCCAACCGCCCGCTCGTGATCGCGTATTTCGAGGCGCTGCTTCGCGCCGAGCGCTCGCCTGCTCTCCGCACCGCCCTCGCCGGCGACTTCAACGCGCTCAGGACCACGCTGACGAGCGGGATCGCCCAAACCCTTGGGCACCATTCAGACACGATGTCACCGGACCCGTCGACCGCCGCGACCCTGATCATGGCAGCCTTCGACGGCCTGATCATCCAATGGCTACTCGACCCAGACCAGCTCCCCAACGGCCAGCTCATCGCCGAGACGCTGCAACGTGCTGCGACCCTCGCGCCAGCCGCTCCGGCGTTCCACGCATCGCCGCTGACGAGCAATTCATAGCCGCCGTGAGGGCTCGGGTCAGCTGAGAATCAGTGACCGTGCAAGAAGTAGGAGTTCTCTGAGGAGAAGCGCACGAGTCGGGGGCCTTGGCGGCAGTGGCCGACCACGAAATCGCTGCCGCGCGCGGTCATCTGGCACGTGAACGTCCCGTAGCGGCGGGTATGAACCCGAAAAGCGTGCCCCTTGCCGCCGGGCACGCCCTTCGGCACCGGGGGATAGTCCGAGACGGGAAGACCGCGCTCGTAGGCATCGGCGACCGCGTTGCCAGCCCGCGCCGCCTGCGAGCACGTGAGATGCTGGCGCTCGTAGACGACCACCAGCCGGTCGTAAACCGGCCGCGCAAGGTCAGGGTATCGGCGCTGACATGCTGCGCTGGCGCCCGCCGAGCCGGCTGAGAGCAGAGCGACAAAGGCCACGGGAATGACCACCCACAGCATTCTTCTCAGGCCTCTGGGAACCATCGCGCCGGGGCCAGTGCAAGCCATCGTTTCCAGCCCTCCCACGATCAGCTCCTCCCATCGTTTTGCGAACACAGAGGGCGCAGTGTCCCACCCAGCTCGCCGCCAGAACCCCCCTTGAGTCACGATTTGTCCAACAACGTGATCGCATCGCCGGTCACAGCGAGGTCGCCGGCGCAAACATGACCCGGCGACCCGAGAGACGAGCCGGCTGCGACAAGCAGCCGGCTCGGCTCGCGCAAGCTGTCGGTAGTCCAGCGCCGTGACGTCCAAGACTTCGCCGACGACCTCCGCGCCCAGGGCCTCTTCCCCTCCACGATCAACAACATCGTCGATCCGCTGCGGGTCATCTTCCGCCGCGCGATCCGTCGCGACGAGATTGCGATCGATCCGACCAACGATCTCGAGATGCCGGCGATCCGCGGCCGTCGCGAGCGGATCGAGCCGCGTGAGAAGGCGCACGAGCTGCTCGCCGCGCTGCCGCCGAGCGAGAGGGCGTTCTGGGCGACGGCGTTCTTCTGCGGTCTCAGACGCGGCGAACTCAGAGGCCTGCAATGGCTCCACGTCGACTTCGACGCCGGGGTGGTCCGCGTCGAGCGCTCCTGGGATCCGGTCGAAGGACCGGTCGACGTCAAGACCGGCGCCGGCCACCGTGCGGTCCCGATGGCGTTTGCGGCACGCCGCGAGCTCATCGCCCACAAAGCGCGCACCGACCGAGACGGCGAAGACCTGGTCTTCGGGCGAACGAAGACCGAAGCGTTCTTCGCCTCCACCGTCCGTGCCCGCGCGAACAGAGCGTGGCAGGCAGCAGGGTTGGAGCCGATCACGCCGCACGAAGCACGCCACTGCGCCATCAGCTACTTCATCGCCGCCGGTCTGGACTGGGAGCAGATCTCCACCTGGGCCGGTCACGGGGATGTCCGCCAGACCTGGAACCGCTATGGCCATCTCATCCCCGGCGGAGAAGAGGCTGCCGCGGCCCGGCTCGATGCGTATCTGGAGCCGCCCGAAGCCAAGCTCGAACTGGTCGCGGAACCGCCGACGACCGCAGATGACCGCTACCAACCGCCGCCGCGCCAAGACCCGCCTCCAGACAGGACGGGGGATCCGACTGTGGCGCACGCTGTGGCGCACCCCCCTCCAAACGCGAAATCCCCCGTGAACACGGAGGATTCGAAGTACCGCTACCGGGATTCGAACCCGGCCGGCCAGTGTCTACGGTTGGTGGCGTGACCCGATTCTTCCTGCTAAACGTCGGATTCTTACTCTAGTCCTTCGATGGCGGTGTCGTCCAGTGGTGTGGGCTCTGTTCGCACTCTGTTCACACCCTTCGGCTCGACAGGACCCCCGAGATCCCCGTCAAGCAGATGGACGTAGCGCTGAAGCGTGAACGCCGCGGAGTGATGCCCGAGCCAGTGCTGAACCTGCACGGCGTTGCGGCCGGCGGCGAACATGCGCGACGCGATCGTGTGCCGAAACGTGTGAAAGCCGGCCCACTCGACGCCAGCCTCGGCGCAGGCCGGGCCGAGCACGCGGAGCGTCAGATGATGAGGGTCGTACGGTCGGCCGCCATGCCCAGGGAACACCAGTGCGGCGTCGTCTTTGCCTGCGACGTGGCTCCTGAGCCGGTCGGCGACGTCTAGCGGGATCGGCAGATCGCGGCGCGCGTGGCAAGACTTGAGCGGGCCGATCACCTGGCCCTTGCCCTTCTGCCAGCGCGTGCGCTGCCGGACCCGCACGAACGGCTCGGCGCTGTCGAGCTCTAGGTGCCGAGTCTCGAGCGCCAGTAGCTCGGAGCGCCGTAGGCCGGTCGCGGCGAGCAGCTCGAACATCAGGTGATGGTCCTGGTGGACGAGCGCGACGACCAGCTCCATCGTCTCGACCTCATCTAGTCGCGGGAACGGGCGCGGCAGCTCCTCGTCCTCTTCGATCCGCGGACGGTGCGGCAGCGCTGCACCCGAGGCCGGGTTGGCGTTGATCTTGCCTTCCCGCTTCGCGGATGCGAGGCAGGCTCTGAGCGGTCCGAGAGCGTTCCGTACGGACTTGTCCGTGAGGGTGCTGCCACGCCCGTTGGGCTGCTTGACGAGCCAGCCGATCAGATCGGCGATGTCGCTCGGGCTCAACTCCTTCAGAAGCTTCTGCGCCGGAAAGAACTTGAGGGCGTAATTCGTCAGCAGGACCCGGTACTCGTCTCGTGTCTCGTCGCGGAAACCGCGCCGGCCGGTGCCCTGGTAGCGCTCAACCCACTCGGTCGCGTACTCGCGCAACGTGAGCCGCGACCTGCCCTCGTAGTCGCCGCGGTCGATGTCGGTGAGGGGGGGCGCTTTCTCCCCAGCGGCCCCCCCCCAAAGTCGGACAGAAGCCCCACACCCCTTTCTACAAACAC
>JBPCPC010000221.1:0-5849 GCA_050999585.1 Solirubrobacteraceae bacterium | reverse complement strand
CCGACCCCGACCACCACCCCCCAGAACCGCGGGCGGGAACCGGCGACAATCCCCTCACTGGGGATGGTGGGCGGCGGAGGGGCGTGTCTTGGGTTCATCGGGCGTACCGCCCGGCCGGGCCGCCGGCCCGGCTACGGCGCCGCGCCGGACTGATTTCGAGGTCGCAGGGTCGATGCGCCCCGGGCGCTTGAGATCCAGGTCGCTCACGGTCGGCTGATCGCTGTGGGGCCAAGTGGCCTTGAAGTTCGCCTGCTCGGTCATCGGCGCGGCTCCGGAAGCGGCCCCCACGCCTCCGAGGGCGTCCAGTCCACGGCGGCTGCCATACCATCTGGTGCGATCACCACGCCGGATTGAGCCGCCAATCGAGCGTGGCGCGTCCGGTCGTCCTGTGGGAGCTCGTAGGCGTCACGAGACGGTTTGACCTGGCGGTACATCCACAGCGGGCGACGCAGATCGCCGGTCGCCGGTCGCGTCAGGCCCATCCATTTCTCATAGACTGACCGCGATCGAGCGAGGTCGATCCACACGTCGCCGTACTCGTCACCATCTCGCGCGGGAGCGGCGCGCACCTTCTGGTGCCAGCAGTGCATGCCGCTCAACGGATCGGGATGGACCGGGAAGGTGATGTTCTGGTGCACGCCGGCGTCGCTCCACCAGATCTTGCTCGAGCTTGGGTCGTCGGACTCGAATGGCTGAATGCCGTGGATACGACGGAAGTGCATCGTGTCGCCGTCCTCCTGCAGATCGACCAGCGCCGTCGACCACCGCTCACCGGCGTTGTTCTCCTGCAGACGCCAGCGGCCCATGTGGTGTGAGGCGGCGATCACCCCTGGCCGGATGCCCTCGGTGACCAGCGCCTTGATGACGAAGTACCCGATCTCGGTCTCGACCCGCACGAGGTCGTTGGTCTTCACCCCGATCCGCTCGGCATCCTGGGGACAGACCAGCAGCGGATGGGTATGCGAGAGCTCCGTGAGATGCTTGGCGTTGCCCGAACGCGTGTGGATCAGCGTCGGCAGCCGATAGGTCGGCAACAGCAGGTACTCGCTGAGCTCGTGGTCGATGAGCGAGTGATGGACGTGGGTACGGGCGTAGGTGGGCACGGCGAACTCGGGCCACCCCCAGTTCTCCAACGTCTCCGAGTACAGCTCCAGTTTTCCCGAGGTCGTGTTGAACCCGCGGCGTGCCGTGCCGTCGACCTCCACGCCCACGGTCTCCGGATCACCGGTGAGCGGGATGTGTCCCTCACTCGGCGAGCGGCGACGGATCGTTCGCTCGGGCTCGATCGCATCGGTCTCCTCCAGGCCCTCGGTGATCTCCGATTCCTGGTTGGCGTAATCCTCGGTCGAAATCTCCACGGCGCCATAGCGCCGCATGTAGCCCAGCGGGTCCAATCCTTCAGCGGCAGCCTTCTCGGGCAGCCCCGGAACGGAGTTCTCGAACATCCAGCGGTAGAACTCCTCGAGCTTGATCTTCTCCCCCGGGCGGTAGGGCGACTCGTAGTACTGACGGATGCCGAGCGACCCGTCGGGGTCCGCGCGCCAGGAGACCTCGATCCAGAACTCGCCCTCCTCCCACACCTCGCCCGGGTTGGCCTCGTAGGTGAACTCAACCGGATGTCCCATGCGCTCCATCGCGACGCGCCGCACGGGCTGGCGGAAGCCCAGCCACCGACCGGCATGGGTCTCATATGACTGGGTGTCATGTCGCTCGGGCGCATGACCCATCGGCAACACATAATCCGCCCACCACGACGTCTCCGACCAGGTAGGAGTCAGCGCAGCGTGCAAACCGACCTTGTTCTCGTCGCGCAGTGCCCGCAGCCAGTTGCCGCCGTCGGGGAACGTCCAGACCGGGTTGAGCGCGCGCGTGAACAACACGGGCTGCGTGCCCCGCTCGTCGAGCAGGAAATGTGGATAGAGGATGCTCATCTCGTTGCAGCTCAGCGGGTACTCACGCGGCCAGTTGATCTCGTTCCACTGCTGGTTGGGCTCCGGCTTCTTCCACGGCGCCGGAATGAACTTGTCCCAGGCGTTGGGCGAGACTCCACCCTCGGTGCCGATCGAACCGGTGAGCGCGTTGAGCAGTACCAAACAACGAGTGATCTGCCAACCGTGCAGGTTCCCGGCGGCCGCCGCCCGCCAGATGTGGGCGCAGAACCGCGACCCGGCCTGCGCGATCTCGCGGGCAATCTGGTGCGTGGTCTGCGCCGGGACGCCGCTCTCGGCCTCGGCCAACTCAGGCGTGTACTGCGCGTACTCGGACCGCAGCTCGGCGATGAAACGTTCGAACGTCGGCTCGGCGTCGGGGGCGCGATGCTTGAGATAGGTCCGCCAGTTGACCCAGCGACGGACAAACTCGCGGTCATACCAGCCCTCGTCGAGCAGGATCTTGGCGATCGCCAGCAACACCGCTCCCTCGGTCCCGGGCCATGTGGGCAGCCAGTAGTCCGCCATCGACGCCGTGTTGGACAGCCGGGGATCCATCACGGCGACCTTCGCTCCATGGTGGCGGGCCTCGGTGATCCGCTGGGCGTGGGGGTTGAAGTAATGCCCGGACTCCAGATGAGCGGAGATGAGCAGCATGAACTTCGCGTTGGCGTAGTCGGGCGATGGACGGTCCGTTCCCGCCCAGAAGCCGTAGCCGGCTCGGCCGCCGGACGAGCACACATTCGTGTGAGAGTTGTGGCCGTCGCATCCCCAGGTCTCCAGGAAGCGGTCGGCGAACCCATCCTCGCCCGGCCGACCCACGAAGTACAGGACGTCGTTCGGGCGCTGGGCGGCGAACGCATCGTGCATCCGTTCGGCAAAGGTGTCGAGCACTTGATCCCAGCTCACCCGCTCCCAGTCACCACCGCCTCGAGCACCCTTGCGCCTGAGCGGATAGAGGATGCGCTCGGGATCGTTGACCTGGTTGATCGTCGCCGGCCCCTTGGCGCAGTTGCGCCCGCGCGAGCCGGGGTGATACGGATTGCCCTCGAGTTTTCGGATCTCGAGCGTCTCCTTGTCGACGAACGCGGTGAGCCCGCAGCCCGACTCGCAGTTGAAACACGTGGTCGGAACCAGCATGTACTCCCGCGGGACCCGCTTGGGCCACTGCGCTGGGTCGTACTCGGTCCAGTCATCCCAGCGCTCGATCGGCGGATAGCTCTGCAGCGTGCGGTCCCGCGGCCCGTACCCGGTCGGGCGCCGCGCGCCCTTGCGATTGATCCCCGAGGCCATCAGCTCAGCGGAACCGATTGTCCGGCACGAACCCACGCATCCTCGTAGAACCACAGCCCGATCAGGGCCAGCAGACCGCCTGCCGCCAGCAGTCCGCGTCCGCCGACCGCGAGGTAAACGACTCCGAACAGCGCCGGCACCGCAAGCCCGCAGGCGATGCCGCCCAACCAGAAGCGCTTGGCGAAGCGATCACGCCACAGGTTATGGGCGGCAATCTCAGCCTGGCGCGTCGGGTGTTTGAGACCGAACAGGTCCATGGCGATGATCGTCGCGCTGGCAGCGACACCGAGCGTCAGCGTCCACCCGAGCGCCCGGACGTCAGACGATGGCGCGTGGGCGAACAGCGACGCGATCCCCAGCGCCCCGGCGCCGGCGACCAACGCGTTGACGATCGTGTGGGGGAGCAGCAGCGGGCTCTGCCACAGGTCGCGGCCCTCGAGCTGGTTGAACAGGAACGCCGTATACGCGGCGAGCATGATCCCGGCCGGCACCATCGGCCACCGCAGCGCGTCACGCACCCCGTGCCACCCGAGGACCGACGCCACGAGGAACGCGAACGCGACGAGCGCGGCGACGTTGATCAGCTGGGAGCCGATCGCCAGCCACGACTTCCACTGCGGCTTTGTGAACAGGAAATAGAACCGCTTGGGCTGCTTGAGGTCGGTGACGAGGAAGATCCCGGTAACCGCAATTCCGACGAGCGCGAGCGCCGCGGGGTCAATGTCGGCCAGTCGCGAGCCGTGAGATCCGATCACGAGCAACAGCACCGCGAGCATCATCGACCCGGCGGCGATCCCCTTGGACAGGAAGTAGCTTGAGACGCGCCAACCCCAGGGCGGTGGGTGCGCGATGTCCCCCATCGCCCGCGCGGTCGCCGTCGGGGTCAGCGGCGCGAGCTTCTCAGCCTGGCTGGGCTGGACTTCGCTCATCAGATAGGCATCTCCGCCACCGACGAGAGTCGGGTTGATGGATGCCTCGTGGACGCCGATGTAGAACAGCTTGGGCTTGGTGCCCTGCTCGGGCGCCCGCACCTGTGAGGCCTCGGTGTTGATCAGCCGCGTGATTTCTGACTCCGGGTCATCGAGGTCGCCCGAGAGGATCGCGTCCGTCGGGCACACGACCTCGCATGAGGGCTTCAGGCCGACGTCGACCCGGTGTGCACAGAAGTTGCACTTCGCAGCGGTGTGCGATTCGGGATCGATGTATAGCGCGTCATACGGACAGGCGTTCAGGCACGCCTTGCAGCCGATGCACCGCTCCGGGTCGAAGTCGACAATCCCGTCCTCGCGTTTGAACAGGGCGGTGACTGGACAGGCGGTCACGCACGGAGCGTCCTCGCAGTGGTTGCAGCGCAATACCGAGAAGAACCGCCGCGTATCGGGGAACTCGCCGGTCTCGATGTACTTCACCCAGGTACGGAACACGCCCAGCTCGACACCGTGCTCCTCCTTGCAGGCGACCGTGCAGGCATGGCAGCCGATGCACGAGCGCTGGTCGATGACAAAGCCGAAGCGGGTCACGCGTGCATCCTGCCGCCACAGCCGCCGCCTGTCCATTCCGATTTGGACGAGCCTGATTCCTTGATGGAATCGGTTGGTGACGGTGCAACCAACACCCGCGGGCCGAGTCGGTCACCCCTTGGACGCGACCACGGGGCCCGAGGACGCGGGGGCCAACAGCAGCCGCCCGGTGAGGCTGCCGACGAGGGTGCGGCCGGCAACCGTCAGCCACGCCGTCAGCAGCAGGGCGTACGCAATGACCGCCGCCCAGCGAAATGCGGGCAATCCCGTGTGCAACGCCAGTCCGGTGATCCCGGTCACGCAGGTCCCCACCGGGAAGGTGAAGCTCCACCAAGTCAGCGCGAACGGAAGCCCGCGGCGGACGGTACGCACCGTCAGCGACGTCGCCAGCGCCGTCCAGAGCAGGATGAAGCCGAACACCGGGACGCCGTAGAGCACCGCCATCGTGCTCATCGCCGAGGCGAGCGGCGCGGTGACCGCGAGATGGGCCTGGGTTCCCAGCAACCCCGCGACGGTGACCGACTGGCCGAGCGGTCCGAGCACGATCCATAGGGTCGGGACGCGCGTGCTGCCCGAGGACCCGAAATGCGCAAGTCGACTCCAGATCAACGTGATGATGATCAGCGCCGCGATCAGGCTGAGACCAAACATCGCATAGCAGCCATAGAGCAGCGTCGCGCGAGCCGACTGCGAGGCAAGGTGCGGGATCAGCAACGCACCGTTGGCTGCCGAGACCATCGGCGGTACGACGGGCATCAGCCAGCCGGCAAAGGCCGCATCGGGCCGGACATCATGCTGGGTAAAGAGCAGGTACGGGATCGACACCCCGGTTAGCTCCTGTTTGCAAGAACACGTGGCCGCGGATCCTCGCGCTTTTGGTCTAGAAGAATCCCGCACGCGCCCGAGACCTTGACTCGAGTAGCCCCGCCCCGGCGCTGAAGAAACCAACCCGCGGGCAGCTTCGTTCGCGTTCGGTACCCATAGGTGGTACCCATCAGGCGGATACTGAGCGGGCGGCCGACGTGCAAGGGTCGTGATCCCCATCCAGGCGGGCGTGCCGCCGGATACCCCCAGCCGGACTCGAACCGGCGATCTCCTGCGTGAAAGG
>JBPCPC010000203.1:0-8958 GCA_050999585.1 Solirubrobacteraceae bacterium | reverse complement strand
AAACCTCGGACCGGGCGTAGCGCGCCCGGCGCCGGCCCGCCGGCCAGTCCGGCGTCGCCCGCATCAACGATCGCGCGCAGCTCGGCCAACGAGACCTCCAACGCCCGTACGCCCGCGGCGGTCAGGCGGTACGGTCGCCGACGCCCAGACTCACCCACCGCCTCGATCAGCGCGCGAGCCTCGAGACGGCCGATCGCGCCGTACAGGGTGCCCGGCCCCAGCCGCACACCAGCGAAACGCTCGATGTCCTGCAGCAACCCGTAGCCGTGGCGCTCGCCCGAGGACAAGCTAGTCAGGATCAAAACTGTCGTGTCGTTCATGACGCGCACGATACTACGTTACGCGTAGTACGTCAAACGTAGCGAATTGCGAACCGGGTCGTGAACCGATCGACCGGGTTGCCGGTGACCATGGAGGCAACGGGGCATCGCTAGTCGCTCACCGCGGAACTCCTGAGAACGCCCACCTGCACCTTTCATTCAAGTCTTCGGTCAAGAACGTGACCAGATGAGTTGGCGTGCCGACCCCACACAAAAGTGTCTTGCCCGCCGATCGCGTGACCGCAGGGCGTTACCCGGTGCCCGCGCGGCCGATCCTGTAGACGACATGATCGCGTGGGTCCGCAGGGTTGTCTGGCTCCATCTCGCCCTCGGCGATCCGTTTGAAGCCGGCCCGCTGAAGTGCCCGCCAAGAGGCGGTGTTACCCGCGCACACCGGGACGATCACGTCGCACGCTTGCGGGTGGGCGACCCAGCTCTGCGCAACGAAAATGCTGATCAGGACCGCCCCGTGGCCGTGACCGCGTGCCGATGGCTCGCCGATCAAATAGTCAATGCTCAGCGCTCCAGCCGGTAGAGGGCAGATCGATGCGAACTCGTCGACATACTCCGGGTACGCCGCGATCGGATAGCGCTGGACTAAGCCGATGGATCGGCCGGCGAAGGCGACGAGGAACAGCTCGGTGACGTCGGCACCGTCGATGCTCGGGCCAAAGTCGCGCTCGAGGGCCTCCGGGGACGTCTCGTGGTTCCACCATCGGGCAACGAGCGGCTCCGCCAGCCAGCGCGCGAGCAGCGGGTAGTCCTCGCGCGTCAATGGCCGGAAGGTGATCATCGCCCGCGGCCCGCCGGCAGGCTAGCCGGCGCACGACAGAGGTTTCTCAGCGACCCCAATTTGAGCGTCGAGTCACGTTTGGGGGCAAAAACGCAACTCATGCGGTGCGCGACGCTATGGCATCTCGTCGGAGGGAGGAATTGGGAGTCCAGCGGCGCTGAGCGCGTGACGCATGGCAGGAAACGCTTGACCGGCCTCCGCGCCGTCGTTGGGTTGGCCGAGGAGTCGTCTGGTCAGGGTCGAGCGCTCTTCGAGCAGTTCGTCTAGGACGCGACGGAGATCCTGGGCGGTAGGTGGCTCGCGATCCTCGAGCGCGGCCCGCAGCCACGCTTGGCGGATCAGCTCTTTGATGAACGCGCCGGTGACTCGGTCTGACCGCTCGACCAGCTGATCGAGCGAAGCGGGTTCGATGTCGATGCCCTTTCCGTATAGGCCCAGCAGCCGGCGCCGGCCGTCGGGATCGGGCAGCGGGATCTCGAGCGCCAGATCGATCCGGCCGGGTCGCGCAGCGAGCGCGGGCTCGATCAGGTCTGGCCGGTTGGTGGTCAACACGAACAGCAGGTCCTCGTCTTCGGCGAGTCCCTCCATCTGATTGAGCAGCTCGAACAGGACGCCCGGGCTGCCGACCTCCATTGTGCGCTCGGCGGCGACCAGATCGATGTCCTCAAAGACGAATGTCGCTGGAGCGAGGTCGCGGCCGATCGCCAGCGCCTGCTCGATCAACCCGAGGCCGCGGCCGGTCAGCAGGATCGTCGTGCGGCCGGCCATCGCGTGCAGCAGATACATCGTGGAGAGCGTCTTGCCGGTGCCAGGCGGCCCGTGCAACAGCACGCCGCGCTTGAGGTGGCGGCCAGCGGCTTGCAACCGCTCCGCGCTCTGGGTTATCCCGAGCGTGTGACGCTCAAGGCGCGCGAGTGTCCCCTCGGGGAGAATGACCTCGTCGCGCGTGACCGCGGGTACAGCGTGGAACTGCACCCCGACGCTTCCGCCTTGCTCGTGCTGATGCAGTGAAATGATTCGCCCGCGAAACACGTTGTGATCGCGCATCGCCGTGCGCAGCTGCCGCAGCAGCCCGGACACCGCACCGACCTCGGGCGAGACGCCCTCGAGCCTGAGCGATGCGGGACGCATCGGATGATCCCCGGCGCGGGAGAGCACCAACGCGACCGGCGCGTCGTTGTGGTGGACCAGGAACAGGCCGCTCTCCACGCACTGGATGACCCGGCCATCGCCGACCTCCACATCGACGTAGCGCACCGGACCCAGCGAGATCGGTCCCGCCATCGCCTGACCGGCCACGATCTCAGCCAGGCCGATCGAACCGAACGCCATGTGCCGAGCCGTGAAACCGATCAGCTCGGCGTCAGAAAGCAGCGCGTCCAGCGCCAACTGCAAGTTCGCGTGCTCGGTCAGCGCAAACTCAGCACCCGTCGTCGGCAACGCCTTGGGATCGGTACCGAGATGGTCACCCAGCCGTGCCGCTACCGCTGACTCGCGCGCCTCGGCAACCAGCGACATCGCGTGCACGAACTCCTCAAACGCCGCACCGAACGCCCCCGGATCAGGAAGCTCGCTCACAGCACGACCGTAGGAGACAAACGGTCAGATCGCAACCCAGCGATCAGGCCGCCCGGGTTCCTCTACGGTGCGCCTGCTGGCGTCAGGGCACGGTGGTCTGCCGTCACGGCTGTGTCGGGGCGCCGCCCGGCACCAGGGCGAGGCAGAAGCGAGCCGCGTCGCCGCTGCCGGATCCCCGCAACAGCGACATTCGCGCGAGCGCTTCGTGCCTTGACAGCGTTCCGCGGCCCCAGTAGCCTGGCCGACCTGAATTTGGAATTGCATTCAAAACCTCTGTGGGTTCCGGCTGCATCGACGGCTGGGGGAGTCCAGGAGATATCCGCGGTGGCAACGCCGTGGTGACGCGTCACGAGAGGAAAGCCATGAAGAGCGCATCGATCACCGCGGAGAGCAGATCGGTCACCCCGACCACCCCGGCCCCTGGTTCGAAGGGCTTGAAGCCGGGCGCGATCGGTTACGCCACAAACATCGTCATCGCCGTCGCTGGGACAGCACCGGCCTACAGCCTTGCGGCCACGCTCGGCTTCGTTGTCGCGGTGACCGGCGTCGGGACCCATGCCCCGGCTGTCCTGATCGTCGCCTTTGTCCCGATCCTGCTCGTCTCGCTCGCCTACCGCTACCTCAACCTGGCTGACCCCGACACCGGCACGACTTTTGCCTGGACAACGCGTGCGTTCGGCCCGCGACTCGGCTGGGTCAATGGCTGGGCGCTGTTCTCCGCCGATGTGATCGTGATGGCGTCGCTCGCGGAGATCGCGGGCGTGTACAGCTTCCGGCTTGTCGGCTGGACTGCGGCAGAGAACTCTAACCTCGCGATCATCCTCGCCGCTGTGGTCTGGATCGCGGTGATGACATGGATCTGCTACCGCGGGATCGAGGTGTCGGCCCGCGTCCAGCAGCTGCTGCTCAGCTTTGAGGTCGTGATCCTCGCCATCTTCGCCGTCGTGGCGCTTGTGAAGGTGTACAGCGGGCACCCGGCCGGTGCGATCCACGTGTCGGGGTCGTGGTTCGACCCGTTCGATCTCAGCTTCAGCTCGCTGATCGACGCCGTCTTGCTCGGGGTCTTCATCTACTGGGGCTGGGATGCGAGCTGCTCGGTCAACGAGGAATCCAAGGATCCGACGAACGCGCCCGGGAAGGCCGCGGTCCTCTCAACCGTCCTGCTAGTCCTGATCTACGTCTTGGTCACCACGGCGGCGCAGGCGTTCGGGGGCACCAAGCCGCTGGTCGCGAACCAGAACGACGTCCTCTCCCACCTTGGCGGCGCTGTGTTCGGCTCCGGCGTCCTCTCGAAGCTTTTGGTCTTCGCCGTCCTCACCTCGGCCTCGGCCTCGACGCAGACGACGATCCTTCCATCGGCGCGTACGGCGCTCTCGATGGCCCAATGGGGGGCGATCCCCGGGCTCTTCGGCAAGGTGCACCCACGCTTCCAGACGCCGAAGTGGGCGACACTCGGAATGGGGGCAGTGTCGATTTTGTGGACCGTCGCGCTGCTCGCCTTGAATCCCGCCCAAAACGTGCTCGGCGACACGATCTCCGCGCTCGGCTTCGCGGTCTGCTTCTACTACGGCTGCACCGGCCTCGCCTGCGGCTGGTATTACCGGCGCCAAATCCTCACCAGCGTGCGGCGCTTCCTCCTCGTCGGCCTGCTGCCGTTCGCGGGCGGCCTGATGATGTTCGGCATCGGCGTGAAGGCCTACTTCTACTACGACAAGCCAGGCAACAACTACTCGCACGCCCTTCTCGGGATCCAGACGCCGATCCTTGTCGGCGTCGGTGGCCTCATCCTGGGCGCGGTTCTGATGCTCGTCTCGTGGCCCTTCATGCGCGCCTACTTCTCGCGCCGCTCCGAGACAGCGGACCCCGCGATCCTCAACGACGCCGGCGTATGAGCATCGCGCGCGTCACCGAGCAGACCCGCCGAGGGCGCTGCCACAGTGCTTGGCAGCGACGGGTGCCTAAGCCGCGTCCGTTCTGCGCCGGCTACGTCTTCCAGCGAAGCTCGGTCCGAAAGACCTGTCGGCAGATGTCAAGCATCTTCTGGCGGTCGATATGCGGCGAGCCGATGACAACCTGGATCGTGAGCCCGTCCATCAATGCAGAGAATCGCAGCGCGAAGCTCTCGATGTCAGTGGTCTCGAACTCGCCCGTTTCGCGGCCGTACCGAAGGATGCCGCAGAGCATTTCAAGCCACTGATCTTCGAGCTGCTGCACCTGATGCGCCACATACTCGTCGCGTGGCGCCAGTTCCCACGCCTCGAGCCACAACAAGAATTGGAAGTCTCCCGGTCCAGTCGGAGCGGCTGCCCGAAGCAGGTACTCCAACCGGCCCGCGGCCGTCTCGATCTTGGCGGTGTTCGCGAGCACATCCTTTCGCAGGTCGTCCTCGACTGTCCGTAACGCATGCAGAAAGAGGTCGGCTTTGCTCTCAAAGTAGTAGAGAACGTGACCTGGACTGATCCCGACTCGCGCCCCGATGTCAGCGATCCGGCTCTCGGCTAAGCCCTGCTCGGCCATCACCTCGATCGCCGCTCTCACGAGGGTTTCTCGGCGCGCGGCGCGTTGCTCTCTAGTGCTCGCCATGGGCGTTTATCTGAGCACTTCAGGTCGAGGCCATGTGGGCGACTTGAACGCTTCACACATCCCGTGTACATTACCAGCCACAATTTGGAATCCGAGTCCAAACCGAGTTTGGTTTCGGCACTTCGTCAAGGAGATACCGCGGATGGCAGCAGAAACCGAGCAGACTCAGATAACTCCGCATGCGGCCGGGCTGATCGCGCCGGCAAGGACAGGCCGCCACGAGCTCACGCTCGTGGCATGGCCAACGGACCGCAATGTCTGGGGTCCGTACCGAGATCAGGCAGTCGACGAATACGCAACGCTCGTGCGCACCATCGCTCGCTTTGAACCTGTGACGGTAGTTGCCGATCCTGAGAAGGCGAACGAGGCGCGTCAGCGGTGCGGGTCCGCCGGGGTTGATGTGCTGGAGATCCCTATCGACGACTCGTGGATTCGCGACAGCGGGCCGATCTACCTCGCAGATGAGCACGGCGGCGTAGCGCTCGTGCAATTTCGCTTCAACGGCTGGGGAGAAAAGTACGTGCCGTATGACCGCGACGCCGACCTTCCCCGTCAACTGGCGCTGACCTCGGGGATGCGGGCCTACAGCTCATCGCTGGTGATGGAGGGCGGCGGATTCACGGTCGATGGCGAACGGACGCTGATCACGACCGAGTCGGTGGTGCTCAACCCAAACCGCAACCCCGGGCGGACGCGAGAAGAGTGCGAACACGCTCTGCGGGAGAGCACGGGTACCGACAAGGTGATCTGGCTCGAGCACGGACTGTTCGAGGACCGCGACACCGACGGCCATTCCGACAACGTCGTGCAGTTCGCCGGACCGGGCCGCGTGATCGTGCAGGTCGCTCCAGACCGTTCGAACCCGAACTGGGAACGGCTGCGCGAGAACGCTGCCCGTCTGCGCCGGGCCACCGACGCCCAAGGCCGTCGGTTGGAGGTCATCGAGGTTCCCCAGCTGCCATACACCGAGGAGCTCGATGGTGAGCGCTACGCGGTTCCCTACGTCAACTTCTATCCCGTTAACGGTGCGATCATCGTGCCGCAACTCGATGCTCCCGGCGAGCAGGACGCGTACGCCCTCCTGGCCGCCGTGTTCTCGGGACGCGAGATCGTAGGTGTTCCAAGCGTCATCCTGGCCTACGGCGGCGGCGGGGTCGGCTGCGTCACCCAGCACGTTCCAGTCGGTACGGCCCTTTCCCCAGACGGCTGAGCGGCGGCTGGAGAGCTCAGTGGTGACGTGTGAACCCCGTGGCTACCCCCTCCCGTCCCGGCAGGAGTCGTTGCCGGCGGAATGCTCAGCGCCCTCCTATGCGCGGAACTCGAGCACGAGCGGGCTCGGGGGCTGGCAAGTCGCTGCCGCAAATCCCGAGGGCCTGCCGCACGGGGATCCGCTACTGGGACCGATCGGCTTGCTCGTCAGCTGCAGCCGCCACTTGCTCAAGCGCCGCGACGACCTCCGCGACGGGCGCCGTCGTCACGATCTCGCGATCGACGCCGGCGCGCAGCAGCAGCTCGAAGTCAGCCAGGTCACTCGCGATCTTCGCGCGGTCCTCTGGGCGCGACCCGAACGGATTGGCGCGGTCGACGACGCGGGTCCTGATCGAGGCGGCGATTGGTGCGGTCCTGAGTACGCTCACGCAGTTTTCGAGCCCGGCGCTCATACCTGCAATCACGCATATCCGGCCACGAGATCTGGCCGCTGCGACGAGATCACCACTACTGCTTGGTGCCGGCCAGTACGCGGAGCGGAAAGCGAAATCCTCGTGCCTGCAGAGGCGACGATGGCGATCGGCTGCCCCCTTCGATCGGCCCAGATCAGAAGCGGGAGCCGCCGTCTCGTGGCCGGTTGGGCGACCATGCGGAAGTCTGGCTCCGGCTCCCCGGTCGCGTTCCAAGTCAGCGGCGAGACATCGTTCTCATGCTCCACTCAGCTAAACGGTTCGGGCAACACCTCGGAAGCTCCCAATCGCTTTAGCGCCGGGTCGGTTAGGGATCCGCTACCGCTCACGCATCGGATCCGAGGCCCGACTTGTCGACCCACTCTCGTACGGTCTCATGGTGGGTCACCCATGCTCTCCAGACGTCGTTAGCCCAGGTATACGACGCGGCTCGGGCGACGTCCGGGGGACCTTCGCGCGGTACGTGGAGCATCGTGAGTCGCCGTCGTGATGACGGCGGTTCGAGCTGGTGGAACACCGGCCGATCGATCATCCGCTTATGCAGTCGCGTTCCCAGTGAGGGGTCGGCGCCTCGCTCGAGAAACAGGCACAACGTCATCAGATGGAGACCAACGGACTGGATAGCGCGAGAATCGTCGCCGTCTGGATGCTGCACAGCGTAGGTGTCGACGATGAGCTGATGAAAGGCCATACGCCGCGGATCCGCGTACTGCACGGCGAGAAGCTCGCCGTAGCGCGCCCAGCAGGCAGGTGAGCAAATCATGTACGGATGCACCACAGCCTCCACCGCGGGCAACACGACCCCGCAGCCCGGGCAAGCCACTTGAAGCCCGTCCAAGGTCACGGTTCGATCATCCCGGACGGACTGCTCGGACTCAACCCGGTCTCTAGCTGGGGGCCTGGCTGTCAGAGGCACGACCCGAGCACGTGATCGACCGCCGGTCGCGGGACGTCTGTGCGGTCAAAGTTCGACGCGAGTCGGTTGACAGCACTTAGCAAAGACTGTCGTCCGCGGGTCCGGAAGCGATTCTGACGATCGTGATCGCCGCTGACTTTGGGGGACAATGGCTGGAATGGATCTCGGCCTGCGCGACAGGGTCTACCTGGTGACCGGCGGCAGCCGCGGTCTTGGATTCTCGGCGGCCGAAGCACTCATCGCAGAGGGCGCGCGAGTCATGCTTAGCAGCCCGCATGAAGCGACGGCGGCTGCGGCTGCGAACCGTCTTTCGAGGCGCGCTCCTACGGCGGGCGCGGCCACCTCAATCGCGGCGGATAACAGTGATCCGGCCACCCCCGGCCGATTGATCACGGCCGCGATGAACCGCTTTGGCCGGCTGGATGGTGCACTGATCAGCGGCGGCGGAACGTCACCGGGAAGCATCTCGACCACGACCGACGAGGCGTGGCGGGCCGCGTTTGAACGCGTCTTTCTTGGCGCAGTGCGGCCGGACGGGTGCTCGCTGCGGAGCTAGCCAACCCACGCCGGGCCGGTGCTGTGACCGGGACCGGCGGCTCGGTGGTCTTCGTGCTGGCCGCTTCGGTGCGGGCGCCGCTTCCGCAACTCACGATCTCCAACGGGCTATTCCCAGCGGTCAGGACCGAACGGTCCGAGACGGCTGGCTGGAGGCGATGGGTGTGGGATACGAGCGAGCGAGCTAGAACAGCTAGAGGAGCTCGCTTCCGGGCTCTGGGAGTCATGCGGGCGTACGGTGCCTTCGGCGGCCGGCCTGTACGCCCACGCGCTGGTCAACCCGTGCCCGCCGATGCTGCAGGGTTCGCCGCCGCCACGTGCGTCGGTCGTGTGGCCGATCCGGCCACGGCCACTCCAAGGACACGAGCCAGCGTTGGAAGCGGACGCCTACATCGGGTTTGGCACTATCCCGAGCTTCGCGAATGCCCGTGCCGAGTTGCGTACGGCAGTTCAGGCGTGCACGTCGCGCGGCATGCGAGTCGTCGTCACCGCGCCCAGCGAGGAACTTCGACGCGAACTGACCGAGATCGACGA
>JBPCPC010000278.1:0-12275 GCA_050999585.1 Solirubrobacteraceae bacterium | reverse complement strand
GTGCTTGGTGGGTGGGGGCGCTGCTTGACATCCGCTGCGTGGTCGCAATGTGGCAACGATCTCGGGGCTGTCGCCCCGAGTCGTCACATAAACACCACATCGGTGCCAATCGATGGGGGTTCGCGAGGGGTGTGGGTGTGAGGCGATGGTTCCCCGCACTTGAGGCCCACACCCCCCTCCTGATCGCGCGCCGTGGACGGCGACCGACCCGCGCGACCGACCCACACGACCGCTCACTTCCGGCCGTTTACCCGGGGCAAGCCGCCGGGAGCGCGTCAGGGCGTGTCCGGGCGCGCGCGGCTGGGATGCAAGCGATTGGGGTCGCCCGCCTGCTTCTTGAAGTGCGGCGGCCACGCGGCGTCACCCAGCCCGCGCTGCTCCTCGTCGATCCGGCTGAGCTCCAGCAGCGCGGCCAGCGAGCCGGCGTGGTCGTCCATGTCGGCACTCGGATCGCCGCGGCGGGCGACGAGCGCCGGCACCGTATCGAGGCGCAGGTCGGCCGGCTCGACGTCGGCGACCTCGTCCCAGCGCAACGGGGTGGAGACGCGCGCGTCCGGCGTCGGGCGCACGCTGTAGGCCGAGGCGACGGTGCGGTCGCGGATGTTCTGGTTGTAGTCGACGAACACGCCGTGGCGCTCCTCCTTCCACCACTTGCTGGTCGCCAGCTCCGGCGCCCGGCGCTCCACCTCGCGGGCCAGCGCGAGCGCTGCGCGGCGGGTGGCGAAGAAGTCGTGCTCGGGATGGATCCGGGCGTAGATGTGGATTCCGCGCGAGCCGCTCGTCTTGGGATAGCCGGTCAGCCCGTGGTCGCGCAGCACTTCGCCGCAGACCAGCGCCACCTGGCGCACGTCGTCCCAGGCGGCCTCGGGCGTGGGGTCCAGATCGACGCGCAGCTCATCGGGGCGGTCAAGCTCGGGCGCTCGCACCTGCCATGGGTTCCAGTCGATCACCCCCAGGTTCACGCCCCACACCAGATGCGCGGCATCGTTGGGCGTCAGCTCGCGCGCCGAGCGCCCGCTGGGGAACGTGACCGTCGTCGTCTGCAGCCAATCGGGCGCCGAGTCGGGGATCCGCTTCTGAAAGAACGGCTTCGCGGCGGCGCCATCGGGAAAGCGTTTGAGCACCGTTGGGCGGTCACGCAGGTGGTTCAGCGCCTCCGCCGAGACCGCCAGGTAGTACTCGATCAGCTCGAGCTTCGTGATCCCCCGCTGTTGAAAGATGACCCGACCCGGGCTGGAGATCCTCACCTCCCGGCCGCCGGCGTCGATCAGCTCGTATTCGGTCTTCGCCATTCCGCCGGACAGGATGACGGATACTGCCGCGGGTGAGTCCGATCGCCGGCATCCGTGAGACGGTGTTGGTCGCTCCCGACTCGTTCAAGGGCACGTTCACCGCCGCCGAGGTGGCCGAGGCGGTGGGGCGCGGCCTGCAGGACGGCGGGCGGCCGGTCGATCTGTGCCCGGCTGCCGACGGCGGCGAGGGCACGCTGCAGGCGCTGGTCGCGGCGCTCGGCGGCTCGATCCGCACGGCGGCCGTCAGCGATCCGCTCGGACGGCCGATCGAGGCGCCGTTCGCCCTCAACCAATCAATCGCGATCGTCGAGACCGCGGCGGCCAGCGGTCTCGGGCTGGTCTCCGCGCGCGACCGCGACGCGATCGCTGCCAGCACCGTCGGGACCGGCGAGCTGCTGGTCGCCGCTGCGCGGGCGGGTGCTGAGACGATCTACCTCGGCGTCGGCGGGAGCGCCACCACGGACGGCGGCGCTGGCGCGATCCGCGCGATCGCGCACGCCGGCGGGCTGGGGCGCACGCGGCTGGTCGTGCTCTGCGACGTGCGCACGACGTTCGCCGATGCCGCGCGGGTGTTCGGGCCGCAGAAGGGGGCCGATCCCGACCAGGTGCGTCGGCTGACGGCGCGACTGAACGCCCAGGCCCGCCGCCTGCCGCGTGATCCACGCGGCGAGCCGATGTCCGGCGCCGCCGGCGGGCTGTCCGGCGCCCTGTGGGCGGCGCTCGGCGCCGAGCTCGTTTCGGGCGCTGGGTTCGTGCTCGACGCCGTCGGTTTCGACGCGCGGATGCGCGCGGCGCGGGCGGTGATCACCGGCGAGGGTCGATTGGACGAGCAGAGCCTGGTCGGCAAGATCGTCTCCGAGGTCGCCACGCGCTGCCGGCAGGCCGGGGTGCCCTGCAGCGCCGTGGTCGGCACGCGCGAGCTGGACGCGATGGGCGCGCGGGTGCTGGACCTCGAGCGCGTGCTGGAGGCCACCACACTCGAGCAGCTCCGTGACGCCGGCCGGCGGCTGGCCAAGCTGCTCTGACCACGTCAGTGCGCGAACGCCTTCGTGGTGCTCGCGACCGAGCGCGGCAACGGGCCGTCCAGCGACTCCAGCGACGCAGTGATGTCGCGGAGGTGTTGCAGCAGCTGGTCGGCCATCTCCATCTGCATGCCGGCGCGCACGACGATCCGCAGCACGCTGAGGTCCTGGCGGTTCTCGGGAAACGTATAGGCCGGGACCAGCCAGCCCCGCTCGCGCAGGCGATCGGAGACATCGAACACGGTGTAGTTCCGGACCTCGGGGTGCAGCGCGAACGCGAACACCGGCAGCTCGGAGCCGTCGGAGATCAGCCGGTAGGGGCCGAGCTTGGCGATCCCCTGTGACAGGTGCATCGCGATCTGCTGCAGGTTGTTCATCACGCCGGTGTAGCCCTCGTGGCCGAGGCTGGCGAACATGAAGTACTGCGCGATCACCTCGCTGCCCGGACGCGAGAAGTTCAGTGAGAACGTCGGCATGTGGCCGCCGAGGTAGTTGACATCGAACACCAGGTCGCGCGGCAGCGCCTCCCGGTCGCGCCAGATCGCCCAGCCGACGCCGGGGTAGACCAGGCCGTATTTGTGGCCGGAGGCGTTGATCGACTGCACCCGCGCCAGCCGGAAGTCCCATGCCAGGTCCGGGGCGATGAACGGCGCCACGAATCCCCCCGAGGCGGCGTCGACGTGCATCGGCACGGCCATGCCGGTGTCTGACTCGAGCGCGTCCAACGCGTCGGAGCTCTCCTTGAACGGCTCGTAGCTGCCGTCGAAAGTCGAGCCGAGGATCGCGACCACCCCGATCGTGTTCTCGTCGCAGTGGGCGACCGCGCGCTCGGCGGTCAGGTGATAGGTGTCGCCCTCCATCGGCACCATCCGCGGCTCGACCTCCCAGTAGCGGCAGAACTTCTCCCAGCAGACCTGAACGTTGGCGCCCATCACCAGGTTTGGGCGGTCGGCGGCCTTGCCGGCAGCCTTCATCCGGTCACGCCAGCGCCACTTCAGCGCCATCCCGGCGAGCATCGCCGCCTCGCTGGAGCCAGTCGTCGAGCAGCCGGTCGCGCTCTCGGCCTCCGGCGAGCCCCACAGGTCGGCGAGGATGTTCACGCAGCGGGCCTCGAGCTCGGCCGTCTGCGGATACTCGTCCTTGTCGATCATGTTCTTGTCGGCGGTCTCGGCCATCAGCTGCGCTCCCGCCGTCGGCATCCAGGTGGTGACGAAGGTGGCGAGGTTGAGGCGCGACTGCCCGTCCAGCAGCAGTTCGGCCTTGATCACCTCATAGGCGGCGTCGAGTCCCAGACCGCTGGCCGGCAGCCGGTCGATCGGGATCTCCCCGTCGTTGACCAGATTGGCCGGCAGGCTCACCTGGCGATTGTGCGTGCGCTGCGGGTGGCGGGCGCTCAGAGGCATGGGGCTTTCCCTCAGTCGGAGGCGAGGATGACGTCGGAGGCCTTGACGATCGCGGTGACCGCAGAGCCCTCGGTGAGGCCGAGCTCCTCAACGGCCTCGACGGTGATCGAAGCGACGAGCCGCTGTCCGGCGACGTCGAGTACAACGTTGGCGATCGCCTCGCCGCGGCGTATTTCCTTAACCGTGCCGGACAGCTGGTTGCGGGCGCTGAGCTTCATGACGGACTCTCCTTGGTCGCAGGCGGGGGGATGTGCAATGTCTACCGACGTGGAACAGAACCTGACGCTGGGAGAGGCCGCGAGCGCGATCGGTGTCAGCCCGGACACGCTGCGCCGCTGGGACCGTGCCGGCAAGCTGAGCACGTTCAGAGACGAGCGCAATCGCCGGATGGTCTCCGCCGCGGAGGTCTCACGCCTCAGTCGCCGGCGTCGCCAGCGCCACGCCACCGGCGGCCAGCTCTCGGCCCGTAACCGGATGGCCGGCGTGGTGCGCTCGGTCGAGGTCGATGGCGTGATGGCCCTGATCGAGATCGAGGCCGGGCCATTCCTGATCACCGCCGCGGTGACCCGCGACTCGGTCGAGGAGCTGGGGTTGGCGCCCGGGGTGGAGGCGACCGCCACGGTCAAGGCGACCTCGGTGATGGTCGAGCGCGGCCGCCGCTAGGCCTCAGGCGTGCCCGCCGGCGGTCACAGTGCCGACGGTCAGCTCGGGAGCGCCTTCGAGGATCTCTCCGACCCGGGTGACCTGGTCATCGAGCTCGCGTCGACGGGCGGCGGAGAGCCGGACGAACGGCTCCACGGTGATGTGGAGCCTGCGACCAGAGCGGCTCTGATGCCAGACGCCGGCGACCGTTCCGTCGATCAGCAGCACGGGATAGTTGCCCGCCTGTCCCCGGGCCAGCGCTCGCTCGTAGGCCCGCCCGGGGGACAGCAGCTCGCGTGGCTGACCGGCCAGCGGAAAAGCGTCGAACTACGGCAGCAGCTGCACGCCGCTCGGTCCTTCAGCGCGAGCTTCGGTTGTCACCGGCCGGCGTCCAGGCGGCGGTGCCTTCGATCTCGACGCGGTCGAGCTCGTCCGCATGTGCGTCGAACAGCTTCCGCGTCCACTTCAGCGGCACATTCAGCCATCTCGCGAAGTGCTCGGGGCTGGCCGGTCCATACGCGTGCAGGTACCGCCGCAGCAGCTCCGCGAGGGCCGCACCGCTCTCGATCGGGTGCATTCCCGGCAGCCATCGGTGCGGAATCGTGTAGGTCATGTTGCGCCCGCGGTTCGCTCCGAAGCAGAGCGCTCCTCGGTGGCCGGCCCCCGCCAGAGCCTGACGCCACCGTGGCCACATCCCCTGAAAGGCCGGCACCGCCAGCTCCCCCGCCCACGGTCCGGCGTGGGCGACGACGGCCTCGGTCAGTTCGTCGGCGGTCAGCTCGCCATCGCGTAGCGCCACCGCGATCGCCTCCACGACTGCATCCGTCTGCTCGGGCGCCAGCCGCACGTGCGCGGGATGGTTCGCGCGAGCCGGCGGCAGCGCAGACAGGGCTCCGGTCCACATCGGCAGGTCTCGCGTCGCGAGCAGATGCACCGTGCCGCGGGGACCGAACGTCTTGACCAGGCTGCGCTCGCTCCACAGAGCATCCCGCGTCACGGTGCGCGTCCCTTCGGCGAGCCGCAGCCCGATCGACAGCTAGGCCGCGGACAGCACCTGTGCGTGGGCCCCGCAGATGATCCCGGCGACGTCAGCCGGAGTCACGCCCGCGAACGGCTCGCGGAGTCCGTGGCGGTGAAGACGTCTGGCGCAGACCTGCGCCCACGACAGACCGGGTACGATCTCAGCGCTCCGGCTCGCCGCCGAAGAGCCCACCGTCGCGGCGGCCCGGCCGCTGGTGCAGCTCAGCTCCAGATCGCGTGCAGGTGCGGCGGTTTGCGGAACACGAGACCCCGGACGTCGGCCGGGCGCGCCGGGTCGGGGCGCAGCGCCGGCATCCGCTGCAGCAGCTCGCGCAGGGCGGTGCGGGCCTCCAGCCGCGCCAGGTGCACGCCGACACACACGTGCGGCCCCTGGGCGAAGGCCAGGTTGCCGCGCCGCCCGCGGGCGGGGACGAACTCATCGGGCGCTTGAAACACGGCCGGGTCGCGATTGGCGGCGGCGAGCGAGAGCCGGACCAGATCGCCACCCGCGATCCGCGCCTGGCCGAGGCTCGTGTCGCTCGTTGCATAGCGATCGATCACCGCCGCGGCGGGCTCCAAGCGCAGCGACTCGTCGATCGCGGCGTCCAGTGCGGCCGGCTCCTCGCGGGCCGCGGTCACGCGGTCCGCTCGGGCCATCAGCATCAACGCTGCGTTGGCGATCATGCCCTCGGTCGTCTCGATCCCCCCGAACAGCAGCACGGCGGCATTGGCGGCGATCTGGTCGTGCGACAGCCCGCCCTCGGCCCTCGCGGCTGCGGCCAGCAGGGAGTCGCGGTCGGTGTCGTCGATCACCGCCTGGAGCCGTTCGCGCAGCGCGGCGAACGCCTGGGTGCCCGCATCGGTCAGACCGTCGCCGGCGGTGATCGAAGTGACCGAGGCGACGATCGCGGCGTACCAACCGAGCACGTCGGAGGCCTCGTCGCGGCTCAGCCCCAACGCCCGCGTGACGATCGCGGTCGCCATCGGCCCGGCGAACGATCGCCGCAGCTCGCCCGCGCCCGCAGGCTCGATCCCGTCGATCAGGCGCTCGGCTTCGTCGCGAGCGACGCGGGAGAAACGCTCGGAGACTTCACGCGGACGGAACGGGCCGGCGAACGGCGCGCGGTGCCGGTCGTGCTGCTCACCGTCGAGGCTGAGCATGCTGGGTCCGATCACCTGGGCGGTGGAGAACCGCGGATCATCGACGGTGAACGTCTGCGCGTCGCGCATCGCCGCCAGGACCAGATCGTGGCGGGTCACCAGCCAGCCGTCGAGGGCGGGCACCCACGAGACGGGCTCACGCTCGCGCAGCCGAGCGTGAATCAGATGGGGATCGCCGGCGAGCTGCTCGAGCGTGATCACCGCGCCGAGCGGATACTCCCCCAGTTTCGCCGGCCCATCGATCGCTGAACCCTAGCGGCGTATGTGTCATATGACGTGGTTGACCCCGATCGCCGCGTACTTTGTCTGCCAGAGCGGAGATGGCACACCGGCGAACCGCACCCGCCAGCAAGGGGCGCACCATGAACTCTCACCTCACTCACGCGATGATCGAAGCGGCGCTCGACGTCCGTGCAGGCGCCGGTGACCCGATCGCAACTGGCCGTCCGAGTCTGAGGGCAACGCCGGCCGAACGGTCAGCCGCGACTGGTCACAGCCGGGCGGCGGGGGCACGGTAGCCGCTCTTGAACCGGCTTGGGCGAGCCCTCGGTGTGGCGGGGTCACCCGTCCGCGTTGAGCTCGCGGGCCTCAGCCATCGGCGTCGACCGTGCCACCCGGCGGCGGTTGGCATCCCAGATCGATCAGGTGGCGCACGAACGCCATCCGGTCGCGATCGGGGTGAAACGGGTCGATCCCGTCGCGCAGCAGCGCCGTAATCCGCTCGATATCGAACAGGAGTGACAGCTTGCCCGGCGGATCGTCCCACTCACCCGAGTCATAGCGCTCCACCCAGGCGGCCAGCGCGGCCAGCACCTCAACCTGCCGGTCGTCCTCCCACCACTGTGAGCGCACCGGCAGCCGGTAGCGCTCGCGCAACGAGCCGACGTCGCTCCACAGTCGCTCGAACCAGATCCAGCGTTCGCGCGGCAGCAGTCCGCGCCAGGTCAGCGGCCATCGTCCCGCGTCCTCCTCGGGCCAGCCGTCGTTGGGCGAGAAGTCATCGCGCCAGTCATCGGTGCCGCCCGAGCTCACGCCGTCGTTCTGCCTCTGGCCAGCGCCCGCAGTCTTCGGTCGGCGAACCACATGCGCAGGCGCACCTGAGCCGGGGCGATCCGGCCGTAGAGCAGCAGCGCCTGGCCGGCCGGCAGCTGGCGTAGCGCCTCGGGCGCCACCAGCGGCCGCCGTCGCAGCCCGGTGGTCCGGCTGCCGCCGCCGGCGCCCGTGGTGCGGGTGGTGTCGCGGGCCTCCTCCTCGCCGGCGAGACCGGAGAAGTAACGCAGCGTGTCGAGGTCGGCCACGCCAGGCAGCAGCATCCGCGCACGGTGGCTGTTGACCACCGTCTCCGCCTGGCGACCGTACCGGCTCCGCGCCTGGGCGAGGTCGTGGAAGATCGAGACCAGCTGGATGTTGTGGCTCGGGGCGGTGGACGCGACCTCCGCCAGGTTGGGCAGCGGCGCGACGTTGCCGGCCTCGTCGAGGCACAACAGCAGCGGCAGCTCGAGCCGCCCGCCGGCGAGCGTGGCCCGTTCATACGCCCGATCGACGATCTCTGAGAGCAGCGCCAGGAAGATCGGGCGCAGCAGCTTGGACGCCTTGGCGTCGCCGATCAGATACAGCGTGGCGCGCTCGTCCAGCAGCCGGTCGGGATCGATCTCGCACGAGCGCGCCGACCGCAGCACCCGACCGAACCGGTAGGCGCGCAGCAGCCCCTGGGCCGTGGCCTCGATCGACGAGCGGGTCCGGTCGGCCTGGGACTCGAACGCGCGCAGGGCGTCGTAGGTGGCATGGGCGGCCTCGACATCGGCGGGCTCGGTCGCCGAACCGGTCAGCTGCGCGACGGCGATGTCAAGCTCGCGCGAGCCCTGACCGTAGGTCCAGCGCACGACCGCCTCCATGCCGGCCTCGGTGCGCGCCGCCGTATACAACAGCGGCGCCAGTCGCTGTTCGGCGGCAATCGCCCAGAAGTCACCACCGTCGACGCCGCGCTGGTCCAGCTCCCCGGCGGCAGCCAGGCGCCAGGCGACCTCCAGCGCACCGTCCCAGGTGGCGGCACCGCGCAGCGGCGACCAGGTCTGCGCCTCGGCTCCCGACAGGCCGAACGGGTCGAACACGAGCACCGGGCCCAGCGCGCGCCGCCGGTCCTCGGTGCAGGCGAGCAGATCGGTCTTGATCGAGGACGCGACCGCCGGCCCGTCCCACTCCAGCAGCGCGGGGACGGCCAGCCCCGCCGACTTGCCCGATTGCGGCGGTCCGAACGCGACCAGGGCATGACGCTGCTCGGCGTAGAGCAGCCGTCCGTTACAGCGCCCGAGGACCAGGCGGCCGGCATGCGACCGGCCGTGGAGCGCGCGCAGTTCGCCGCCGCGGGCCCAGCGCGCCCCCGCGGACGGCCCGTGCAACGCGCCGAGCAGCCCGGCGCGCGTGGCCAGCGTCGCCGCTGCCGCGATCATCCCCACTAGCAGTCCCAGCGCGGCGTAGAACCCGCCGGCGCCGGGCAGCAGCGCGCGGTCCGGGGGCGGCCACGCTGCGGCCGGGCCGCCGAGGCGGGTGGGCAGGCGCACGATCACGGTCAGGAGCTGGCCCGCGGAGGCGCGCGGCCAGCCACCACCGAACAGGGCCCCGGCCAGGCCCCCCCACAGCCAAACGGCCAGTCCGAGCGCGACCACGCAGCCGATCAACGCGAGCATTGCCACGTCGGAGATTCCCGGCGATCGCTGCGCGTTCATCGTCGCGCCCGCGCTGCGAAGTTGGCGTTCATGCCCGCGTCGGTGTTGGTCAGCTGCGCCTCGATCCGCGACCGATGGTGCGCGACCACGAACGAGCGCGTGCCCACGCGCCACAGCGCCTGGCCGGGCGACAGCATCGAGATCAGCTGCGCCTCGCTGTGCGACAGTCCGAGCAGCGAGCGGGTCAGCTGCACCTGGCTCTCGTCCTGGTGATAGATGATCCGCGTCGAGGCATCGGCGACCAGCCCTTCGGCGATCCGCGCCGCCCGCGATCCGGCGTCGCCGACGGCCTGCAGGTCGGCGAGCTTGTGCAGCACGACCAGATTCATCACACCGAATTGCCGCGCCAGCTTGAAATTGGACTGAAACCACTCGCCCAGCCCGGTGTGCTGCACGATCTTCCACGATTCGTCGGCAACGTTGATCAGCCGCTCGCGGCCGGGACGCTCGGCGGTGCGGGCGAGCATCGCACTGATCCACGCTGTCGCGCAGGCCATCAGGATGCCGACGGCCGGCGAGTCGCGTACGGCGTGCAGGTCCAGCACCAGCAACTTGGCATCGAGGTGCCCGCGCAGCGCGGGCGTGGTCGGGCCGTCGAACATCCCGCGCACCGGCCCCTCGCATAGATCCTGCAGGGCCAGGGCCGCCCGCCGGGCATCGGCGGCCAGCGCCACCGGCGTGGTCTGCAGCAGCGCGGCCATCTCGGCCACGGGCGAGAACAGGACCGCGGCGATCTCCGGCAGCGTCGGCTCGTCGCCGCCGCGGGCGCGAACCACGCGCAGGGCCTCGCGCAGCGCGCCGGCCTCCAGCTGGGTCAGCGGCTCGCCCAGCGCGGTGACCGTCACCGCTCGCAGCAACTCCAGCTGTGCGTGCTCCTCGGGTCGGGAAGCGAGCGGGTTCAGCCGCACCCCGCCGCCGGGGACGAGGGAGATCGGGCGCACCCCGACGGCATCGCACAGCGGCCCGTACTCACGTTTGACATCGAGCACGAACGCGCGCCGGCCGAACAGCAGCATCCGCCACAGCAGCGTCTTGACCAGCGCGCTCTTGCCCTGGCCGAGCTTGCCCAGCACGATCGCGTTGGGATCGTCGAGCAGGCCCTCGCCATACAGCGCCCACGGGTCAAAGCAGAACGCGCCGCCGCCCGAGTCGCGGCCCACGAACACCCCGCGGCCGCCGAGCCCGCCGGCGTTGACGAACGGGTAGATCGCTTGGGCGTGACGCGTCGTTGACCGGTGCCCGGGCCGCTCAGCGCTGCGCGCGCTCATCGCAGCCCCCGGCCCAGCGGCAGCGTGAACGTGAACGCATCGGCCTGCTGGCCGTAGAGGCGGTGCAGCTCCAGCCGGGCGCGGGCGGCGTGCTCGAGGACCTCACTGCAGGAACGCTGCAGCTCCTCACGGTCGCGGCCCGAGACTGTGATGAAGCCACTCAGGCGCACCTCACCGTGCCCGGCGGCCAGCTCGGCCTCGCGACGCACCGTCGCCTCGGCGGCCTGGCGCTGGCGCGCAGTCTCTGACTGGCCGAACCGGGCGCGCAACTCTCGGTCGGCCCGGTCGCGTGTGACCGCGGCCTCGATCTCCCGGGTCGAACGGTCAGACGCGACCGGCTCGAAGGTCACGGCCACCGAGCGCACGGCGCCCGACTGGCCCAGCAGCGCGTCCATGAACATCGGCGAGACGTTGATCCGCGGCCAGGCGCCGATCCAGTAGGTGGCGTGCACGGCGCCGTCAGAGCGATACTGGTCCCAGCTCTCGCTGGCCCCGAGCGGCCAGGCATTGCCCTCACTGAGCCCGTCGCGCTCGGGATCGGCGGCCTCGAGCGTCGCCAGCTCGGCCCGCGCATAGGGATCGAACGCGGTCCGCAGCGCCCGCGACAATTGCCCTGGGGTCAGCGCTCCCAGCACCGTCACCTCGGCGGCCTCCAGCCCCTGGGCCACCCGTTCGGTCTGCTCCACGAGCGCATGGGTCACGGCGTCGCGGCCGCGCTCGCGGACCCGGCGAGCCTCGACCTGGACGGCCAACAGGACCTCGTGCTCCTGGGTCACGCGGGTGCTGGAGGAGATCAGCTCCAGATAGGACTCGATCATCGCGGTGCCGCGCAACGGCACGGCCGGGTCGCGCTCGGCGTGCACCCAGCGCGCCAGCTCGTCTCCCTGCGCTGGGGCGGTGCGTTCGATCCACTGCAGCCGCCGGATCGCCGTGCCGCCCGATCCCGACAGCACCAGTCCCCAGCGGGCCAGGCGCCGCTCCTGTGCCTCGGGATCGAGCAGCGCGAACGCGGCCACCCGGCAGGCCAGCACGGCGGTCAGCCGTCGCCCTGAGCGCTCGGACAGCGCGCCGATCGTCCGCTCCCGATGACTCGCGGAGACGATCCGAACCCCGCGCAGGGCGTCGGGAGGCTCGGCGTCGGGCGCGTGCAGCTCGCCGTCGCGGCCGGCGATCCCGCGGGCCAGCGTCCCGGCCCCGACCGCCGGCGAGCGGAAGCGATGGCGGCCGCGCAGGCGTCCCGCCATGAACGCGATCGCGACCGGCCCCCACTCGGGCAGGGTGCGGCCGCCCAGGGGCGCGAATGCCGCTCCGATCGCCAGCCCACACGTGACCAGGGCCAGCATCGCGCCCCCGGCCGACGGCGCCTGGTCGAGGATCAGGATCGCCGCCACGGCACCGACGGCGAGCACCGCCACCCGCCCGCCGTCGATGCCGCCGAGGATCCCGCGGTGCTCCAGCGGCCCGAAGGAGTACATCTGGCGCGATGTGGTCATGTCTCGCTCCTGCCCGGGTCGGTCCCGGGCCCGAGGTCGCGCTCGGACGTCGGCGGCAGCTCGACGTCGTGGCCGAGCGGGGGCTCGACATCGTTGACCGGTGATGGTGGCAGGACCGGTGGGGGGTCGGCCCGGGCGGCGGGCACGTCCGCGACCGGACTGGGGTCAAAACCGTGATCGAGGTCCAGCTGGCGCCAGTCCGAGCGCCAGATCGGGCCCATGCTGTCCAGCCAGGGCGCCCTGAGGTG
>JBPCPC010000268.1:0-5775 GCA_050999585.1 Solirubrobacteraceae bacterium | reverse complement strand
GGTCAAGGGGGCGGGATCCGGTCATGATCGATCCCCCCGAGGACCGCCGGCCGCCGCTGACCCCGCAGCTCGCGTTGCGGGTCGCGATCATCGGCTCGGTCGCGCTGGCGCTGTTTGCGATCATCTTCTTCCGGTTGTGGTTCTTGCAGGTGCTCTCGGGCTCGCATTACGTGCAGGCGGCGACCGTCAACCGCATCCGTAACGTCTCGGTCCCGGGCGAGCGGGGCAACATCCTGGATCGCGCCGGCAACATCCTGGTCGACAGCCGCCGCGCGCAGGCGGTGCAGATCTCACCGTCGGCGCTGCCGAAGTCCGCGCGAGTCCGCAGCCGGCTGTATCACCGCCTGGCCGGCGTGCTGCAGATCCCGACCAACCCCCGCCAGTGCGTGATCGCCGGCAACCCCCCCGTCATTCGCCGGCTGGCCAAGGTCCCGTGCCTGGTCGATCAACAGCTGGCGATCCAGCCTTACAACGACATCACGATCAAGACCGACGTCGGCAAGCCGGTTCAGTACTACCTGGCCGAGCGCCAGAACGAGTTCCCGTCGGTGGAGGTCCGGACCGTCTACCTGCGCAACTACCCGCTGAAGCAGCTCGCCGCCCAGCTGTTCGGCACCGTCGGCCCGATCAGCCCGCAGCAGTACGGGCAACCCGGTTACAAGGGGATCGCGCCGACCGCGATCATCGGCCAGTCGGGGCTGGAGGCCGCGTATGACAAGTACCTGCGCGGCAAGGACGGCCGCGAACAGGTCCAGGTCAACGCGCTGGGCGAGCCAACCGGCAGTCACCAGACCAAGAACCCCGTGGCCGGGCACAACCTGGCGCTGTCGCTGGATACCGGGTTACAGCGGGTGGGTCAGAACGCGTTGCAGCAGTCGATCGATTCCAACTATCCGGCGAATGGGGGTTCGTTTGTGGCGTTGGATCCCCAGGACGGGTCGGTGTACGGGATGGGGTCGTTGCCTAGCTATGACCCGAATATTTTCACGTCGAACCTGTCGACGGCGAAGTACGACCAGTTGACCAGCAAGTCAGCGAATTATCCGCTGCTGAATCGGGCGATCGATAGTGTCGGGCCGACGGGGTCGACGTTTAAGCCGATCACGGCGACGGCGGCGTTGCAGAGCGGGCTGTGGACGACCAGTCAGACCTATGACGACACGGGGAAGTTCTGTATCGGCATTCAGTGTCGTCAGAACGCGGGGGGAGCGTCGAACGGACCGCTGGATCTGCTCAACGCGATCCGGGTTTCGTCGGATACGTTCTTTTATAATCTCGGCGCTAAGCTGAATGCCAGCCCGACGTTGCATCCCAACGGCGGCCCGTTGCAGGATTGGGCGCGGAAGTTCGGGATTGGGCAGAAGACGGGGATTGATCTGCCGGGTGAGCTGGCGGGGACGCTGCCGTCGCCACGGTGGCGCGCGAGCCGCAACGAGCTGGAGTATCAGTGTGATCACGCGCTCGGTCAGTTCAAGGGCAAGCCCAGGCATGCGGCGGGGGGCTGTGGGATCGCTGATGGGACTGATCGTCCGTGGTCAGCCGGAGATAACGTCTCATTGGCGGTGGGGCAGGGCGATGTGCAGGTCACGCCGTTGCAGTTGGCGGTGGTGTATGCGGCGTTGGCCAACGGCGGCACGATCGTGCGTCCGCATGTCGGTTTGAACGTGGAGAACAATTCCGGGACGGTGTTGCAGAAGATCGATCCGCCGGCGTCGCGGCGTATCGCGATCGATTCGGCGTATCTGGCGACGATTCGCGCGGGTCTGCGCGCGGCGGCTTCCCAGCCCGGAGGGACGTCAGCGGATGTGTTTGCGAAGTTCCCGCAGCAGGTGTATGGCAAGACCGGTACCGCGCAGTACACCGGTCAGAACGACTACGCGTGGTATGCCTGCTTTGTGCCCGCGTCCGCCACGAGTAGGCCGATTGTGGTGGTCGTGACCGTCGCGCAGGGTGGGTTTGGCGCGGTCGGGGCGGCCCCGGTGGCGCGTGAGATCCTCAACCAGTGGTTTTACGGCAAGCCCGGGCCCTACGTGGCGGGAAGCTCCAAGACGCTGTGAGCGCCACGTCGATCCAACCGGGGTCAGAGACGGTGATGCCCCGCCGACGCTCGCTGCCGCTGTTTGATCCGCTGCTGCTGCTGGGCGCGCTCGGTCTGCTCGGCTGCTCGCTGCTGACGCTGAAGGGCGCCACCAGCCATGCGGTCGCCGGGCAGCCGATGTACTACGTCCAGCGCCAGGCGATCTTCGGCGCGATCGGGCTGCTGGTGGCGCTGCTGATCAGCCGGATCGACTACTCGCGGCTGCGCGAGTACAAGCTGGGGCTGCTGGCCGTGATGATCGCGCTGAACCTGGTCGTCTACGGGATGCCCGCGATCCAGGGCGCCCATCGCTGGATCCCGCTGCCGCTGCTGGAGTTCCAGTCCTCGGAGTTCGGCAAGGTGCTCGTGATCGTGGCGCTGGCCGGGTTCGCGGTTGACCGTTCGCGCCGCCTGCACGAGTGGCGGACCACCGCCCGGATCATGCTGCTGGCGCTGATCGCTGCGCTGCTGGTGATCCCGCAGCCCGATCTCGGTACCGGGATGGTCTTCGTCGCGATCGGCTTCAGCGTGCTGTTCTTCGCCGGCACCTCGTTCAAGCAACTGGCCGGCCTGGTGACGATGTTCGTGGTCGCGCTCGCGATCGTGATCGCCGGCGCACCGGCGCTCGGCGTGCACCTGCTCAAGCCGTATCAGCTACAACGGCTGACGGCGTTCATCAACCCGCATCAGACGGTCAAGGCGGGGCAGCCCGACCCGGGCTATCAGATCCTCCAATCCGAGATCGCGATCGGATCGGGCCAGAAGACCGGTCGCGGCAACAACGCGACCCAGACAAAACTTAACTTCCTGCCCGAGAACGACACGGACTTCGTGTTCGCGGCCGTCGGGGAGACCTATGGATTCGCGGGTGCCGCGGTGGTGCTGTCGCTGTACGCGCTGCTGATCTGGCGCGCCCTGAGAATCCTCACGATGAGCAAGAACCTATTCGGCACCCTGATTGCCGCCGGCATCCTCGCGATGCTCATGTTCCAGATCTTCGTGAACGTCGGAATGACGATCGGGATCATGCCCATCACGGGCGTCCCGTTACCGCTGGTCAGCTACGGCGGGTCTTCGGTGATCGTCACCTTTATCGCCATCGGGTTACTCGAGTCGATCTACATCCAGGCTCGAATCGCCCAGACAGGCAAGAGCCGCACGCTAATTTCATAGGGGTGCGCGCGTACAGATCCGCGCGCCCCCAAGATTTCAAAGGACTGACAAAAATTGAAGAAGCAAGTATTGGTCAGCGTCGACCGCGGGGAGACTCGCGTGGCGCTGCTGGAGGCCTCGGGAACCCCCGCGCCTCGCAAGCCCAGCACTAGCACCACCCCCCGGCGCCGTAAGCCGGCCACAACCTCGAGCGACTACCAGGTCGCCGAGCTGTACCTGGAGCGTCGAGGCAACCGCTCGATCGTCGGCAACATCTATAAGGGCAAGGTCGACAACGTCCTGGCCGGACTCGAGGCCGCGTTTGTCGACATCGGCCTGGAGAAGAACGGCTTCCTGCACGTCGACGAGATCGTGCTTCCGGGCGTCGAGGCGCCACGGCGCGGTCGCGGCGGGACCCGGGACGGGCGCAACATCACCGACATGCTCAAGCCGGGGCAGGACATCGTCGTGCAGGTCGTCAAGGACCCGCTCAAGACCAAGGGCGCTCGGCTGTCGATGGACCTGACGATTGCCGGGCGCTACATGGTCTACGCGCCCTACGGCGAGGGCGTCGGCGTGTCGCGCCGCATGGATGAGAAGGAGCGCGACCGGCTGCGCAAGGAGGCGTCCAAGCTTGAGCTCAAGGGGGCTGGCGCGATCATCCGCACATCCGCCCAGGGGGCCATGCGCGCCGACCTGGAGCGTGAGCTGGTCTACCTGTTCAAGCTCGGGGACGTGCTGCAGAAGCGGGTCGAGGAGACCCAGGCGCCGGCGCTGGCCTTCCAGGAGGCCGACCTCTCGGTGAGGGTCGTGCGCGACATCTTCTCCGCCGACTTCGAGCGTGCGGTGGTCGACGATCCCAAGCAGCTGCAGCGCCTGACGTCGTTCTTCTCCCGCACCTCGCCGGAGCTGGTCGACCAGGTGGAGCTGTGGGAGGAGGACACCCCGTTGCTGCAGGCCTTCGGGGTCGAGAACGTGCTCGCCTCGACCCTCTCGCGTCGGGTCGACCTGCCCAGCGGCGGCTACCTGGTGATCGACTACGCCGAGGCGCTGACGGTGATCGACGTCAACTCGGGCTCGTTCATCGGCCGCGGGAAGGGCGCCCGACTCGAGGACACGATCACCAAGACCAACCTCGAGGCCGCCGACGAGGTGGTGCGCCAGCTGCGCCTGCGGGACATCGGCGGGATCATCGTCATCGACTTCATCGATATGGCGAGGGCCCGCAACCGCGACGCGGTGCTCAAGACGCTGCGCAAGGCGCTCGACGAGGACCGCACGAAGACCTTCGTGGTCGAGATTTCTCCCCTCGGGCTGGTCGAGATGACGCGCCAGAACGTCACCGAGGGGGTGCGCGAGATCATGACCCGGCCCTGTCCCACCTGCGACGGCGAGGGCGTGATCAAGTCCGAGGAGACGATCGCGATCGAGTTCGAGCGCCGGATGCGCGACCTGGCCAAGGAGAGCTCCGCCGACGCGATCCTGATCCAGATGAACCCGCGGGTGAGCGCCGAGTTCACCGGCAACGACGCGCGGGTGCTGCACGCCGTCGAGGAGCAGACCGGCAAGTGGTTTCACTTCGAGGGCTCTGAGGGGCTGCCGCTGGAGCACTTCGCGGTGCTGCTGGAGGGTGACCGCGAGGAGGTGCTCGAGCGCGCGCTCCCGTTTCGCGAGGGCGAGGAGGTGCACGTCGACATCGTCGAACCGCACATGTACAACCCGGGCGACGCGGTCGCCAAGATCGACGGCTACGTGATCGCGATCAAGGGCGGAACCAAGTACGTCGGTGAGAAGCACATGGTCCGCATCGAGGAGGTGGGTCGCACCGCCGCGGTGGCCTCGCTGGTCGACGTCAAGGGCCTGACCGAGTCTTCGCCGGACGGCGCGTCGGGTGAGGACGGAGATGATCTAGACTCGCCGTCTCGGCGTCGCGGCCGCAGAGGCGGGCGACGCCGTTCGAGCGCCAAGGCCGGTAGCACCGCGGGCGGCTCAGGCACCACGGAATAGATCATGTACGCAATCGTCAAAACCGGTGGAAAGCAGTACCGCGTCAGCGAGGGCCAGACCCTGCTGATCGAGCGGCTGCCCGACGACGACGGCGCCACGGTCGATCTGCTGCCGCTGCTGATCGTCGACGGCGCAGACGTGGTCGACGGCGAGGACCTGGCCAAGGTCAAGGTGCAGGCGAAGATCGTCGCTCATGAGCGCGGGCCCAAGTTGCGGATCGTCAAGTTCAAGCCCAAGCGCGGGTACCGGCGCCGCAACGGCCATCGCCAGGAGCTGACCCGGATCGAGATTACGTCGCTGGGTCTGCCCGCCAGCGCCGCGAAGGCCGCCACCAGCTCGAAGGCAGCCACCAGCTCGAAGGCAGCGACCTCAGGAGGCTCCGATGGCACATAAGAAGGGGCTCGGCTCCAGCCGTAACGGCCGCGACTCCAAGCCCAAGTACCTGGGCGTGAAGGTGTTCGCCGGTCAGACCGTCACCGGCGGCGAGATCATCGTGCGCCAGCGCGGCACGGTCTTCAAGCCCGGCGTCGGCGTCGGCA
>JBPCPC010000210.1:0-16743 GCA_050999585.1 Solirubrobacteraceae bacterium | reverse complement strand
GCATCAAGCTGCGCACGGTGCCAGCCTATCCCGCCGGCGCCGCCGGCGCCGCCGGAACTGCGACCCCGACACCAAGCGCGTTCGCAGAGCGGCTAGGTGGGCGCTGTGCGCCCACAGCAAAAGCACTATCGTCCTGATCAGCGTGACCTCGCAGCGAACCCAGGTGGCCATCATCGGCGCCGGTCCGGCGGGGTTGCTGCTCGGGCAGTTGCTGCACCGTCAGGGGATCGAGGCCGTGATCCTGGAGGCCCGCAGCCAGGAGTACGTGGAGGCGCGGATCCGGGCCGGGGTGCTCGAGCAGGGGACGATCGAGGTGCTGCGCGAGGCCGGCGTGGGGGAGCGGATGGACCGCGAGGGGCTGCGCCACGGGGGCATCTACCTGACCTTCGACGGTGAGCGCCACCACGTGGCGATGAGCGAGCTGACCGGCGGCCGCGGGGTGATGATCTACGGCCAGACCGAGGTGGTCAAGGACCTGATCGAGGCGCGCGGGCAGACCGATGCGCCGCTGTACTTTGACTGCGACGACGTCTCGGTCGACGGGCTCAACGGCGACGAGCCGGTGATTCGGTACACGCGCGGCGGGCGGCCTTACGAGTTGCGCTGCGATCTGGTCGCCGGTTGCGATGGCTCTCACGGCATCTGCCGCGCGGCGATCCCCGGCGAGCTGCTTACGGTCTCTGAGCGCGAGTATCCGTTCGCCTGGCTGGGGATCTTGGCCGACGTGGCGCCCTCGACCGACGAGCTGATCTACGCCCACCACGAGCGCGGCTTCGCGTTGCACAGCATGCGCTCACCGACCGTGAGCCGGCTCTACATCCAGGTGGCCCCCGGCGAGGACGTCGCCGACTGGTCTGACGATCGGATCTGGTCAGAGCTGCACGCGCGCCTGGCCAGCGACGGCTTCGAGCTCACCGAGGGCCCGGTGACCGAGAAGTCGATCACGCCAATGCGCAGCTTCGTCGCCGCGCCGATGCGCCACGGTCGGCTGCTGCTCGCCGGCGACGCCGCCCACATCGTGCCGCCGACCGGAGCCAAGGGGCTGAATCTCGCGGTGGCCGACGTGACGGTCCTGGCCCACGCGCTTAGCGATCACCTCGCCACCGGTTCGGACACCGGATTGGACGAGTACTCTGACCGTTGCCTGACGCGGGTGTGGCGCGCCCAGCACTTCTCCTGGTGGATGACGACGATGCTGCACTCAGACCCCACCGACGACGCCTACGGGCGCCAGCTGCAGCGCTCCCAGCTGCGCTACGTGGTCAGTTCGGACGCCGCGGCGACGTCGTTGGCCGAGAACTACGTCGGGCTCCCGCTTGCGCAAACTGCAGTCGCCAATGGCTGAGCTGACCTCGCTGGCCGACGGCGTCGCGCAGCTCGTGCATGACGGCGATGCGGTGGCGATCGAAGGCTTCACGCACCTGATCCCGTTCGCCGCCGGCCACGAGATCCTGCGCCAGGGTCGCCAGGAGCTGGAGCTGATCCGGATGACCCCTGACATCCTCTATGACCAGATGATCGGGATCGGTGCCGCCCGCAAGCTGGTCTTCTCCTACGGCGGCAATCCCGGCGTGGGCAGCCTGCACCGCTTCCGCGACGCGGTCGAGCACGGTTGGCCGCGCGAGCTCGAGCTCGAGGAGCACAGCCACGCCGGGATGGCGAACCGCTACGTCGCCGGCGCCGCGCGGATGCCGTGCGCGCTGATGCGCGGGTATGTCGGGACCGACCTGGCGGCGATTGCGCCCGTGGCCCCGGTGACGTGTCCGTTCACCGGCGAGTCGCTGATCGCCGTGCCCGCCCTGCGCCCCGACGTGGCGATTGTGCACGCCCAAGAGGCCGACCGCGCCGGCAATGTGCAGCTGTGGGGCATCCCCGGCGTGCAGAAGGAGGCGGTGCTGTCCGCCGACCGATCGCTGGTGACGGTCGAGCGGATCGTCTCAGAGCTGGAGCCGCGCCCCGGCGGGGTGATCATCCCCGGATGGGTGATCGATGTGGTCGCGCCCGCCCCCGGCGGCTCGCTGCCGTCCTACAGCCTGGGGATCACCACCCGCGACAACGACTTCTACCGCTACTGGGACAAGCTCAGCCGTGACCGCGACGACTTCAGCGAGTGGATGCACGAGCACGTGCTGGACGAGGTGCCCGCCCGGTGAGCGAGGCCACGCGGGGCGAAATCCAGACGATCATCGCGGCCCGGCGCCTGACCACCGCGCGCTCGGTGTTCATCGGCGTCGGCCGTCCCAGCACCGCCGCGATCCTCGCGCGGATGGTCCACAACCCCGAGCTGGTGCTCGTTTACGAATCGGGCACGATCGGCGCCAAGCCGCAGCGCATCCCGTTGTCGATCGGCGACGGCGAACTGGCGCAGACCGCCGACGTGGTCGTGTCGGTCCCGGAGATGTTCAACTACTGGATCGGCACCGGGCGAGTCGAGGTCGCGTTTCTCGGCGCGGCCCAGGTCGATCGCTTCGGGAACCTCAACTCGACCGTGATCGGCGACTACGCGCATCCCCGGACGCGTCTGCCCGGCGCCGGCGGAGCACCGGAGATCGCCGGGTTCTGCCGGGAGGTGGTGGTGATCGCCCCGCACTCCACGCGCACGTTCGTGCCCCAGCTGGATTTTCGCACCACCGTCGGCTACGGCGATGGTCCCGGGGACCGTGAGCGCCTCGGTCTGCGTGGGCGCGGCCCGACAGCGGTGATCACCGACCTGTGCACGCTGGAGCCCCACCCCGAGACCTGCGAGCTGTCGCTGACCCGCCTGCACCCCGGTGTGACGCTGGCCGAGGTGCTGCAGGCGACCGGCTGGGACCTGCACGTGGTCAAACCGCCGCTGCACTCGCCGCCGCCGGCCCGCGGCGAGCTGGAGGCGCTACGGGAGCTGGAGAGCCGATGACCCGAGGAGGCCGTGAGCAACGATGAGCGCCGAGACCAGGACCACGCCCAGCCGAGCATCTGCCCGCGTAACCGACACCCCGAGCCAGTATCTGCGCGACGAGGGTTTGCACCCCTGCCTGGACCACCCCCCGTACAAGTCGACCGCGCTGCGCCACCCCCGTCAGCCGCTGGTCTATCTGCCGCACACGATCACCGAGATCACCGGACCAGCGCTGGGCGACGTGCGGGTGATGTCCCCCGACGATGCCAACCTGCTCACCGCCCACGCGGGAGAGCCGATCGGCGAGCGGATCACGGTCTCAGGCCGGGTGTTCGACACCGAGGGGAAACCGCTGCGCAACACCCTGGTGGAGGTCTGGCAGGCCAACGCCGCCGGGCGCTACCGGCACGCCTCGGACAACTGGCCCGCGCCGCTTGACCCCAACTTCTCCGGGGCGGGGCGCTGCGTCACCGACGACGACGGGCGCTACCGTTTCCTGACGCTCAAGCCCGGCCCGTATCCGTGGGGGAATCACTACAACGCGTGGCGTCCCGCGCACATCCACTTCTCGCTGATGGGCCGGGCGTTCGCGCAACGCCTGGTGACCCAGATGTACTTCCCGGGCGACCCGTTGTTCGCGTATGACCCGATCTTCAATTCGGTCACCGATGAACGCGCGCGTGAACGCATGATCTCCCGCTTCTCGATCCACGACACCCAGCCCGACTGGGCTTCAGCGTTTCAGTTCGACATCTATCTGCGTGGCCCGGCGGCGACGCCGTTTGAGGAGCCTCGGTGATCTTCGGCAGCACCCCATCGCAGACGGTCGGCCCGTACTTCGCGATCGGGCTGCCCTGGCCCGAGGGCCCGCATGCGATCGCCGACGGCGCCGTGGACGCATTCACGATCTCGGGCACGGTGTACGACGGGGCCGGGGACGTCGTGCCGGATTTCCTGATCGAGACCTGGCAGGCCGATCCGGACGGGCGCTTCGCCGATCTACACAGCTACGGCGGCGCGTCGGAGCGCCCCGGCTTCCGGGGGTTCGCCCGCTACGGGGCAGAGACCGGTGACGGGACGTTTGCGATCGTCACGGTCAAGCCCGGGCGCGTGCCCGGATCAGACGCGACGGGTGCGCTGCAGGCGCCGCATCTCGCCGTCACGATGATGGCGCGCGGGATGCTGCAACGCTGCGTGACCCGGATCTACTTCGACGACGAGGCGCAGGCCAACGCCGCCGATCCGGTGCTGGCCCGCGTGCCCGCCGACCGGCGCGAGACGCTGATCGCCCGTGCGGGCGATGGGGGCGGCTATCGCTTTGACATTCGCCTGCAGGGACCGGGCGAGACTGTGTTCTTCGCGGTCTGATCCGATGGCCGCGCTGCTGTCCGGTATGTACGCGCGCGGCGCCGCGGCGGGGCAGCTGACCGACGTGGCCTGGCTGCAGGCGATGCTCGACGTCGAGGGGGCGCTCGCCCGCGCGCTGGCCGGCGTTGACGAAATCCCGGCTCTCGCCGCCAGCCAGATCTCCGAGGCCTGCCGCGCGGAGCGCTTCGACGCCGCCGCGCTGGCCCGCGAGACCGCCCGGCACGCCACTCCGGTGGTCGGACTGGTCGCGGCGCTGCGCGAAGCGGTCCCCGCGTCGGCTCGTGAGCACGTCCACGCGGGGGCGACCAGCCAGGACATCGTCGATACCGCGCTGATGCTGGTCGCCCGCCGGGCGCTCGGTCCGCTGCTCGACGATGCCCGGGCCGCCGCTGACGCCACCGCCCGCTTGGCCGACACCCATCGCGACACCGCGATGATCGGCCGCACCCTGCTCCAGCAGGCGCTCCCGACGACGTTCGGATTGCGCGCCGCGGGCTGGCTGGCGGGGATCGACGCCGCTCGCGCCACGCTTCAGACGGTGCGCGAAGCCGGGCTGCCGGTCCAGATGGGCGGTCCGGTTGGCGGCCGTTCGCCGGCGGTCGCGGCCCGCGTCGCCGTGGAGCTTGGGCTGGCCGAGCCGGTGCTGCCGTGGGCGACGATCCGCCTGCCCGCGGCGGGGCTCGCGACGGCGCTGGGGACGCTTGCCGGCGTGCTGGGAAAGGTGGCCCGGGACGTGACGCTGCTCTCCTCGCAGGAGCTGGGGGAGGTCGCCGAGAGTGGGGAGGGCGGAAGCTCAAGCGCGATGGCGCACAAGCGCAACCCGGTCGCCGCGGTCTCGGTGCTGGCTTGCGCCAAGCGCGCCCCCGGCCTGGTCGCGACCGTGCTGGCGGCGATGGAGCAGGAGCACGAGCGCGCCGCCGGGGCCTGGCAGGCGGAGTGGGGGACCCACACCGAGCTGCTCATCCTCACCGCCTCGGCGACGGCCTGGGCGCGCGAGCTGCTCGAGGGACTGCGCGTCGACGCGGGGCGGATGGCCGCCAACCTGGAGCGCGCCGCCACCGGCAGCCGCCCACAGCCCGACGGCGTCTCGCGGCTGATCGACCGGGCCCTGGAGGCCCACCGTCAATGACCACCGTCGTCGATCTTCATCACCGCAGCGACGGGCCCGCCGGTAGACCGGTGCTGCTGCTCGGCGGCTCGCTGGGCACGAGCCTCGAGATGTGGGATCCCCAGCTCTCGGCGCTGAGCGCGCAGTGCCGCGTGATCCGCTTCGACAACCGCGGCCACGGCGCGTCCCCGGTCCCCGATGGGCCGTATTCGATCGCCGAGCTCGGCGGCGACGTGCTCGCGCTCATGGACCGCCTGGAGATCGAGCGCGCCGACTACTGCGGTCTGTCGATCGGCGGGATGGTCGGTCAGTGGCTGGCGATCCACGCGGCCGAGCGGATCGAGCGCCTGGTTGTCATCTGCAGCTCGCCTCGCACGCTCAACGGCGACGCGTTCACGCAGCGCGCGGCGACGGTGCGTGAGGCCGGCAGCGTCGAGGTGGTCGCCGATGCGGTGGTCGCGCGGTGGTTCACCGAACCGTTCGCCGCCGCTCATCCCGACGTGGTGGCCAGCCACCGGGCGATGGTCGCTGGCACTCCGCCCGAGGGCTATGCGAGCTGCTGCGAGGCGGTCGCGGGGCACGACGTGCGCGGTGAGCTGAATGCCGTGCAGGCGCCGACGCTCGTCATCGGCGGGGCTCAGGACACCGCGATCGCGCCCGAGCAGGGCCGCGAGATCGCCGCGGCCGTCCCGGGCGCGGCTTTCGAGCTCCTTGATCCCGCGGCCCACCTGTCCACCGTCGAGCGAGCCGGGGCGGTGACCGACCTGATCATCGGGCACCTGACGTGAGCCGGCACGACTATGTGCATAGTGCAATAATAGCTCTATGCACACAAGCTCCACGACACCTTCGGCGAGCGAGCGAGCGCTGCGCGAGCCCGCCCGGGACGAACTCGTCGATGGTGTTCTCGGGGCCAGCCGCGCCCTCGTGGGCGTCGCGGCTCGGTCGCTGGCCACGGTGGCCGAGGATGTCACGCTGGCGCAGTACCGGGTGCTGGTCGAGCTCGCCGCGCGCGGACCGCAACGCCTCGCGCAGCTGGCCACGGCGCTGTGCGTCGACCGGTCGACGGCGACCAGGATGGTCGACCGATTGGTGCGCAAGCGGCTGGTCAGCAGGCGCCGCTCCCATGAGGATCGGCGGGTCGTCCGCGTCTCGCTGAACGCGGACGGGGGTGAGCTCGTGGCTGAGGTCAGCCGCCGCCGGCGGGAGGAGATCAGCACGATCGTCCAGCGCATCCCCGTCGGTCACCGTGACCTGGTGCTAGTCGCATTGCGTGCGTTTGCCGACGCGGCCGGTGAGGTCCCCGAGCAGGACTGGTCGCTCGGATGGGATCTCGCTGGATGACGGGTCCGGTCGCCGTCGCAGCCGATTCCCGTCGCGCTCGCCGCTCGGTCCTGGCGGCAGCGTCGGCGTGGCTGGGATCCAGTCGCCTGGGGCTGGTCACGATGGCGCTCGTGGTGGGTGCCGGAGCGGGCTTGGGCGCCGTCGGGTTTCGGTGGCTGGTCTTCGGCAGCACCTGGCTGGTCACCGGCTATGACCAGTTCGGCCAGCAGGGACATGCGGCCAGCCTGCACCTGCCGGGTCTCGGCCTGTGGTTCGTGCTGATCGTCCCGGTCCTGGGTGGTCTACTCTACGGCCCGCTGGTCCAGCGTTTCGCTCGCGAGGCCAGAGGTCATGGCGTTCCGGAGGTGATGCTCGCGGTCGCTGAGAACGGAGGGCGGATTCGACCCCCGGTTACCGTCGTGAAGGCGCTCGCCTCGGCGATCACGATCGGCGTCGGGGGCTCAGTCGGGCGCGAAGGCCCGATCGTTCAGATCGGGTCCGCGCTGGCCTCCACCCTCGGGCAGCGGGTTCGGATGAGCGAGACTCGGCTGCGGGTGATCGTGGCCTGTGGGGCCGCCGGCGGAATCTCCGCGACCTTCAACGCTCCCCTCACCGGACTGTTCTTCGGCTTTGAGATCGTGCTGCGCGAATTCTCGCTGGACGCACTGGTGGCGACCAGCGTGGCCGCGGTCACCGGCGACATCGTCAGCCGCGCGTTCTTCGGCTCCGCCCCCTTCTTCAACGCGCTGCCCCACGGGCTGACGGTGACCAACGACGCCACCTATCTGCTCGTCGCCGTGCTCGCCGTCGCCGCCGGGCTGATCGGCGTCGGCTTCAAGACGTTTCTGTACTGGCTGGAGGACTACGTCGACGAGCTGTGGAAGGGTCGGCCCGAGTGGGCGCGTCCCGCCGTCGGTGGCGTCGCGCTCGGCGCGCTGCTGCTCGCGGTGCCGCAGATGTATGGCGTCGGCTATCCGGTGATGAACTCGGTCATCGGCGGCCACGTCGTGGTCGGTCTGATCATCCTGTTCCTGCTGAGCAAGGTCCTGGCGACCAGCCTTACCCTCGCGATCGGCGGGTCCGGCGGCGTGTTCGCGCCGTCGCTATTCGTCGGCGCGATGGCCGGGATGGCGTTCGGCACCCTCGCCGATCACCTGTTCGGTCCGGCGGTCGGGCCGCCGGCGCTGTATGCCGTCGTGGCGATGGGCGGCGTCTTCGCCGCCGCGGCCCAGGCACCGTTGACCGCGATCGCCAGCGTGGTGGAGATGACGGGCAACTTCACCATCACCCTGCCGATCATGCTCACCTGCGGGATCGCTGCCGGGGTGTCGAAGCACATCTCGTCGGCGAGCGTCTACACGACGAAGCTGCTGCGCCGCGGGATCGATATCGAACGGCCGCGCACGACCAATGTGCTGAAGACGCTCACCGTCGCCGACGCCATGCGCCCGGTCTCAGATACCGCTGCGGCCGCGACCCTGTCGGGCAATGGTTCACAGCACGACGCCGGCCAGATCGGCGGCGAGCGCTGGGAGCGTCTCGCCGGATCGGTCACCGACACCCGCCAGCCCCAGGAGCTGTTCGTCGACGAGACGCTCGAGCAGGCGCTACGCCAGCTCACCCTGTACGGACACTCCGGCCTGCCGGTTCTCTCCCATGACCAGGCGCACCTGGAGGGCTGGATCACGCGCGACGACGTCATCGGCGCGCTGGCGCGCAGCGTTGCGGCGTCTGATCGATCGACCGAGGAGGGAGCCGTCGCGGCTGACTTCGCCTCCGCTGACCCCGCGGCGGTCGCTCATCAGGCGAGCACGCCGCTGAGCAACTACGAAATCGTCGAGCTCACGGTTGGGCCCGACTCACCCGCGATCGGCCACAGCGTCACCAGCATCGCCTGGCCTCCCGGGACGCTGGTCATCGCCGTCGCCGGGGATGGAGAGGGCGGCTCGCTCGACGGTGACACGATTCTCATCGCCGGCGAGCGCGTCATCCTGCTTGCGCCGACGGCAGTGCCGCGGGTACGCTCAGCGGCGTCGCTCCCGGTCTAGGCGGGCAACGCGCACGATTGGCTTCGGTCGCTCGGCTTCGCGAGACATCTGGGGATGGCGGTCGGTCCCGAGATCGAGCCCTGGCTGACGGTCGTCGAACCCGTGGGCCGGCGTGATCCGACCTCGGACGCACTGCTGAGGGTTCCCGGCTCGCGGCCGTGAACCCGACTGCTCGGCGATCGGTCGCCGTGGGTTAGGCGCGACGGCGCCCGACCTGGATGAGCTCAATCAGCGCACAGGCGATCCCGACCCGTGCGCTGGCCCTCGCCGGGCCGCGGTGAGCGGGCCGGTCAATCGCGACGGCGAGCATCGTGCACGAGTGGGTTAGGTCGACCGCCGCCCCGATCGCGAGCCGAGTTCGGGTCGGGCGCCGCGCGAGGAGCATCGCCTGGGTCAGCTCGCGAGCGCCGAGCACGCGTGCCAGCCGGCACACGGTTGCATCCGGCGAACCGCCGACCACGCTGAGGATCCGGCCCGGTTTCAACAGCAGGCCGAGGCCGTAGAGGACGCGGGCGACCAGCATCGCCTCGGTCGTCGCGCCGATCACATTCCGGCCTGCTCCTGCACCGCGCACTCGAGCAGCAGCGCGTGGACGAACGCCTGGGGAAGGTTGCCTCGCAGCTGGCGCTCGGTGACGTCAAACTCCTCCGAGCACAGCCCCGCCGGCCCGCAGGCTGCCCGGGTGCGCTCAAACCAGCGGGCCGCCTTCACCGGCTCGTCCTGCTGAGCCCAGGCGAGCGCCATCCAGAAGCCACACAGCAGAAACGCCCCCTCGGCCTGTCCGAGCGGACGTTCGTCGGGGCGAAAGCGGTAGCAGTAGCCGTCCTCGGTGAGCTCTGCCTCGACCGCACGCAACGTCGCGATCGAGCGCGGGTCGGCCGCCGGGATAGCTCCCCGCACCGCGGCGAGCAGGAGCGCGGCGTCGAGGCGGGGATCACCGGGCGAACGCTGCCAACGACCTGATTGATGGACCGCCTTACTGGCCGTGTCTGACACCAGCCGGTCGGCCAGCGACACCCAGCCGGCGGCCGCCTCGCCGCCCCTCCGGACGCCCGCGATCTGCCGCAGCCCGGCTGCGCAGATCAACCGGCTGTGCGTCCATGCGTCGGGGTCGATCTCCCACACCCCCGCATCGGTATCGGTCTCCTGCCAGCGCTGCTCGATCGCGGCGATCGCCGTCTCGGCGGCGCGCCACGCCTCGGCGTCGAGATGGTCGTGTGCAGCGGCGGCTGCGAACAGCAGCAGCGCTTCGCCGAACGCGTCGAGTTGGAACTGGCTATTGACCCAGTTGCCGACGATGTCGGACCCCCCCGGATAGCCGGCGAGCTTGAGCCGGCGTTCGTCCGGGACCGGTCCTCCGGTGATCGTGTAGGCGGGTTTCAGGTGTGGCCCGTCGCTGAGCAGACGCTCGCTCACGAACCGCACGGCGTCGTCCATCAGTGCATGGGCGCTGTGCTTGGCGACCGCCTGACCGGCGTAGCACTGATCCCTGATCCAGGCGTAGCGGTAGTCGTAGTTGCGTCCCTGGCGGGCGTGCTCGGGCAACGAGGTGGTGCAAGCGGCGACCATGCCCCCGGCCGCGCTGGTCAGGCCGGCCAGCACCGCGTAGGCATGACCGGCGTCGCGGGGCGCCACCGTCTGGCCGAAGTCGGGTACCCGATTGCGCCACTCGGACTCGACCCCCTGCCATGCCCAGCCGGGGTCGGGCGGATCGCCAGACGCGTTCCCGGATGCCAGCACGAGCACGAGGTCATGGAACGCGCCTTCCGCCAGCGTGAGCGCGACGGTCAGCGCCTTTCCGCCATGCCCGTCGGCCCGGGTGGTGGCGTCGTCACCGCCGGACCAGGTCAGTCGCGCGTCGCCAAGCTGAGCGGTCCAGGTGCCGTCATCGTGCAGGGCCAGCCCGTGAGCGCCGTGGGCGCCGAACGCCGATCGGGGATTGAGGACCACGTCGACGTGCGCGGTGCCCTTGACGGCGATCACGCGTCGGAGAATCACCGCCCGGTCGGTTGTGCTCGGGAGCGCGAGCGCCTCGCGGCATTCGATCGTGGCATCGCCCGTCACCCAGCGACTGCGCCAGATCAGGCTGCCTGGCTCGTAGTACCCACCCCACACGAACCGGCCCTCGGGAGTGATCGAGTAGCTGCCCGATCCGCCGATCAGGGTGCAGAACACAGCATCGGAGTCCCAGCGCGGAAAGCACATCCACGCGAAGTCGCCGTGCGGGCCGACGATCACGCCGCGCTCGCCGTCGGCCAGGAGCGCATATTCCCGCAGCACATGCGGGGCGTCATTGATCCATTTCGCGCCCGCCGGGGGGCTGCTCATCGGTCGATCCGAAGTGCGCTGACCGTAGCGGCAGCGACCCCGGCCAGGCCCGCGCCGAGCATCCGCCGGTGCGTTGTCGCCCACAGCTGCGGGCTACGGGTCTTGGCCTTGTCGTCGAAGATGCCGTGGGTGGCTGCCTGGGTCGGCAACGGCTCGTACAGATTGTCGGGCCGGCCCGGGGCCACCGGCATGTCGCTGACCTGCTGGCCACCGAACGCGGTCTTCGCGAGATACCAGTCGGCGAAGCTCGGCGCGAGCATCGTGCCGACGATTGCCTGCACGGCGCTGTAGCCCACCCACAGCTCGCGGCGGTGGTGGTGAGCCGCCCAGTACACGGCCTCGGCGGGGATCTCAGGCTGGTAGATCGGGGGGACGGGCATCGGGTGGGCGGGCAGCTTGGAGCTACACTAGTTGAACTGCGTAGTGTTGACGCCCGGCAGTTGCACCATCGTCAGCTGCACCTTGCTCTTGTCGTGCAGCAATTCGGTGCGCAGCGAATCGGTGAACCCCCGGATCGCGAACTTCGCGCCACAATAGGCCGCCTGCAGCGGGATGCCACGGTACGACAACGCGGAACCGACCTGGACGATCTTGCCGCGGTTGCGGGGCACCATGCGCTTCAGTGCGACCATCGTGCCGTGGACGGTCCCCAGGTAGGTGACCTCGGTGGCCCGCTTGAACTCATCCGGCTCGATGTCGGTGACCCGAGCGAAAACCGTCGCCATCGCATCGTTGATCCAGATGTCGATCTCGCCGAACTGCTCCTCCACCTGCTCGGCGGCCGCTTCCACCTGCGCGTGATCGGCCACGTCGGTGGGGATCGTCAGCGCCTGACCGCCGAGGGCTCGGACTTCGCCGGCGGCGTCGTTCAACGACTGCGCTCCCCGGGCGAGGAGACCAAGGTGAGCACCGCGCCGGGCGAACGCGTGCGCGATCGCCCGCCCGACACCCCCCGAGGATCCGGTGACGACGACGACCTCCGGGTGGTTCTGTTTGCTCATGCCTGGCTCCCGTCGCGAGTCTGGTCGTTGATCTGCCCGTCGCCGAGCCGTTGCGCCAGCCGGGAGGCGAGCGCCATGATCGTCAGCGCCGGGTTGGCGCTGCCCTGGGTCGGGCAGACGCTTCCGTCGCAGACGAATAGATTGGGCACTCCCCAGACCCGGTGGTCTGAGCTGACGACGCTGCGCTCGGGGCTCGCGCCCATGCGCGCGCCGCCGACGAGATGGGCGTAGCGGTGGATCGTCAGCACGTCCTGGGCACCGGCGGCGCGCAGGATGTCGGTGATGATGCCGGTGGAGTAGGCGATGTTGGCCCGATCGTTGTCGGTGAGGCTGTAGTCAAAGCGGGCGACCGGCATCCCGTAGGGATCGGTGTCGTCGGCGAGCGTGACCCGATTGTCGGAGTCCGGGAGCAGCTCGTTGAGGACGCCGATCGCCGTCCAGTGGTTGTAGTCGCGCATGTACTCGCGCAACGCCGGGCCCCAGTGGCCATCGGCGAGCACGTGCTCGGCCCACCCGATCGGCTGCGGCGAAACGGTTTGGATCGAGAACCCGCGCGCGAACCCGCGCGACGGGTCGGTCTCATAGAACTGCTCGGATGACACCTCGGGCGGCGGCCCCTTGTACATCCGCAGCTCTTGCGGGAACCGTCCGGCGGTCTGGGAGGCGCCCTGCACCATCACGTAGCGTCCGACCTGATCGTGGCCGTTGCCCAGGCCATCGGGGTGACGCTTTGACGTTGACTGCAGTAGGAGCCGGGGAGTCTCGATCGAGTAGCCCGCGACGGTCACCACACGCGCGCGCTGCTGACGGGTGGTGTCGTCGCCCTCGCGGATATAGGTGACGCCGACCGCGCGTCCGCTCGCGTTGTCGATCTCGACCCCGACCGCCATACTGCCGGCGCGAATCTCGACCCCATGGGCGATCGCGTCGGGGAGGTGCGTGACATACGGGCTGGCCTTGGCGTTGACCTTGCAGCCCTGCAGACAGAAGCCCCGATAGATGCAGTGCGGGCGGTTGCCGAACGTCCCGTTGACGATTCCGACGGGACCGACGCGCATCTCGATGCCCTGTGCGAGCGCTCCGCGCCACAGCACCTGCGCGGCTTCGCCGATCGGATGCGGCGAGAACGGATAGTGATGCGGGTCCCCCCACGGCCAGTCCTGGCCGGCGACCGGCAGCTCGCGCTCGAGCTCTTCGTAATGGGGCCTGAGCTCGGGGTAGTCAATCGGCCAGTCGACGCCGACGCCGTCGCGCGTTTGCGTCTGAAAGTCCGAGGGATGAAAGCGGGGGCAGTAGCCGGCGTAGTGGACCATCGACCCACCCACGCCGCGGCCGGAGTTGTTCTTACCCAGCTCGATCGGGTCCGCGCCGCCGATCACCCGCTCCTGCGTCCAGTACAGCTGGTGCGAGCCGGCCTCGTCAGAGACCCAGTCCTCGTCGGGATGCCAGAACGGTCCGGCCTCGATGACCACGATCCGCCAACCCCGCCGCGCGAGCCGCTGAGCGAGGACCGAGCCGCCCGCGCCGGCTCCCACGATCACCAGGTCCACCTCATCGGTGTCGGAGTAGCGCGCCATCGTGTCCTGTCCGGGCATGTCGCGACGGTGCACGTCGAGTAGGTAGCGCGAGTCGTTATCGTGCGGACCGACCGCGCCCTTGAGCATTGATTTGAGACGCCCGCTCATAGGGTGGTGGGACCGTCTCCCGCGGCCCGCACCGGATCCTCGGAGGTCGCGCCCGAGCGCTCGTGCGGCTCGAGGCTCGAGATCGGACCGAGGCGCATGTAGCCCTGCGGATAGGCAGGTCCGCCGTAGCCGATCTCGTTCCACGCCCAGGGATGTGAGTAGAACGCGGCTAGGATCGCGCGCATGCAAACCGAGAATGCGCGCGACACGTCGACTTCGTCCCAGGCTCCTCCGCTCAGCGACCCGTCGGACATTGCCGCGACGATCGCCTCCTGGGTCTGGATGTCCGCGGCCGCAAACCCGCTCTCGGCCCCATAGCGGCCGCGCGCCGTCTCCTCCAGTCCGCGCAGCACTAGGCGCCAGGTGTCGGTGTCCCGGGGCATGTTCGCGTAGCGGTAGCCGTCGAGCTTGCCGGTGGCCAGCTTCTCGTCGACCATCTCGGCCACGGGCACTCGGGGCTCTGCGTCCTGGGCCGTGGTGACGTTGCAGAGCGCGCGCAGCGCCGGCTCCTCCTCGTGCGTGAAGAACCGCAGCGGACCGGTCATCTGCAGGCGGCCGGTGACCACTTTGCGGGTGGCGGCGTCCCAGTTCTCGGCGTTTGCGAGCACGTCGTAGTCGGGATAGCGTCCGATCATCTGGGGCGTCGTGCCGTTGCGCTGTCGCGGCAGCCAGGACGGGTGGCGGGGCTGCCGGCCGGGGCGCAGGTTGGGCAGGTGGTCGGGCTTGGTGAGGTCTCGCTTCTCGGGTGGGGCCATGGGCTAGTCCTCCCGGCGCAGCACGGCGGCCAGTAGCCCCATCGCGCCGACGATCGTCATCAGACCGGGCGCCATGATCGGCGGCCCCATCGCCATGTTGTAGGCGGGCTGGGAAAAGCCGCCTGGGCGCCGCGCCACCCCGCGGGCGTGGTAGTACTCCCCCAGCAGGCCGTTGGCCGTGTAGATCGCCGCGGTGATCGGTAGATACGTCTTGGCCCATTTGCGGCTGAACACGCCGCCGATCCCGGCGATCATCACGGGAGGGGTGACGATGATCGGGCTCCACATCATCTTGTTGCCAAAGCTGGCCCGGTAGTGCTCGATATACACCTCGGACGTCGTGACCAGCGCCGCGAACGCGGTCATCCCCGACAGCGAACGCTCAAACCGTCCGTGCTCGACGTTGGCGACCCAGCGATCAATCCGATGCTCGGAGCTCCGCTTGGCCGTGGCGGTGGATCTCAATTTCATGGCTAGCGTCCCGGCAGGAACTCTTGGGCCTTCTCGCGTAGCGACTCGACCGCCCCCGAGATGCCGCCGTCGGGATCCTTGGCCACAGATTTGGCGAACCCCTCGGCCTGCGCGAAAGTGATGTGCGGCGGCAGCGGCGCCTCGTTGGGATCGGTCAGCGCGCTGATGATCACCGGGCGATCGGCGCTCAACGCCGTGCGCCACGCCTCGTCGATCTCCGATGACACGGTGACCTTGATGCCTTTGAGGCCGATCAGCTCCGCCCAGGCGGCGTAGTCGACATACGGTATCTCTTGCGAGGCCCTGAACTCTGGGTCGCCCTCCATCACCCGCTGCTCCCAGGTGACCTGGTTGAGGTCCTCGTTGACCAGCACCAGGACCACCATCCGGGGATCAGCCCACGTCTTGTAGTACTTGGCCGCGGTCAGCATCTCGGCCATCCCGCCCATCTGCATGGCGCCGTCGCCGACCATCGCGATCGACACACGGTCGGGAAAGGCGAACTTGGCGGCGATCGCGTACGGCACGCCGGGCACCATCGTCGCCAGGTTCCCCGACAGCATCGCCTTCATCCCGCGGCGGATCCTGATCTGGCGCGCGTACCAGTTCGCCGCCGAGCCCGAGTCAGATGACAGGATGGCGTTGTCGGGCAGCTGGCGCGAGAGCGAGCTGAACAATCCCTGGGGGCGGATCCGCCCGTCGCGGTCGGCGGGTTGACCACGCTCGTCCATCAGCCGCCACCAGTCGGCGACGTTGCTTTTGATCTCCTCCTGCCAGGATCGATCCTGCGTGCGGTGCAGCAGCGGCAGGAGCTCCTTCAGCGACTCGGTCGCGTCGCCCTCGAGCGCCAGCTCCATCGGGTAGCGGATGCTGAGCATCCGGCCGAGCAGGTCGATCTGAACCGCCCTGACCTGGCCGGTCTTGGGCAGGAACTCCGAGTAGGGAAACGACGATCCGACCATCAGCAGCGTGTCGGCACCCTGCATCATGTCCCAGCTCGGCTTGGTTCCGAGCAAGCCGATGGACCCGGTGCAGTACGGGATGTCGTCAGGCACCGCCGCCTTGCCGAGCAGCGCCTTGGCGATTCCGGCGCCGAGCGTGTCGGCCACCGCGATCACCTCGTCGGTCGCGTCCAGCGCTCCCTGGCCAACGAGCATTGCCACCCGTTGTCCGGCGTTGAGGATGTCGGCGGCCTGCTGGAGCTGTGACTCGGTCGGGATTCGCCGCCCCGGCCAGTAGCCCACGCCGGAGTGCACGGTGTGGGTGGCGTGCGGCTGCTCCTCGACCGCCTCCATGTCCTGGACGTCGGCCGGCACGATGACGCAGGTCACCGTGCGCTCGGCCTGGGCGATCCGCATCGCCCGGTCAACCAGGTGCCGGACGCTGGACGGCGTGTTGACCTGTTCGCAAAAGGCCGAGGCCAGATCGCTGTAGAGCTGGAGCAGCTTGACCTCCTGCTGGAAGTCGCCGCCGATCGCCCGCACGAAGGTCTGGCCAACGATCGCCACCACCGGCGTGTGATCGAGCTTGGCGTCGTACAGGCCGTTGAGCAGGTGGATGGCCCCCGGTCCCGAGGTGGCCAGGCACACCCCGACCTGGCCGGTGAACTTGGCGTGCCCGCAGGCCATGAAGGCCGCCATCTCCTCGTGGCGGGTCTGGATGAAGCGCAGCTGCTCCTGATGACGGCGCAACGCGCCGAGAATGCCGTTGATCCCGTCCCCGGGAAACCCGTAGATGGTGTTGACATCCCACTCGATCAACCGCTCGCACAGGTTGTC
>JBPCPC010000101.1:0-4737 GCA_050999585.1 Solirubrobacteraceae bacterium | reverse complement strand
TCTTTCGTTCAGTGCGATCCTGGACATGCGAGGTGTGTGGGGCGTCTTTGTGTGGTCGGTGTTGGCGCGTTCTCGCCCGCGCTGCACACATGATCGCCGATCTGCCCGCGTTGTTGTGAAAGTGGCGCTACAGAGCGGACGGGTCGGGCAGCTCGACGATCCCCGACCAGTAGTCGGCGATCCCCTGCATCACCTGCTTCAGCTGACTGTGGGTCACCGGCTTGGTGATGTAGGAGCTGGCGCCGAGGTCATAGGCCTTGCGCACGTCCATCTCGTCACTGGAGGTCGTGAGTACCACCACCGGAATCTGGCGTAGCGACTCGTCGGCCTTGAGCTCGGCCAGCGCCTCGCGCCCATCCTTGCGTGGCATGTTGAGGTCGAGCAGGATCAGAGACGGGCGCGGCGTGGTCTGCGCCGCGGTGGCGTAGGGCCCGTCGTGACGCAGGTAGTCGATCAGATCCTGTCCATCGACGACGAACTGCATCCGGTCAGCCAGCCTGGTGCCGTCGAGGGCGTCGCGGGCCAGATCACGGTCGTCCTCGTCGTCGTCGGCCATCAGGATCGTGATCGGCCGGCCTGTATCTGTGCGCTGCATACGGCCTCCTCTGGGTTCGGTAGCCCTTCGGCGGACGCGTGGGACGTCAAAAACCAGACGATCACGAGGATCCCCCTGCCTGGCTGGTCCCGGAGACCTCCCGCTTCCGTGGCCCGCGCATGAGCGCAGCAAGGACCCTACCCGATCTCATTCCGGTCCACGCCCGGGCGCATTCGCGTTGCCCGGAGAATCGTCGGCTTCAGCCGGTATTGCGCAGTCCGCTGGCGATTCCATTGATCGTCAGCTGGCTCACCCGGCGCAGCTGCTCAGGGGGGTCCTCGCCCGCCTGACGCAGGCGCCGCATCAGCTCCACCTGGACGAACGAGAGCGGGTCCACGGCCGGGTTGCGGCGGTCGATCGAGGCCTGCAGCACGGGCTCTGAGTCGAGCAGTCGCTCGCCGCCTCCGATCAGCACCAGCTCCTGGATCGTCAGCTTCAGCTCGGCCTCCAGCGGGCGCCAGATCCGCTGGCGCGCCGCAGAGTCGTCCCACAGCGCCACATAGCGGCGCGCGATCGCCAGGTCGGCCTTGGCACAGCCCATCTCGGCGTTGGACAGCACGCTGGTGAAGAACGGCCACTCGGCGCCCATCTGACGCAGCTGCTCCAGGCCGTGGCGTTCCCGCGCCCCGCGCAGCGCGCTGCCCAGGCCCAACCAGGCAGGCAACACGATCCGCGCCTGCGTCCACGAGAACACCCACGGGATCGCCCGCAGGTCATCCATCCCTGCCGACCGGGATCGCCTGGCCGGACGCGAACCGAGCCTCAGGCGCGAAATCTCACCGACCGGGGTGACGGCCTCGAAGAAACGCACGAAGTCGGGGTCGTCGTGGACCATCGCGCGGTACACCGCCAAAGATTCCTCAGCCATCTCCTGCATCAGCCGATCGAAACGCTCGCTCTGCTCGTGCGCGCGCGCCCGACCGGTGGCAAGCGTCGCGCTGGTGGCCAGCTCCAGCTCTCGATGGGCGATCTCGGGCACCGCGTACTTGGCGGTCAGCACCTCCCCCTGCTCGGTCATCTTCAGCCGCGCGCGCACCGTTCCCGGCGGCAGGGCCAGGATCGCCCCGTTGGTCGGCCCGCCGCCGCGGCCGACCGCTCCCCCGCGGCCGTGGAAGAAGAACCAGTCGACCCCGTGCTCGCTCAGCACCTCGGCGAGCCTGACCTGGGCGATGTAGGCCGCCCACGCCGAGGCCAGGTAGCCGACGTCCTTATTGGAGTCCGAGTAGCCGATCATGATCTCCTGCTCATCGCCGATCGCGGCCAGCGCCTGGCGGTAGACCGGCATCGCGAGCAGCGCCCGCATCGTGTCCGGCGCCGCGTGCAGCGTCGCGCCGGCCTCGAACAGGGGCACGATCCGCAGCTGGGCACCGCGGCCACCCGCCTGCGACAGGCTGGTCTCTTTCATCAGCAGCAGCACCTCGAGCAGGTCGGCGGGGCCTTCGGTGCCCGAGACGATGTAGGTGTGTACGGCGCCGCGGTTGGCCTCGGCGAGCGTCTCGCAGAGCGTGCGGAACGTCTGGATCGTCTCCTGGGTCGAGGCCGAGAAGCGCGCGACGTCCGCCGGCACGAGCGGACGGCGGTCGGCGATCTGCTCCTGGAGCAGCACCAGGCGGTCGGCCTCCGAGAGGCCGTCGTAATCCTCGCACACGCCCAGCGAGCGGTAGACCTCCGCGAGGCTGGCCCGGTGGACGCTGGCGTGCTCGCGGATGTCGAGCCGCGCATAGTGAAAGCCGAACACCTCCACCTGGCGGATGAAGTCGCGCAGGTCCGCGCTGGCGGTGAGCGCCCCTGAACCCTGCAGCAGCGATCGCTCGACGCGGCGCAGATCGTCGAGCAGCTCCGATGACTGGGCGTAACCGCCGGCGCTCCGCGCCTGGGTCGCCCGCACCCGTTCGCGCAAGAACGTCAGCGCGCGGCGGTACGGCTCCTCAGGGTTCAGCGCCCGGAGCGTCGCCCCCAGTTCGGGGAACGCGCGCTCGCCGGCGGCCAGGATCGGTTCGAGGGCTGGCGCGCGGCCGGTGAGACGCTCAGACAGCGACAGGCGCCCGGCCAGCTGCTCCAGCCGCGACTCGAGCAGGCGCAGGCACTGCTCGCGCATCAGCCCCAGGGCCTGCACCGTCGTCTCCGGCGTCACGAACGGGTTGCCGTCGCGATCGCCCCCGATCCACGACCCGAAGCCGAGCAGCGGGGGCACGACCGCCGGTCGGCCGTCGGCGCTGGGGTAGTGTTCGGCGATCGCCTGCTCGAGGTCGCGGTAGATGCGCGGGACGGTGTCGGCGAGCGTGGACGCGAAGTGGATCAGGCCACCACGGACCTCGTCGAGGACGGTCAGCTCGGCCGCCCGGATGTCGTCAGATCCCCACAGCTCCTGCACGGTGGCCAGCAGCCGGCGGCGCGCCTCGGCGCGGTCGGGGTCGGTGCGCTCGTCGAGCTCGTGCAGTACCGCGAACACCCGCGCCAGCTTGTCGATCGTCGTCCGGCGGCGGGCCTCGGTCGGGTGGGCGGTCATCACCAGCCGCAGCTCGGCGCGCTCCAGCACCGCCTGCAGCTGCGGCGCGGTGACGCCGGCCTGTCGCAGCTCGGCGATCACCTGGCGCAGCGAGCCGGCACGGGGACGGTCGGGATGCGCGACGTCGCGGGCGCGCAGGCGCCGGACGCGCTCGTTGTCCTCGGCCAGATTAATCAGCTGAAACCAGCGGGTGAGCGCCCGCACCAGCACCTCGGTCTGATCGAGGTCGAGCTGCGCGATCATCTCGCCGAGCTCGTCGGCGGCTCGCTCATCGCCGAGGCGCGCTCGCCGGCCGAGGGCGATCGTCTCGTCGAGCAGCGCCACCGCCGGCGCGCCGTCCCCAAGCGCGATCACCTCGCGCAGCACGTCGGTCAGCAGCGCCTCATCCTGCGCGAAAGCACTCTGGACGGAGTCGCTCTCGGGCACCATGCACCCGAAACTAGCGCCCTCACCCCCTCCCGAGCTCAGAGTTCGTCATCGACGACGAGCTCGAGCTCGAGATAGGCGTGCGGGTTCAGTTCGCCGCGCCGTGGCCGTGGCTCTCCGCCACGTCCCCGGAGCGACAGCCAGCGCGGACGCGAGGTCGGCCGGCGCCTGACGGGCCCGACGTCGACCGGCCCGGGTCTGGGCCGCTGGGCGCGGGGCACTCGTCCGCCGCGGCTGAGCAGCAGCAGCTCGTCACGGTTGAAGAGCATGACCGAGTCTCCCTTCTGGGTTGGGTGTTGCGGGGGTGTCACTGTCACCTGCGTGCCCAGGGGCGGGCGCCGTCCCGATCGGGAATCGCGTGACAGTCGTGCTGATGGTGAGAGGCCGTGGCCTCTCGCTGGTCGTCTGGCTACGGGAGCCTTGAGCGGGTGATGTGGTTCATGGTGGTCTCCTCAGTGCTGGGGGTAGCGATCAGGGCAAAAAAAAGGCGACCCCGGTGGGGTCGCCCTCGCGTCGGTCGGATATGCGCGCTTGGTCAGCGTGCATCGCACCTCGCCGCGAGGGCATCGGGATTGGCGTCCAGGGAACCCATGCCGTCTGCGGACCAGACGTACGCCTTGGGCGTCGCGGTCGCCACGGGACTCGTCGCCCGGATGAACGAGCGGACCGAGTGGGTGATGGAGATGGTGGAGAAGGCGCGGTTCATAGTGGTAACTCCTGGTGCGTTCGCTAGGGTAACCGAGGTTGACACCGATTGCAAGGGTAATGACACAAAGTTGTGGCAACTTGTCCACACCTGCGGCACATGAGCGCCGACCTGCTGCGGGGATACCCTCCGAGGAGATGCTCCACGTCCACCGCGCCACCCGAGCCGATGTCCTCGCCGACGCGCTCGCCGAGCAGCTGGGCAGCGCGCGCGGGGATCCGTTTGCACCTGACGTGATCGCGGTCGCGACGCGCGGGATGGAGCGCTGGCTCACCCAGCGCATGTCCGCGGTGCTCGGCGCCGCGCCGGGCGACAGCGACGGCGTCTGCGCGAATGTCCGCTTCCCCACCCCCCACCGCCTGATCGCCGATGCCGTGGCGACCGCGTCGGGGATCGACCCGATGGACGACCCGTGGCCGCCCGAGCGCTCGGTGTGGCCACTGCTTGGGATTGTCGCCGAGTCCCTCCTCCCGCCCCCGCGCCGCGGTCTGGCCGCGTCTC
>JBPCPC010000010.1:0-10142 GCA_050999585.1 Solirubrobacteraceae bacterium | reverse complement strand
AACCAGACGAGCGCCAATTTCTTCTTCGGCGGTACCTCGATCCTGATCGTCATCGGGGTCGCGTTGGACACGATGAAGCAACTCGAGGCGCAGCTGATGATGCGCAACTACGAGGGCTTCCTGAAGTAGACGTGCGCCCCGTGGCGCCTTCCTGAGGTAGACCTGCGCTCTGTGACAGATTTCGGGCCCGGCCCGGATCTGTCACCACACGCGCGCATAACCGGCGGTCAGCGACAAACCCGGACGCGCCCCGCGCGATTTGTCACCTTCGCCGCTCGCCCGTCGGGCGGGACCCGCGCGCCGTGAACGGCACGCCCACGGTGGCATGCGATCGATACAGTGATGGCCCGATGGCGCAACAGTTGAACCTGATCTTGTTCGGTCCCCCGGGCGCGGGGAAAGGGACGCAGGCCGAGCGCCTGCGTACCGACTTTCAGCTCCCGTTCATCTCGACCGGCGAGATGCTGCGCTCCAACGTCAAGGACGAGACCGAGTTGGGCCGCCAGGCCAAGGAGTTCATGGACGCGGGCGACCTCGTGCCCGATGAACTGATCGTCGCGATGGCCGCCGACCGCTTGCAGCAGGAGGACGCACAGGACGGCTTCATCCTCGACGGCTTCCCGCGCACGATCGACCAAGCCCACGCGCTCGAGTCCCAGCTGTCCAAGCTCGGACGCCGGGTGACGGCGGCGCTGCTGATCGACGTGCCCGACGAGGACGTCGTTCGCCGCCTGTCGGGGCGTCGCGTGTGCGTGAAGTCGGGCCACAACTACCACGTCGAGCTCGATCCGCCCAAGCACGAAGGGGTCTGCGATCAGGACGGCTCCCGGCTGATCCAGCGCGACGACGATAAGCCCGAGGTGATCGAGCACCGGCTGAGCATCTACCACGAGAAGACCAAGCCGCTGGTCGACTATTTCGACGAGCTCGGCCTGATGCGCCGGATCGACGGCACGCGGGCCCCCGCCGACGTGCACGGCCATATCCGGGCGGTGATCGCGACCCTTCGCCTCGAAGAGGACGTCTAGCCGCATGATCATCAAGAAGACCCCCGAGGAGATCGATCGGATGGCGTCGGCCGGGACGCTACTGGTCCGAACGATGAACCTGCTGGCTGGGAAGGTGCGCCCGGGGGTGACCACCAAGGAGCTCGACCAGGCCGCCGAGCGCTTCATCCGGTCCCAGGGCGGCGAGCCGGCCTTCAAGGGCTATCGCGGCTTTCCGGGCTCGATCTGCGCATCGCCCAACTCGATGATCGTCCACGGCATCCCGGGCGCCTACGAGCTCGGCCGCGGCGACATCCTGTCCGTCGACATCGGCGTGATCCTCGACGGATGGGTGGCCGACACGGCGCGCACGTTCGCCGTCGGGTCGATCAGCCCCGTCGCGAGCAAGCTGCTCCGGGTGACCGAGGAATCGCTGATGGCGGCGGTCCCGCAGTGCCGCCCCGGAAATCGCCTCGGCGACATCGGTCACGCCGTGCAGCTGCACGTCGAGGCCGAGGGGTTGTCGGTGGTGCGCTCGCTGGTCGGTCACGGGATCGGTCGCGAGATGCACGAGGACCCCCAGATCCCCAACTACGGCGAGGCCGGGACTGGCATCGTGCTGGAGGAGGGGATGGTGCTGGCCGTCGAGCCGATGGTGACCGCAGGCCGCCACGGTGTGCGGGTGGCCGACGACCATTGGTCGATCTTCTCCCAGGACGGCTCGCTGGCCGCGCACTTCGAGTTCACGATCGCCGTGACCGCCGACGGGCCACGGATCCTCACCCCGTGGCACGAGAAGACGGTCCCCAGCCACCGCGCCGCCGCCTGAAACCCAGGCTGGGTTTCGGCCCTACCAGCCGCGCCGGACGACCCGCGGACCCCTGCTACCATCCGCGTGTGCGCTTGCAGCGCGGCCTGTCCGGGGCTGCGAGTGCCCTTCGGCGTGGTAGCGGCGACTGCACCGGTCGCCAGAGCCAAGCCGAGGATCCAACTGAAAAAGAGTTCCGATCACTGAGAGTGGATCAACGTGAAGGTACGTCCCTCGGTCAAGCCGATGTGCGAGAAGTGCAAGATCATCCGCCGCAACGGCCGCGTGCTGGTGATCTGTCCCAACCCCCGTCACAAGCAGCGCCAGGGCTAGGCCTGGTGCAAGGAGCCAACTGATGGCGCGAATCTCGGGGGTCAACATCCCCCTCAACAAGCGGGTCGAGGTCGGCCTCACCTATATCTACGGGATCGGGCGCTCAACGTCGAACGAGCTGCTGGCCAAGGTTGGCGTCGAGCCCGACCGCAAGGTCCGTGACCTGACCGAGGAGGAGGTCGTGCGGCTGCGCGACCTGATCGACTCCGACATCATCGTCGAAGGCGACCTGCGCCGCGAGCGCTCCCAGAACGTCAAGCGCCTGCAGGAGATCGGTTGCTATCGCGGCCTGCGCCACCGGCGGGGCCTGCCCGTGCGCGGTCAGAACACCAAGACCAACGCGCGTACCCGCAAGGGCCCCAAGCGGATGCAGGTTGCCGGTAAGAAGAAGGCTGCCAAGAAGTGAGTCCCGCTCCTCGCAGACCTCAGCGCGGCCGTCGCCGCGTGCGCAAGAACATCCCGATCGGGCAGGCGCACATCAAGACATCCTTCAATAACACGATCGTCTCGCTGACCGACCGCGAGGGCAACGTGATCGCCTGGGAGTCGGCCGGCGGCGCGGGCTTCAAGGGCTCGCGCAAGTCGACGCCCTTCGCCGCTCAGGTGACCGCTGACGCCGCCGCGCGCAAGGGGCTGGAACACGGCCTCCAGAAGGTCGAGGTGTTCGTCAAGGGTCCCGGCTCGGGTCGCGAGACGGCGATCCGATCGCTGCAGGCCGCTGGCCTCGAGGTGACCGGCGTCAAGGACGTCACGCCCCAGGCTCACAACGGCTGCCGACCCAGAAAGCGCAGGCGCGTCTAGTCATGGCACGAGACACAGGTGCACAGTGCAAGCAGTGTCGGCGCGAGGGCCAGAAGCTGTTCCTCAAGGGTGAACGCTGCCTGACCGACAAGTGCGGCGTCGAGCGTCGCTCCTATCCGCCGGGCGACCACGGTCGAGGCCGCCAGAAGCAGAGCGAGTACCGCGTCCAGTTGCGCGAGAAGCAGAAGGCCAAGCGCTATTACGGCGTGCTCGAGAAGCAGTTCCGGATCTACTACTCCAAGGCCTCCCGTCAGCAGGGAGTCACCGGCGAGAACCTCCTGCGCATGCTCGAGTGCCGGTTTGACAACGTGCTGGTCCGACTCGGCTTCGCTGCCTCGCGCCGCCAAGCGCGGCAGCTGATCCTGCACGGTCACTGGACCGTGAACGGCCGCCGGGTCAACATTCCCAGCTACCAGCTGCGCGACTCAGACGTGATCGCCATCCACCAGCGCTCCACCGCTGGCCAGGTGATCCGCGACGCGACCGAGCTGACCGGTCAGGTTCCGGCCTGGCTGCAGGCAGATTACGAATCGCTCACGGCGAAGGTGCTCCGTAAGCCCGAGCGGCGGGAGATCGCCGCGCCGGTGCAGGAGCAGCTGATCGTCGAGCTGTACTCCAAGTAGACAAGCCTTGAATGCCGACGGGACGGACGGTCCCGCCCGGCGCTGACACCCCGCCGCTCCGGCGGCCAGGAACCCACGATGTGAGGACGTGTGATGCTTGACTTCCAAGTGCCCCGAATCTCCGCTGAGTCATCGGATGACACCCGCGGATCATTCACGATCGAGCCGCTCGATCGGGGCTTCGGCTACACCTTCGGCAACTCGCTGCGCCGCGTGTTGCTCTCCTCGCTGGCCGGCGCCGCCGTCACGAGTGTGCGGATCGAGGGGGTCGCGCACGAGTTCTCGACGATTCGCGGGGTCAAGGAGGACGTCACCGACATCGTCCTGAACCTCAAGGGTGTCGTCTGTCGCATGCATTCCGATGCGACGGAGATCGAGGCGCCGCTCGTCGTCACTGGTCCCGGCGACATCACGGCGAAGGACATCGACCTGCCCTCGGGCGTTGAGATTCTCAACCCTGATGCGCACGTCGCCACGCTTGAGAAGAAGACCAAGCTCGAGGTGTACCTGACGATCGGTCGCGGTCGCGGTTACCGCCCGGCGGAGGAGAACAAGTCTCCCGACCAGCCGATCGGCGTGATCCCGATCGACTCGATCTTCTCGCCGGTACGACGCGTCGCCTACAACGTCGAGCAGGCCCGAGTCGGCCAGAAGACCGACTTCGACAAGCTGACGCTCGACATCGAGACCGACGGCTCGATCGACCCGCACGCCGCGCTGCGCGAGGCGGCCGAGATCCTGATCTCGCAGCTGGCGATCTTCACCGACGCCGACCGGCTCGAGGATCTGCGCGCCGTGAACGCCCCGGGCACGCTGGACGCGGGCCTCGTTGGCGCAAACCAGGTGGGCTCCGCCTCGCGGCCGCCCAATGCGATGGACGACATCCTGATCGAGGAGCTCGAACTGGGTGTGCGCTCCTACAACTGCCTCAAGCGGGCGGGGATCCAGACCGTCGGCGATCTCGTGTCGAAGACCGAGGGTGAGCTCAACGCGATCCCCAACTTCGGCAAGAAGTCGATCGACGAGGTCATCGAGACCCTGCACGCACGCGGCCTGGCTTTGCGCAACGATTAGCGGCGGCCATGCGTCATCAGCGTCAGCGATATCAGCTCAGCCGTAGTGCCTCGCACCGCAAGGCACTCCTGATGAATCTGAGCAAAGAGGTCATCGAGCACGAGCGGATCCAGACCACCGAGGCCAAGGCCAAGGCGGTCAAGCCCGAGGTGGAGAAGCTGATCACGCTCGCCAAGCGCGGGGACCTGCACGCGCGCCGGCAGGCCCTGTCGGCGCTGGGACAGGACAAGTTCAGCGTCTACAAGCTGTTCGAGGAGATCGCCCCTCGCTACACCGAGCGGCCGGGCGGGTACACGCGGATCCTCAAGCTGGGTCCACGCCGGTCGGACTCGACCGAGATGGTCCTGCTCGAGCTCGTCTAGCGCTGGACGTGGCCGGAGGGTCAGGCGGGGCAGGGGAGCCGAGGGCTCGTCTGCTGATCGAGTACGACGGGACCGAGTTCTCGGGCTGGGCACGCCAGCCGGGCGCGCGCACCGTCGAGGACGAGCTCGAGCGCGCGCTGTGCATCGTGCTGGGCCGCGAGTCGGTGCCGCTGATCGTGGCCGGCCGCACCGACGCCGGCGTCCACGCCCGCGGGCAGGTGGCCAGCTACGCCGGGGAGCCGGCGCGCAGCGACGGCCTTAATGCGCTGCTCCCGAATGACGTGGCGGTGGTGGAGTGCGTCGCCGTTCCGGGGGGCTTCGACGCCCGCCGGGACGCCACCAGCCGCGCCTATTCCTACCGCCTGCTCACGCGGCGGGCCCGCAGTCCGCACGAGCGCCGGTGGGCGCTCCACTGGCCGCACGCGATCGATCGTGAGCGGCTGGACGAGTGCGCCGCGGCGCTGATCGGCACGCATGACTTCACGGCGTTCACCCCCTCCGATACTGCCCACGTGCACTTTGACCGTCGGGTGTTAAGTGCCGCGTGGCGTGACACCCAGGCCGAGCTGCTGGAGTTCTGGATCGAGGCGGACTCCTTCCTGCGCAGCATGAACCGCGTGCTGGTGGGGACGATGCTCGAGGTCGCCGGGGACCGGCGCTCGGTGGACGACTTCCGCGAGCTGCTGACCGGCCGTCCTCGGTCCGCCGCCGGGAGCACCGCTCCGCCGCACGGCCTGCATCTGTCTGGCGTCGGCTACGCGGGAGAGCCGGCGAGTACCCGGCTCCGCTGCCGCTAATCGTCCTCTGGACGGATGTTGGATGTTGCTTTACCTACGAAACCCCTACTATTCCTCCCACGTTGGGGCGCAGGCGTTGTGGGGGCGACCGCGGCCCGAGGGGTGACGGTTCACTGCTCGGGCCGCGGCCAGAACGCTGCCTGGACTAGCCGTCGGCGCGCGCCATAGCATTGAGCATCGTGCGTGTCCTGCTGACCAACGACGATGGGATCGAGGCTGACGGCCTGCAGGCGCTGCGCCGCGCGCTGGTGGCGCTCCAGTCGGTGCAGGTGGCGGTGATCGCGCCCGACGGCAACCGCTCGGCGATGGCGCGCTCGATCACCACCCGGCGACCGCTGTGGGTGGAGGAGGTCGACTTCGACGACGGCACCGTCGGCTATGCCACCGACGGGACTCCCGTCGACTGCGTGCGACTGGCCAACCTGGGCCTGGTGGAGGGTTTCACTGCCGAACTGGTGGTGAGCGGGATCAACCACGGTTCCAACCTCGGCGACGACATCACCTACTCGGGCACCGTCGCGGCGGCGCTGGAGGCGATCGTGCTCGGCCTTCCGGGAATCGCGGTCTCCCAGCAGTCGATCTCGCGCGAGCTGGACTTTCGCGCCGGCTCGGCGTTCGACTTCGAGCTCGCGGCCGCGTTCACCGCCCGCCTCGTCGCCGAGCTTGAGAGCGTTCCGCTGCCCTCGGGCACGCTGCTGAACATCAACGTGCCCGGCGCGCCCCCCGAGGGGGTCACGGTCGCCGGGCTGGGCAAGCGCATCTACCGCGACGAGCTGGCGCTGGTGGAGGAGACCGGAGGGCGCCGCCAGTACCGCATCTACGGTGACGCCAGCTTCGAGCGCGACGAGACCGGCACCGACCTCGCCGCGATCGCCGCCGGGCAGATTGCGGTCACACCGATCCACTTCGATTTGACTGACCGCGCCGGCCTCGATGCCCTCGCCCGCTATGACCTGGCTCGGCTGATCGCTCCCGCAGCCGAGGAGGTCACCGAGCAGTGAGCCCGTCCAGGAAGTCTGGGAAGTCTGGGAAGTCTGGGAAGTCTGGGAAGTCCGGGAAGTCTGAGACGTCTGGGAAGTCTGGAACGTCCGGCAGGTCCGGCAGGTCCGGCAGGGACGGCGGTGATCCTGCGCAGCGAGCCGCCGAGCTGCGCACCCAGCTCGAGCACCACGGCTACCGGTACTACGTGCTCGACGATCCCGAGGTCGGCGACGACATCTATGACGCGCTGCTGGACGAGCTGCGCACGATCGAGGCCGCGTACCCGGAGCTGTTGACCGCAGACTCTCCGACCCAGCGGGTCGGGGGCGCGCCGGTCTCCGATCTGGTCAAGGTCACCCATCCCGAGCCGATGCTGTCGCTGGCCAACGCGCGCTCGGCCGAGGAGCTGCAGGCCTGGATCCAGCGGATGCGCAACCACCTGGCGCGCGAGGGCATCGCGGACCCTAAGTTCGAGTTCGTCGCCGAGCCGAAGATCGACGGGCTGGCGATCTCGCTGATCTATCGCAACGGCGTGTTCGAGCGCGGCGCCACGCGCGGCGATGGGAATTTTGGGGAGGACGTAACCCACAATCTGCGCACGATCGGCTCGATCCCGCTGCGGCTGGACACCGACGATCCGCCCGCGCTGCTCGAGGTTCGCGGCGAGGTCTACATGTCGCTGCCGGATTTCGCCGCGCTCAACGAACGCCGCGCCCAAGCGGGCCTGTCGACGTTCATGAACCCGCGCAACTCCGCGGCGGGCACGATCCGGCAGCTCGACCCCAAGCTGGCCGCCGAGCGTCCGCTGTCGCTGTGGTGCTACGCGATCGGGGTGACCGACGGGCTGGCCTTCGACGCGCACTGGGACGCGCTGGAATGGCTGCGCGCCCACCGCTTCCCGGTAAACCCCGACGTCAAGAAGCTGCACACCGACGAGGAGGTGGTGGCCCAATGCCGGTTCTGGGAGCGCCGGCGTGGCTCGCTGGAGTTCGAGATCGACGGGGTCGTGGTCAAGGTCAACCAGTTCGCGCTGCAGCGCCGCCTCGGGGTGGTCGGGCGTGACCCGCGCTGGGCGATCGCGTGGAAGTTCCCTCCGACCACGGCCGTGACCCAGCTCCGCGACATCGGGTGGAACCCGGGTAAGTTCGGCGACCTGCACCCCTACGCGATGCTCGAGCCGGTGCACGTGGCCGGGGTGACGATCAAGCTGGCCACCCTGCACAACGAGGAGGATCTCGCCCGCAAGGACATCCGCCCGGGCGAGGAGGTGATCGTGCTGCGCGCCGGGGACGTGATCCCGCAGGTACTGTCGCCCGCGCCGCACGTGGCCGAGGCCGAGCACCGCCCGGCGCCTCCGACGCCTCCGGCGCGCTGTCCGGTCTGCGATACCCCGACGGTCAAGCCCGAGGGCTCGGTGTTCACGCGCTGCCCCAACCGCGACTGTGCCGGGCGACGTTGGCAGCTGCTCAAGCATTACGTCGGGGCGATGGATATCGACGGTCTCGGGGAGAAGCAGGTCAGCCTGTTCATGGAGCTCAACTGGGTCCACACGGCCGCCGACTTCTATGACCTGACGGCCGAGCAGATCGCGCAGCAGAGCGGCTTCGGCCAGGTCTCGGCGGAGAAGCTGGTCGCCTCCGTGGAGGCCTCCAAGCAACAGCCGTTCGGGCGCGTGCTCTACGCGCTGGGGATCGAGGAGGTCGGTGGCGTCACCGGTCGCAACCTCGCGCAGCAGTTCCGCTCGATCGAGGCGCTGCTCGCTGCCGGCCCCGGAACGATCGAGGACACGCCCGGCGTCGGGCCGAAGATGGCGGCCGTGATCCACGATCAGTTGCACGACCCGGTGATGGAGAAGCTGATTGCCGACCTGCGCGCGCGCAGGCTGACGCTCGAGCAGGCGGGCCCTGCGCCCGGCGAGGGGCCGCTCGCGGGCAAGACGCTAGTGCTCACCGGCACGCTGCCCGAGCTCACACGCGAGCGGGCGACGGAGCGGATCCTGGCCGCCGGTGGTCGGGTGACCGGCTCGGTATCACGCAAAACCGACTACCTGGTGGCCGGCGACAGCGCCGGGACCAAGCTCGCCCAGGCGGAGAAGCTGTCGGTGACCGTGCTCGACGAGGAGGGCCTGCTGGAGCTGCTGGGCGACGGGTGAGAGTGCTCGTCAGCCGCCGTAGCGGGCGACGGCGACCTGCATCCGGTCCTGGATCGGGTGTGCGTAGTCGGGGTAGATGCCGTTCATCAGCAGCGCGTAGGCGAGCAGATGCCCGTCCTGCGCGCGGCAGTAGCCGACGACGTTGGAGACGTCGTGAAGGCTGCCCGTCTTGCCGCGACAGCGCCCCTGCGCGTAGGTGTGGCGCATCTCGGACTCGAGCGTGCCCGTCTGCCCGGCCACGGCCAGCGAGTCGGTGAACGCCGGATTGGACTTCAGGTCGCTGAGCAGGGTCACGACCTGGGCCGGGGTGGTGCGGTCATAGCGCGAGAGCCCCGAGCCGTCGTCGAATCGGGGGTACAGGCCGAAGCTCTTGGCCACCTGGGTTCGGACCACGGCCACGCCGGCGGCCGTCGTACCGCCGCTGCCGAACCGCGCACCGAGCCCCTTGAGCAGCATTTCGGCGAAGAAGTTGTCCGACGGCGTATTCGTGAGCGCGATCAGCGTGGCGATCCGAGGCGAGCCGGCGGAGGCCAGCGGCTGGGCGGAGGACGGGGTGGCCGCGACGCTGACGCGCAGCTTGCGCGCGAGCTGCACCCCGGCACCTCGAAGCGCGGCCACAAACTGCTGGCCCGCTTGCAGGGCCGGATGCTGGAGGTAGGCGGTCCCGCTGGAATTTGCCCACCCGCGGTCATAGCTGAGCCCACTGAGCTCCCCCTCGACGTCGGTCGAGGGCTGGTTGCCGGTGGCGGGCGTGCCCCGGTCGGCGTCGAAGATCGTCTCGTCGGCGACCACGTTGCCCTGGAAGGCCCTGATGCCGTTGACCGAGATCAGGTTGGAGACGAGCTGCTGCATCGTCGCCCCGGTCCCGTAGCTGGTGTGATCAAAGCTCGCCGAGCCGAACGTCGGGTCGCCGCCGCCGCGCAGGTACAGGGTGCCGTGAAACGTGGAGCCGCGCTCCTGGCCGGTGCCCAGCACCGACGTCGACAGCTCCGCGTTGGCGCCGAAGCGCTCCAGCGCGGTGCTGGTCGTGTACAGCTTCTGCACCGACGCCGGCAGCCGGGCCGTGTCGGCGTTGTCGGAGAACAGCGCCTGATCGGTCGTCAGATCGACGACGTAGGCGCCGCTATAACGGCCGGCCTGGCGCATCCCGGCGTTCAGCGAGCGCTTGAGCGCGCTCAGCGCTGGCGACGGCGCAGCGGGCGACGGGGGCGGGGCCGAACTGCCG
>JBPCPC010000073.1:0-5106 GCA_050999585.1 Solirubrobacteraceae bacterium | reverse complement strand
ATACTCATCGATCTCAAACCGCGGATCGACCACCGCCGCCACCCCCGCCTTCTCATCACCGATCAGATACGACGCACAGCCGAGATCGTCGTGGGTGATCTGCCTAAAGATCATCTGCTCTTCTCCTGATCGGCATCGGACGCGGCGGATCGCGATCGAGCGCCCCGGAGACTACATGGGCCGGCGGCGTGATCTCGACCGCGCGCAGCCGGCCGGGGTCGGCGCATGACGGAGACCGGTCCGGTGGTGGAGGAGTATCGTCGCGCCTGAATGGATGCGCACGCCGGACCCGTCGCGTGCTCGGCTTCGGGCTCCGGGCAGACCAGCGCGTGAGAACCCGGAGACGACCCGCTGGCGCCGACCCCGACCGCTCGGCGCACGCCAAAATCAGGCCGGGGCCGGGGCCCGCTGCGGGCGCCGGCGCGCCGCTGCTTCAGGTGTCCGGGCTCAGTGTGCGCTTCGGAACGGTGGCCGCCCTGACCGACATCGGTTTCGCGGTTCGCGCCGGCACGCTGATCGCCCTGACCGGCGAGCCTGGCGCCGGGAAGACGACCCTGGCGCGGTCAATCGCCGGAGACATCGCCCCCGACACCGGAGAGATTCTGCTCAATGGCCGATCGGTCCCCGCCGACCCGGCAGCAGCTAGACGACTGGGGATCTCGATCCTCTGGCAGGACCTCGCGCTCCCCGACAACCTCGATGTCGCCGGCGCGGTGCTGCTCGGGAGCGAGACGCGGTGGCTGATGTTCTCTGAGCCCCGCCTTCACTCGACGGCAGCGGCGCTGCTGCAGAGCCTGCAGATCCCGATCCACGACACCACGCAGCTGGTCGGGTCGCTCTCGGGCGGTCAGCGCCAGCTGATCGCGTTGGCGTCGGCGCTCGGCCGCCGGCCACGGCTGCTGGTGCTCGACGAGCCCACGGCCGCCCTCGGAGGCGCAGAGGCTGGCCAGGTGGAGCGGCTCACGACTCGGCTGCGCGATCAGGGCACCACCGTGCTGATGGTCAGTCGCGACTCAGAGCAGATGTTCAGAATGGCCGAGCGGATCCTCGTACTGCGTCACGGTCGGGTCGCCGGGGAACTCGATCCGCGCGTCTCGCACCCCGACGATCTCGCCGCGCTGCAGTCAGGCCAGGCGATCGGTTCATCGGCGCGCCGCCAGCTCACCCGCCTGCACGGACTGGCCGACCGGCTGATCTCGGCCGACCCGTCATCCAGCCTGTCGCTGATCCTGTCGGCACTGGGCTCGGCGTTGAGCGTCGAGAAGGTCTGCCTGCATGTCGTCAGTGGCCAGTCACTGGTGTGCGAGGCAGCACTCGGATTCGCCCCCGAGGAGATCGCCGGGTGGTCGCGGTTGCCCGTCGGGCCTGCGGGGGGTCCGGTCGGCCGCGCCGCGATCCGCGGCGAACGGGTCGTCGAAGAGGATCTCCGCGACACGGCGAGTCCGCCGTTCGGCGAGCTGGCGCTGTCGGAGACGATCATCAGCTCGTGGTCGGTTCCGGTCCTGGGCCCGACCGGCGTGGGTGCGGTGATCACGGTCCTCCGATCGGTGGCGGGGCCACCGCAGCGCGACGACCTCGACCTCCTGGCGCTGTACGCCGGATACGCGGCGTCGGCGGTCGAGCGCGACCGGCTCCTCAATCAGGTGACCGCACGCAACCGCGTGCTTGAGACAACCGGCGAGATGCTGGAGACGCTGGCCGGTCCGGTCACCGTCGGCGAGGGACTGGCCGTCGCGCTGCAGTCGCTGTGGCGCGGTCTCGAGGCTGACGAGGTTGCCCTCGTCACCTGGCCCAACCATCAGCAGACCCGCTGGCGCGCTTACGCCGGGCCCGCCGGCACCGACCAGGCGTCGATCTCGCCGGCGCTGCGAGATGCGGCGGAGCAGGCGCTCGGAGCGGGGCGCCGCGACGGCTACGCGCGGGAGATCGGCGGCCGCTCGGGCGGCTTGATTCTGGCCGTAGCGTTCAACGCCGCGTCCGGCCCGACGGCGCTGCTGGCGACGTGGGACGCGCTGGCGGTGACCGACGAGGAGATCGCGCTGATCGAGAACGCCGCCCATTCCCTGCGCCTCGCCCTGGAGCGCGAGGAGGCCGGACTGGCTCATCAGGAGGCGGCCGCGCTTCGCCGCTCCCGCGAGCTCCAGCGCGGTTTCCTGTCCCGGCTGAGCCACGAGCTGCGCACGCCGCTGACCGCGATCAGGGGGTATGCCTCGAGCCTGATGCAGCCGGACGTGACCTGGGACGCCGACTCTCAGCGCCGGTTCCTGGACCGGATCGCCGCTGAGTCGGCGCGTCTGGGGCGGCTCGTCGACGACCTGCTGGACTTCTCGGCGATCGAGTCCGGCGTAATGCGGCTGCAGCCCGACTGGTGCGAGCTGCGGCTGGTGGTCGAGGCGGCCGTCTCGTGTCTGCCCGCTGCGCAGGCGAGCTCGGTCTCGCTCACCTGCGAGCCGACCCTGCCCACCGTGTGGGGCGATCACGATCGCCTGGAGCAGGTGTTCGTGAACCTGCTGAGCAACGCGTTTCGCCACAATCCGGCGGGCACACGCGTGAGCGTCTGTGCACGCGAGCTTCCCGGGGCAGCGATGACCGCCACCGACGGTGCGTCGGGCCTGGCCGAAGTCGAGCTGATCGTGAGCGACGACGGCCCGGGTTTCCCCACGGTGCTGGCCGGGTCTCCGTTTGAACCGACTCGCCGCCACCGCTCGCGCAGTTCGGGAGCTGGGCTCGGTCTCTCGATCGCCCGCGGCATCGTCGAGGCTCACTGCGGCCTGATCGAGCTGGCCCCGGCGCCGGTCGGGACCGCGTTCCGGATCCGACTCCCGGTAGAGGCGGTGGGAGCTCAGGGCGATCCGCTCGAAGCGGCGTCGGTATGAGCACTCGCGCGCTGCTCGTCGAGGACGACCCCAACATCGTCGACCTCATCCGCTCCAACCTGGCGGTGCGCGGCTTTGACACGGTGGTGTGCACCGATGGGCGCCAGGCACTGCAGTTGCTGGAGACCGAGGAGCCCGACATCGTGTTGCTCGACCTGACGCTCCCCGAGGCGGACGGCTTCGAGCTCTGCCGCCAGATTCGTGAGAGCTCCACGGTGGCCGTGATCGTGGTGTCCGCTCGCGGTGGCGAGCGCGACAAGGTGACCGCGCTCAACATGGGAGCCGACGACTACATGACCAAGCCATTCAGCGTCGAGGAACTGCTGGCTCGGATCACGGCAACGCTGCGTCGCACCCGGGGGGCCGCCACGCCCGAGCCGGGGCCGCCGATCGTCACCGCCGGCGAGGTGGTGATCGATCTCACCAATCAGCAGGTGACCCGGCGAGGGCAGGCCGTGCACCTGACCCCGACCGAGTTCGCGTTGCTGCGTGAGCTGGTCGTCAACCGGGGCAAGCTGCTCAGCCACGCGCACCTGCTGCGACGCGTGTGGGGCCACGGCTACCAGACCGAAACCGAATACGTCCGCGTCTACGTGCGGCGCCTGCGGGCCAAGCTGGAAGCCGACGACGCCGAACCGCTGATCGTCACCGCACCGCGCGCGGGATATCGCTTCGTCGCCGAGTGAGGAGTAAACGCAGCGCCGTTCACGTCTTGTTTACGGTCGGTGGGCGGATGTTAACGCCTCTTTCACGCCTCAGACCCTAGGGTTCGCACCAGATTCAGTCATTGCGACAGTCGCTCAGCCGCGTGCAGCCTTGCGCGGTCACGCGGCGGTGTTGCATTACGCAGGAGGAGGAGGTAACTGTGCACTTGCTGAAAAGCAAGCCTGTTGTTGCTGCGCTCGTACTGTGCGCAAGCGTCGCTGTCACTGCCTGTGGCAGCTCGTCGAGCTCGAGTTCGAGCTCGGCGGCGGGCAGCAGTACATCGGCGGCCGCATCGAGCAGTTCCAGCGGCGCCACCCCAAGTGTCTCGGTGAGCTCGTTCACCAACGACTTCTCGGCGATGTCGGCGCTGAAGTCGTTGGGAGCCTCGGGCAAGGGGAAGGTCGCTGCGATCCTTCCCGACACCACCAGCTCGACCCGGTACGTCGAGTTCGATCAGCCGGACCTGAAAAAGGCCCTGCTGGCCGCCGGGGTGCCGAGCTCGGACATCATCATCCAGAACGCCCAGAAGAGCGACTCGACGTTCCTGAGCGACGCGCAGAGCGACATCACCAACGGGGCAACGGTGCTGCTCACCGACCCCGAGGACTCAGGTACCGGCAGTCAGGTCGAGGCCTACGCCAAGTCCCACGGCGTCAAGGTCATCGACTACGACCGCCTGACGCTGGGCGGGACCCGTCCGTACTACGTCAGCTTCAACAACGTGACCGTCGGCAAGGTGATGGGCCAGGGCCTGGTCAGCTGCATTGCCGCCGAGAAGCTCGCCAGCCCCAACGTCATGGTCATGCACGGCGATCCCACCGACAACAACGCGACCCTGTTCTACCAGGGCTACTACAACGGAGTCCTGCAGTCCCTGTTCAAGTCCGGCAAGTGGAAGGACGTCGTCAACACTGCCGGCACCTGGGATCCGCCGACCGCCCTGACCGAGTTCGAGCAGGCCTACACGGCCCACAAGAACATCAACGCCGCGCTGATCCCCAACGATGAGACCGGCGCGCCGATCCTGACCTACCTGAAGACCCACGGTGTCAAGCCGAACACCTTCCCCACCACGGGGCAGGACGCGACGCTGACCGGTCTGCAGAACGTGCTCTCCGGCTATCAGTGCGGAACGGTGTACAAGGCCATCTACAAGGAGGCCTCGGCGGCGGTCGCCCTGGCCGTGTACCTGCGTGCCGGCAAGACCCCGCCGGCCTCGCTGGTCAACGGGACCACGATGGACACCAAGACCAAGACGGCGGTGCCGTCGGTGCTGCTGACCCCCCAGTGGGTGACCACCAAGAACATGAACGCGACGATCATTAAGGACAACTTCGTGCCGGCCAAGCAGCTGTGCACGGGGTCCTACGCCGCGGAGTGCAAGAAGGCGGGAATAAGCTCCTCCTGAGCCGGCAGATCATTCCCGAAGTGACGATCGATCGTGCCCGCCCACAACCGCGGGCGGGCACGACAGGGAAAGAGAGCTCCACATGAGTACACCAGCGGATCAGAACACCAACGATCC
>JBPCPC010000032.1:0-3008 GCA_050999585.1 Solirubrobacteraceae bacterium | reverse complement strand
TGAACAAGTACAACTTGGCGATCCCCGGCTGGAAGGGCGTGGGGACCGCCAAGGGCTGGGGAACGTTCATCAGGAACGGCAGCAGTACGCAATTTACTGTCAAGTGGAGCAAGGCGAAGCGCGGTACTACCAGCGTTTGCTCGACGTCGGCGCTGAAGGTGTCGCTCGGTTCTGCGAACGGCACTGCGGGTACGACGTTCTACCCCCTCAAGTTCATGAACACGGGCAAGCTCGGGTGTACGCTGCATGGTTATCCGGGGGTGTCGGCGGTGACGGGCAGCGGCAAGCAGATCGGTAGCCCGGCGTCGCAGATCTCCTCGAGCTACCGGACTGTCACGCTCCTGGCTGGCAAGAGCGCGAGCGCACAGGTCGGGATCGTCGAGGCGGGCAACTTCTCCTCGTCTCAGTGCGCGCCGGTGACCGCCGCCGGACTGAAGGTGTTCCCGCCCGGTCAGGGCAAGGCGGTGACGATCAAGAAGTCGTTCTCGACCTGCTCGAGCACGACCGTGATCTCGTTGACGGTCAGGCCGGTCAGCTAGCAGGCGCGCCCGGGTGTGTGCGACTGGTGATCGCGCACACCCAGCGCCCGCGTCGGGGTCTGAGTCGGGACCGGCGGCGCCAGGTCACGGCCTCGAGGATCAACGCACGGGCAAACCGGACTGTCACTCGGCGACGAGCGAGCGCCCAGTGCGCTGGTCAGCGGGCACGTGCTTGGCCACCACGAACGCGATGGTCAGCTGCCCGCCCAGGCCGGTTTGTTCCCTTTGCGAGGAATCGGGTTGGTGATTTGCGTCACGGAGGTGCCTCAAGTGGCGGGTGGCGATCGCGTTTCCTGGGTCGATATCAAGCGCCCGGCCGAAGGCTGCGCGGGCGTCGTCGGCGGAGTCGATCGCTTCATAGGACCGCCGAGGCGATTCAGAGCGACCAGGTCGTGCGATCGCCCAGCCGTCGTTGAGCAGCGCACGAGTTCGCTCGGGGGCCGGCTCATCCGCCATCGTCACATTCTCGCCGCCTGAGATGCGCCTGTCCATCCGAGCAGTGGCGATCGCTTCCGTCGCGCTGGCGTCGCTGGTGAGGACGAGTCCTTTAGAGACATCTCGATCATGCACGCGCTGGGAGTCATTAGTTCGTGCGGTGGCCGGCCGCCGGCTGCATCCACGTGGCTCTGCGTAGGCAGCGCTGCGGTTCTGCACATCCCAGCGTACGCCCTGCCATCGGCGAGACGGGCCACCTCGGGATAGACCATTGAGCGGCTCTATTGGCGTCCCCCGAAGGGGGCAAGATGCAGTCTGCTTTGTATGACGCTGGCGGTCATCGCCGGTCGCCGGTATCCCGCCGACCCGCCGACCGTTGAGGAGATCATCGCGGTGATGCGCGCGGCCGGCGACAGCGCCGATGGCGCTCGGCTGCGCGCGCTGATTGTGATGCTGTGGCGGGCAGGTCTACGCATTGGCGAGGCGCTTGATCTCGCTGAGACAGACCTCGATGCGTCGCGCGGCGCGGTCCTGGTGCGCCACGGGAAGAGCGGCCGTCGTCGCGAGGTCGGGATGGATCGCCGGGCCTGGTCCCAATTGGAGCCGTGGATAGCCATCCGACGCCAGTTGCCCGTCGGTGCGCTGCTCTGTGTGACCCGCGGCGCGACCGCCGGTCGGCACCGGGAGTCATCCGCGGCGCGAGCAACTCGGGCGCACCGCAGCCAAAGCGAGCGTGCGGCAACGGTTCGCGCCGCATCAGCTCCGTCACGCCCACGCCGTGGAGATGGCGCATTAGGGCGTGCCCTGGTCGTTATCCAGCGCCAGCTCGGGATTCGAGGCTTGACTTTGTGAGGCAAACCGCTGTACAGTTTGCCCCGCAAAGGTAAGCCGCCCGAGCGTACTCACTGGAAGAGCGCCGTCCGGCGATACGACCGAGGAGGATCAATGCACGCCTATTCATCAACCAAGCCCGCAAGCCGGCTCGGTGCCAAGTATCCGCGGCGGGTCGCCTGGCTGCGCGTGGCCATCGGCATCTGGCTGCTGTGCGTGATGACCATCCTGTACGAGTCAGGACACGGCGGCCAGTGGGCATGGCTGCTGGCTGTGGGAGCGGCGGTGCACTTCGGCCTCGCTTACCGCCTGTTCCGGATCGCACGCAAGGGTTCTGATCCGTCCGCAAGATTCCATTAGGGCGCGCTGGCGGAGCGGCGGTGGTCGCCAATAGCGCGCACACGCGCATGTGCACCACCGTCCCAGCGGCGGGCCCGACTGTCCTGATGGGGACGCCCCCGGGGGCGCGGCTGTGGGCAGACAAGCTGCCTGGCGCCGCCACCTCTCGGGCCCCCCTCACCTCACGGCCGCGGTCACTCGTTCGCCGCGGCGCAAAACGATCGGACGGAGCCTGTCAAGCTCGGTGAGACACTTCGCGTTCGAATTTAGTGAGCGGCGGCGACCTCCTTTGGCTTGTTGATCCAAGCCGCGGTCGGTAGCTCCGGTGGCGCTGGCGGGTTGCGGACGAACCGTTCCGGGTGTCGCGCGTAGGCGGCGTCGAGCACATGAGCGCGGGCGGCGTGCAGCTGTCCGGCGTGGCCGTGGTGGATGGCGGCCGGTGTCATCAGGCCGATCCCGGAATGACGATGGGCGTGGTTGTACCAGTCGACGAACGCTCGGCAGTGAGCGCGGGCGTGCTCGATGTCGTCAAACCGGGCGGGGAACGCGGGCCGGTACTTCAGGGTCTTGAAGTTCGACTACGAGTAGGGGTTGTCGCTGGACGTGTACGGCAGGGAGTGCGTGCGCGTGATGCCGAGATCGGCGAGCAGGAAAGCGACCGGCTTGGCGCGCTGTGGAGCGCCGCGGTCGGCGTGCAGCGTCAGGATCTTTGGGGTGATCTGCTGCTGCTCAGCGGCTTGCTCGATCAGCGCCTTGGCGAGCTGGCCGTTCTCGCGGTAGGCGACCGTCCAGCCGACGATGTAGCGGCTGAACACGTCCAGGATCACGTAGAGGTAGTAGTAGGTCCACTTCGCCGGGCCCTTC
>JBPCPC010000334.1:0-19838 GCA_050999585.1 Solirubrobacteraceae bacterium | reverse complement strand
CAGGCGACCAGCCCCACCGTGACCGCGCCGAGTCCCAAGCCGGCGCGGGCCCCGAACCCGGCCATCGTCGCGCCGACGACCGGCCCGCCGATCGGGGTTGAGCCCTGGAAGGCGACGAACCACAGTGACATCACCCGCCCGCGCATCTCCGGGGCGGCCGTGAGCTGCAGGGTCGAGTTGCCGGTCGACATGAACGTGATGCTGCCGGCGCCGGCGAGCGCCAGCGCGATCAGCTCGAAGGCGAGGCTGGGCGCCAACGTGGCCAGGGCCATCGCGACTCCGAACCCGGCGGCGGCGAGCACCAGCGGTCGCAGGCCGATCTGGCCGCGACCGGCGACGAACAGGCCGCCGAACACCGCCCCGATGCCCATCGACGCGGTCATGAAGCCAAAGCCGGCCGCGCCAACGTGCAGGCCGCGGTCGGCCATCACCGGCAGCGTCACCTGGAACTCGTAGGTCAGGCAGCCGGCGATGCCCATCATCACCAGCGGGACGGCCAGGTTCGGCATCGAGCGGACGTAGCGCAGACCCTCGCGCAGCTGACCGGCGGCCCGTGGGGTCGGCTTGGACGGTGACAGGGATGAGGCGTCCATCGAGGTCAGCGAGAACACAACGGCCACGAAGCTGCCGGCGTTGGCCAAAAAGCAGACGCCGTCACCGACGGTCGCGATCAGGATGCCCGCCACGGCCGGGCCGATCGAGCGGGCGACATTGACCAGCACGGAGTTCAGGCTGACCGCGTTGCGCAGATGCTCGGGGCCGACCATCTCCATCATGAATGACTGGCGCGACGGGTTCTCAAACGCGTTGTTGAGACCGAGCAGCGCGGCCAGGATGCCGATCTCCCAGACCTGCACGACACCGGTCACGGTGAGCACGCCCAGCACCAGCGCCTGCAGTCCCATTGCGCTCTGCAGCGCCACCATCAGGCGGCGTTTGTCGACCCGATCGGCGATCACGCCGCCGTAGGGACCGAGCAGCAGCACCGGTAGGGTCTGCAGCGCCACGATCACGCCGAGCATCGTGCTCGAGCCGGTGAGCTTCAGGACCAGCCAGGCCTGGGCGGTCATCTGCATCCAGGTGCCGATCATCGAGATCGCCTGGCCGCCGTAGTAGCGGCGGTAATTCGGAATCGAGAGGGCCGCGAAGGTGACGCGTCCGGCGCGCTCGACGCGCGTCACGAACGTCGCTCGGCCAGCTGCTCGGCGAGCTGCTCCAGCGCCGGCACGGCCTGCTCGATCAGCCGCAGGTCCCCGGGTGCCAGGCCGGCCAGCGCTTCGTTGACGGCCAGCGTGCGCTCGCGACGCATGCGCTCGGCCAGCCGGTGGCCGGCGCGGGTCACGTTGACCCAGGCGGCACGGCGGTCACGCTCGTCCGACACACGTTCCAGGGCGCCGTCGTCGACCAGTTGCGAGATCGCGCGCGAGAGCATCGTCGGGTTCAGGCTCTCGTGCTCGGCCAAGTCGGCCAGGCGGATCGGGCCGTTGCGGTCCACCGACAGCAGCACTGAGATGCGGGTCGGGGAGAGGCCGGCCGCGGAGCCGGCGGCGGTGACGCGCAGGTGGCGGGAGAGCCGGCCGATCGCGACCCGCAGGCGGGTCGCGGCGTCGGGGTCGGTCGGGCGCGGTGGGGTGGTGGTGGGCATCGGGCAGATCACAAAGGTAATTGCTTGCTGGCAAGCATCTTAGCAGCGCACGAATGCGGGTTTTGACCCGCAAGCGCCTACAGGTCCTTGAGGATCAGCCCGACGTGGCGGCGCGCCCGGCTCTCGCCGCCCGCCAGCGCCGACACCGCCTCGTCCCCGACCGCCGTCGCCGCCTCGATCAGGCCGTCAAACGACGCCAGCTCGGGTCGCGACGGGCTGACCAGCGTCCGGCAGCGCCCCAGCAGCTGACCCAGGCGGGGTCGCAGCGCCCCGACGCGGCCGGCGGTGAGCAATCGCTCGGCGCCGCCCGCCAGGGACGCGATCCGATCGTGATGCGCTGCCGGGAACCCGAACTCGCGCAGCCGATCGGGAGCGTGGACGCGCAGCAGTTCGGCCAGCTCCAGCCACGCCAGGGCGCCGTCGAGCTCGCGCGGGCGGGTGAGATCGGCGTCCACGCTGGGCAGCAGCTCGGTCCAGGTCAGGGCCAGCCCGGGAGCCTCGGAAGCCTCGGGAGCCGGAAGCTCGGTGGCGACCCAGCGGGCGAGGGCGAACCAGGCGCCGAGCAGGTCGACGTCGACCGGTCGCGCGAGCCGGCGGGCGCGGCGCGAGACGGCCGCCAGCGTCGCGCTGCCCAGCGCCTGCAGCTCGGCCCGCTCCGGGCGCCGCTGCCGTGGGCCGCCATGCTCGGCCTCCATCGCCCGCGCCAACGCGAGCAGCAGGCCGGTCACGTCGTGCTCTGAGCTCTCGGCGCTCAGCTCCAGCGCCCGGTCGGTGACCAGGTCCCAATCGCGGTCACAGACCAGCAGCGCCAGCGTCCGCTCGCCGCCGCTGCCACCGTCGCGCGACAGCGCCAGCAGGATCGCCTCGTGCGTGCCGCGCGCCAGGAAGAGCCCGCGGGCCGCCGTGTCGCCGCGCAGCTGCTCGATCACCAGGTCACGCCAGCTCGGGTGGACCCAGTCGACCTTGAGCGAGTCAGTCACACGCAGGAAGTGGTCCGTCAGGCGGTCGATCAGCTCGGTCGGGGCTGCGCTCAGCCCCTCGGGGTGATGACGCCGGGCCAGGTGGGCCAGGGCGGTGTGGTCCACCGGCCCCGGCGGCGCGTCCAGCAACGCGATCAGCAGCGCGCGATGCTCGTCGTCCAGGGCGCGGAAGGAAGCCGCCATTGCCTCCGTCGGGCACCGCAGCTGCGCGTCGATCCCCGTCGCCCGCTGGTCCGGATCCTGCGGCGCCAGCGCGGTCTGGGTGCCCACCAGCCGGCGCACGCGCTCCGGCGTGAAGTGGGGATGATCGACGATCTCATAGCCGGCCTGGCGTAACCGCCGGCGCACGTCCGGGGCCGCCGCGGCCTGACCGTGGCGCAGCACGATCAGCGCCCGCTCGTCCAGCGACAGGGCGGCGGCATCGACCAGCACCGCTCCCGGTCGCGGGAAGCGCTCGGCGCCGCGCTCGCGGTGGATGCGCCGCAGGCCGGCGTGCAGCGGCGCGGGGCGCGAGGTCCAGATCAGCCAGTGGCGGTCGTCGGTGGTGCGCAGCAGCTGCTCCATCGCGCGTGCCCAGCGCTCGGCGGAGTCGGGTCGGTACTCGGTGGACCCGAACGCGTCATCGGCGACGAACACCTGCCGGCGATCGGGGGCGTGGGCCGCCAGCAGCTGCTCGGGGGTCGAGCATTCGTGTGCCTCCCAGCCTTCGCTCATCAGCGCCAGCCCGATCATCCGCGCGATCGCGGTCTTGCCCATCTCCGGCGGTCCGGTCAGCACGGCGAAGTGGTGCTGCTGAAGCGCCGCCAGCGACCGCCGGTAGGCGCCGGTGGGGACGAACACCGAGGCCAGCAGGCGCGCCGAGGTCAGGTCCAGCGTCGATCGCTCGCGCAGCTCGTCCGCGATCCAGCGGCGCAGTGAGCCGAGGCTGAGCAGCGACGGGAGCGCACGGCGCAGCGTCGGAAGGGCATCGATCCGGTCAGAGATCCACGCCGGGCCGAGCAGCGTGACCTGACGGGGGCCGGACTGCTCGTCGACGGCGTCGACATTGCTGAGCAGCACCACCGTGCCCTCGTCGCCGGCGATCTGGCGATGCACGTCGGCGAACACCTCCTGCAGGTTCCAGGTGCGGTCCTCGCCGGCCAGTGGCGGCACCCACAGCGTCTGCACGTGGCACGGCTCGCGCAGCGCAGCGACGCCGACCAGCCTCAGGCCGCCCTGCACCTGCACGTATCGCTCGCCCGGTTCGTCCCCCCGCCAGCGGGCGGCCTGAACACCGCCGTCGAGCTCGAGCAGCGACGCGCACAGGTCATCGAACTGCCGCCAACCGAGCCGGTCCAGTGCCAGCGGCGGGCGGTGCGCCGCGCTGGGAGGCATCGGGCAAGCGTCCCACCAGCGGATCGGCGACGCAAGCCCCGGGGTCAGCTGGTGCGACGAGCGAACAGCGTCCCCGCGAGCGCCACCCGACCGCGGATCCTCGACGGCGTCGCGGCTCTGATCGAGCGCAATGCGTTCAGCGTAAGCTCTTGTCGCGATGACCACGCTGCTGATGTTCGGCGACTGCGAGAGCTCGCCCGCGATGCGTCACGAGGTACCGCTGGCGATCGGCGACCCGTTCATGTTCGCCGATATCGATGGGCGCTGCGCGGTCCTGACCAGCAGCCTGGAGCGCGCGCGGATCGAGGCCGTGCTGCCTGGGGTCGAGCTGCTCGACTTCACCGCGCTCGGCATGCGCGAGCTGGCCGAGCAGGGCTATAACCGGCGCGACAGCCAGCGCGAGATCGCCGCGCGGGCCGTTACCCAGCTGGGGATATCGGCAGCGGTCGTGCCGTGGGACTTCCCGGTCTCGATCGCCGACCGCCTGCGTGAGGATGGCGTGCAGATCACGGTCGACGATGCGTTCGTCGATGCGCGCCGGCGCGTCAAGGCCGGTCCCGAGCTGGCCGGGATCCGGGCCGCCCAGGACGCCACCAACGCCGCGATGGCGGCCGCGGCGGCGATCCTGTCGCGGGCCACCCCGGGGCCCGACGGGGATCTGCTGCTCGACGGCGAGGTGCTCTTGGCCGAGCGCGTGCGCGACACGCTCCGGGCGGTGTTCACCGAGCACGGTGCGAGCTGCCCGGCGGAGATGATGGTCGCCTCGGTGCGCACCGGCTTCGGGCACGACCCCGGCAGCGGCCCGCTGCCGGCGGGACTGCCGATCCAGGTCGACCTGTTCCCGCGCGACAACGCCAGCGGCTGCTGGGCCGACATGACGCGCACATTCGTGGTCGGAGAGCCGACGTCCGAGCACGCCGCCCTGATCGCCGAGCAGGAGCAGCTCGTGCGCAGGGCGCTGGAGCAGGCACGCGATGCGATCGCCCCCGGCGTGATCGGCCGCGACCTGCACGCGGCCACCTGCGAGTTGTTCGAGCAGGCGGGGTACGCGACGCTGCGGACCGGGGACCCCGACGGGTACGACGAGGGCTTTCAGTTCTCGCTCGGCCACGGTGTCGGGCTCGAGGTGCACGAGCCGCCGGGGCTGGGCCTGTCCGGACGCGAGCCGTTCCTCGCCGGAGACGTCGTGGCGATCGAGCCCGGCCTGTGGGATCGCCGGATCGGGGGCGTGCGCTTCGAAGACCTGCTGCTGGTCACCGACGACGGGTGCGAGACGCTGACCAGCTTCTCCTATTCGCTGACCCCCGCGCGCTGAGCAGCGAGGCCGTCTCCCCGCGCCAGCGCAACCTGGCGGTCCTGTTCGCGGTGGGGTCGATGTCGAGCATCCAGCTCGGCGCCGCCCTCTCCAAGCCCCTGTTTCCCCGACTTGGTCCCGCGGGCGTGGTGATGTTGCGGCTGGTGTTCGCCGCGGTCGTGCTCGGGGTCGCCGTGCGGCCGTCGCTGCGGGGGCGCAGCGCCCGGGAGCTGGCCGTTCCGCTGGTGCTCGGCGTCGCCTCGGGGCTGCTGACGCTGGCTTTCTATGAGGCGATCGCGCGGATTCCGCTCGGGATCGCGGTCGCGATCGAGTTCACCGGGCCGCTCACGGTGGCGCTGGTCGGCTCCCGCCGCTGGCGCGACGGGGCCTGGGTCGCGCTGGCCGCGGGCGGGATCGCGCTGCTGACGCTCGGGCATCCGGTCAGCGGCTCGTTGAACGGTGTCGGCGTGCTGCTGGCGTTCGTCGCCGCCGCCGGGTGGGGGACCTACATCGTGCTCACCAAGCGCCTGGGCGAGAGCTGGCCCGGTGTCAGCGGGCTGGCGGTGTCGCTGGCGGTGGGGGCGCTGTGCTCGCTACCGGCCGGGCTGACGCACTTCGCGCATCGCTACGCCGAGCTCGACAAGGACGCGTTCGGCCTGGTGCTGGGCCTGCTCGTCCCGCTGGCGCCCTACATGCTGGAGCTGGCGGCCCTGCGCCGGCTGCCGACGCGCGTGTTCGGGGTGCTGATGAGCCTCGAGCCGGGGATCGGCGCGCTGCTCGGGCTGCTGATCCTCAGCCAGTCGCTGGCGCTCGCCGGGGTGCTGGCGATCGGGCTGATCGTGTCGGCCAGTCTTGGCGTGACACTGACCGCCGGAACCGACGATCCTCCGGTGCCGGCGGTCATCGATTAGGCTCGCGCGGCCCAGCGGCCGGCATTCCTATGCTCGTAGATGCCACCCGAAACGTTGACCAAAGCGCCGAGCTGCTCCACTTCGGCACAATGGCAACCATATTTGTCGACAATTCAGGAGGACAAGGATGACGCTGCAGATCGGGGCGACCGCCCCAGACTTCGAAGCTGAGACCACCGAGGGCCCGGTTCACTTCCATGACTGGGTCGGCGACTCGTGGGCGGTGCTCTTCTCCCACCCCAAGAGCTTCACGCCGGTGTGTACGACCGAGCTGGGCTACATGGCGCAGATCAAGCCCGAGTTCGATAAGCGCCACGTGAAGATCATCGGCCTGTCGGTCGATCCCGTGCAGGACAACCAGAACTGGTCCAAGGACATCGAGGAGACCCAGGGCACGGCGGTGAACTACCCGATCATCAGCGACGGCGATTTCAATGTCGCCAAGCTCTACGAGATGCTTCCAGCCGACGTCGGCGGTGACGCCGCTGACCGCACGCCCGCCGACAACCAGACCGTGCGCAACGTGTTCGTGATCGGGCCCGACAAGAAGATCAAGCTGATCCTCGTCTACCCGATGACCACCGGGCGCAACTTCGACGAGGTGCTGCGGGTGATCGACTCACTGCAGCTGACCGCCAACCACAAGGTTGCGACTCCGGCCCAGTGGCAGCAGGGTGACAAGGTGATCATCGCCGGCTCGGTCTCCAACGACCAGGCGAAGGAAACCTATCCCGACGGCTGGGAGGCCCCCAAGCCCTACATCCGGATCGTGCCCTCGCCCGAGCCCGTCAAGTAGCCGGCGCGGCCGTCGGCGACAGCTTGCCCGGACTCCGGGCACGCTGTCGCGTAGGCGGCACTCGGGGCGAAGGGTCAGCCGGCGGCGTCGGTGAGCGTCTGAAACTGCTCGTCGGTGAGCTCGATCGAGGCCGCCTGGAGGTTGTCCTCGAGGTGCGCGACGCTCGACGTGCCCGGGATCGGCAGCATCACCGGAGAGCGCCTGAGCAGCCAGGCAAGCGCCAGCTGCGAGGGCTGGGCACCGATCTCGGTAGCGATGGCCTCCAGCGGTCCGCCGTCGGCGGCGAGCTTGCCGGTGGCCAGCGGGAACCACGGGATGAAGCCGATGTCCTGCGCCTCGCAGTGGTCCAGCAGCTCCTGCGCGGAGCGCTCGGTGACGTTGTACAGGTTCTGGACTGAGACGATCGTCGCCGTCTGCTGGGCCTCGTGGAGCTGAGCTACCGAGACCTCGGACAGGCCGATGTGGCCGATCTTGCCCTCCTGCTGCAGCTTGGCCAGCTCGCCGACCTGCTCGGCGATCGGCAGCTTCGCGTCGAGCCGGTGCAGCTGGAACAGCTCGATCCGCTCCAGGCCCAGGTGGCGCAGGCTGAGCTCGCATTGCTGGCGCAGGTACTCGGGCCGGCCGACCGGCAGCCACTTGTCCGGACCCGAACGTGTCAGCCCCGCCTTGGTGGCGATCACCAGGCCCTCGGGATACGGGTGCAGCGCCCGGCGAATCAGCTCCTCGGCGACGAACGGCCCATAGGAATCCGCGGTGTCGATGAAGTTCACGCCGAGCTCCACCGCGCGGCGGAGCACCCGAATGGCCTCATCGGGGTCGGCGGGATCGCCCCACACCCCCTTGCCGGTGAGCTGCATGGTGCCGTAGCCGAGGCGATTGACGGTGGTGGTGGCGCCGAGCGCGAAGGTGCCCGATCCGGATACGAGTGTCGATGTCATCTCAAAGCTTCCTTTCGTGACCCCTGAACCTAGCGAGGCCGGATCGCCTTAGGAGACGACGGTGCGCACCAGCTCCAGCGCGATCACCGCCGCGGCGATCCCGACGGCGAGCGCGATCACCGCCAGCGTCAGCTTCAGCCCGACCCGCGTCGAGTCGCTCGGCGGCGGGCTCATCCGTCGGCCTGGTCGACGATCAGGGCGGTGAACGGCTGTCCACCCGGCGGGGTGACGTTGTACGCCAGGCCCCACCGGCCGACCATGATCAGCGCCGGCGCGCGGCGGGAATAGATTCCCGGCTGGGTCTCGGTCAGCTGATACTCCTGCTGGGGCATCTGCATCTCCAGATGGTTGACGGTCAGGGTCACGTTGGCGTGGCGGACGGGCTGGCCGCCCTTGGTGATCCGCAGCGCGAACGAGTCGGGCGCGGCGGCCTTGTTGGGGGAGACGAGAACCTGGAGCAGATAGCCGTTGCGCTGCACGGTCTGCACCACGCGCCCGGGACCAACCGACGCGATCGCCTTGTCCTGCAGCGCAAACGCCGGCGGCGGCGGCGCCAGGCTGGACAGCAGCGCGGCCACGAACACGGCGCCGGTCACGAGCACCGTCTCGCCGGCGACCAGCCGCCGCAGCAGCGAGGCCGCCGGCGGGCCCAGTGATGCGTCGGCCCCGGCGGCGACCAGCCGCGGCCGGGTTCGCAGCAGGTTGCCCGCCGCCACCGCCATCGCCACCAGCAGGATCCCGATCTTGACCAGGATCGCAACTCCGTAACCGGTGTCCCACAAAGCGTCCAGGAGAAGCGGGGCACGACCGCAGACAGCATCGGTACGCGCCGCTGGGCGCCGGCCGCCGCCCACAGGATCAGCAGCCCGACCAGGCCGCCCAGCCACAGCGATCCGGAGATCAGGTGCAGCCAGTCGACCGGCACCGAGACGCCGCGGGGGCGAGGTCTGCCCGGCGTGGCCGACGGCGCCGGGGATCACCAGCACCGCCGCCGCCGCCAGCGCAGCGCCGGTCTGGGAGCCGATCTCGGCCAACGAGCGGTGTTCGCGATCGGGCCGGTCGAGGTACAGCGAGATCCACCCGGCCGCGCAGAACAGCGCGAAGCACAGGACCATGGCGACGTAGCCGCGCCCGAACGCGGTAACCCGGAACAGCGGCACCAGCACGGCCACGTCGAACACCGAGTGCAGCGAGTCGCCGGCGGTCGCGAAGTCCAGGTAGACGGGGATCGCGAGCGCGCCGATCACCGATGCGACCACGAACGCGATCGAGACCGCCCGCAGGCTGGCCTGGCTGACCCGGCGGGCCAGCGGGCGGGCGATCGCGAAGCGGAACGCGAACAGGCCGATCGCGATCATCACCGACAGGAACATCACCCAGCGCGCGACCAGGAGGTTGGGCGAGGTGGCGCTCTGCGAGATGCTCGGCACCACGAACTGCGGCGCCGGCCCTGGGTTGGGCCCGACGGCATAGGTGAAGGCGCCCTGCACCGGGTGGCCATCGACCGAGATCGCGCGCCAATAGATCAGATACCAGCCCTCCGGCAAGCGTGGGCGTAGCGGCACAATCAGGGTGTCTGGGTTGGCCGCCGAGCGCTGGACCGGCCCGGTCGTCTCCTGCCGACCGTTGACATCGGTCACCGAGATGATCGCGAAGCGCGGCTCCACCGCCTCGTCGTAGGTGAGGGCGACGTTCCGAGGCGGACCGTTGAGCACGCCGCTGGCCACTGGCACCGTCCTGACCAGGTACGCGTGCGCCGAGGTGGCGCTCGGCAGGACCAGGCCGATGAGGACGGCCGCCAGCGCGACGACGATCCGCCCCGGGCGGCTCATGCCAGCGACCGCCCCCGGCGACCGCCGTCCGAACTGCCGCCGTCCGAACTGCCGCCGCCCGAACCGCCGCCGCCGCTGATCAACGCGTAGCCGCCGGCGAGCAGACCAAGCACCCCGACCACCAGCGCGATGATCGTCAGCCCCGACACCCCGCCGCCCCCGAGCGAGCTCTTGACCTGGATCGTCGGCGCCGGAGCCGCGGAGGACTCAGCGCCCGACCAGTCGACGATCGAGCCGTCGGAATAGGTCTGCTGCACCTGGAAGGTGTAGTCCTGGGCCGCTGCCGGCTGGGCGAGGAACTGAAACAGCGAGTCCTCTCCGGTGGGCGTCCGGCCGCCCGTCCAGGTGACTCTCTGCACGACTGCCGAGTCGCCCGAGCCGGTCTGCTGGAGCTGCTGCTTCCAGCCCGCCGGCGGGGGCACGAACGAGTCGATCCCGAACCCGGCGGGAACGGTCATGACGATCTTCGAGGTCGTCAAATTTGCCTTCTCGGTCGGGACGGCCAGGCTGTAGAGCTGCAGCTGGCCCGATATCGTGACGGCGGGGCTGACGCGGGCGTGACCGAGCGCAAATCACGGGATCGCCAGCAGGCCGGCGAGCGCGAGCGTCTGGGGCGCGCGCCCGACCGCAATTGAGAGCTTCACGGTTCTCCGATCTTCCTTGGTTGACTGACGACGACGGGCCCGGACGGCGTTGTTGCGCGGCGGGCCGTGGCGTGGGCGTCAGGCGGGAGGACCGCGCCCGCACCAGCCCCGCGCGAGCGGGGCCAGCCGGGGCAGCAGCGCCGCCACGGGTCGCAGCGCGGGCGCGGCGCCTGGGGGTGGCGGGGAAGGGAAGCGTGCGTGGCGGGCGGCCACCTCGCGCAGCAGCCAGCGGGCCCCGTGCAACAGCGCGGCCAGGACGAGGCCGACGCACAACGCGGCGGGCACCGCCCACGACCCGCCGTAGCCGAAGATCCCGGCCAGGCCGGCCGGATGCCCGGTGGCCACCAGGCCCTCGAGGAATTCCTGACAGGTGTAGATCGCGACCAGACCGGCCGCGCACGCCAGCCACAGGCCGAACAGCGACAGGCCGTAGCGCGGCAACGTGTCGCGCCCCGACATCGCCCGGCCCAGCGCGGACAGGAACGCGCCGACGGCGAGGCCCAGCGCCATCACCAGCCAGGGCACGAGTGAGTGCAGGTAACCATGGCCCTGGCGCTGCAGCTCGGAGCTGGCGTCGCTGCCGTAGGCCAGCAGGTAGCGCAGCTGATGAACGGCGAACGCCGCGATCGGCACGACGGCGGCGCGCGCAACCGTTGCAGCCGGCGACCGCCTCACGTCGCTCCGCTGTAGAGGTCGAGTGTCCGGGCCATCCCGCCGTCGGCACAGATCGTCTCGCCGGTCACGAACCGGGCCGCGTCGGAGGCGAGGAACAGGACCACGTCGGCCACGTCCTCGGGGGTCGCCCAGCGCCGCAGCGGCGTCTGGGACTCGACCAGTCCGATCACGCCGTCGATCGCCTTGTTGCGGGCCCACATGTCGGTGTCGACCACGCCGGGCGCGACCGCGTTGACGCGGATCCCGGAGGGTCCGAGCTCGATCGCCAACGACCGCGTGGCGGCGTCGATCGCGCCCTTGGTGGCTGCATAAGCCGAGCGATGCGGCGTCCCGACGACGCCCGACACCGAGGACAGGCTGATCACCGAGCCCCGGCCGCGAGCGGCCATGCCCGGGGCCAGGGCCGCCACCAGGAGCAGCGGTGCGCGGACGTTGACCGCATGCATCGCATCGATCACGCCGGCATCGACGTCGCGCAGCGGCATCCGCCCGCCGAGCGCGGCGTTGTTGACCAGCACGTCCACGCCTTCGAGCTGGGTCTCGGCCTCGGCGGCCAGGCGCGCCGGGCACGCGGGGTCGGCGAGGTCGGCCTCGATCACCACCGGGCGGTTGCTCAGCTGGGCCGCCACTGCGTCCAGTGCCGCGCCGGTGCGCGCGGCCAGGGCCACCCGGGCGCCGGCCCGATCGAGCGCCATCGCGATCGCCGCACCGATCCCGCGCGAGGCCCCGGTCACCAGCGCGGTGCGACCCTGCAGCGAGAACGGCGTCATCGCGGCTCAGATTACCGGCGCCGGTGCCGGTGGCGGTAGATTCCCCGCGTGGACGCCTCGGAGATCAGCCCGGTCGGGAACGCCGACCTCGGCTCGCTGGAGTTCTGGGGTCAGCCCGCCGAGCAGCGCGACCGATACTTCGACTGGTTGCGCCGTGAGGCTCCGATCTCCCGCCACGCGCCCCCCGAGGACATCCTCGGCCTAGGCGACCAGGGCCGGATGCACTACTGGGCGATCGTTCGTTATGACGACATCCGCCAGATCTCGCGCGACCCGGCGACGTTCTGCTCGGCCGGGGGGGTGCAGTTCGGCGACGCGCCGCCGGAGATGCTCGAGGCGTCGCAGTCTTTCCTGGCGATGGACGCTCCGCGTCACACCAAGTTGCGCGGCCTGGTCTCCTCAGCGTTCACCCCGCGCCAGGTGCGGCGGATCGAGGCTTCGATCACCGCCAACGCGAAGCTGATCGTCGCCGAGGCGGCCAGCACCGGTGGCGGCGACTTTGTGCAACTGGTGGCCAAGCGCCTGCCGTTGCAGATGATCTCGGACCTGCTGGGCGTTCCGCAGGCCGATCGCGAGCGCGTGATGGCCGCCGCCGACACCCTGATCGGCGCCGCCGACCCCGACGTGTTCGGCGATCGCTCGCCGCTGGAGGTGCTCGGCACCGCGCTGTGGACGCTGACCGAGTTCGCCACCGAGCTAGCCAAGGAACGCGAACAGCACCCCGCCGATGATCTGATGACCGCGCTCGTGCAGGCCGAGGTCGACGGCGACCGGCTGACCCATCACGAAATCGCCGCGTTCCTCGTGCTGCTGTCGGTGGCGGGCAACGACACCTCGCGCCACACGACCTCGCATGCGCTGCGCGCGCTGACCCTGAACCCCGACCAGCGCGCATGGCTGCTCGCCGACCTCGACGCGCGGCTGCCCGATGCCGTCGAGGAGTTCGTGCGCTGGGCGACGCCGGTGCTGACCTTCCGTCGCACGACCACGCGCGAGGCGACGCTGCACGGCCAGGCGCTGCCGGCCGGGGAGAAGGTGGTGCTCTTCTACCACTCCGGCAATCGCGACGAGCGCGCGATCGACCGGCCGTGGGAGTTTGACCTCAGCCGCAGCCCCAACCGGCACCTCGGCTTCGGCGGCGGCGGACCGCACTACTGCATGGGGGCCTCGCTGGCGCGCACCCAGCTGCGCGCGATCTTCAGCGAGCTGCTGCGCGTGATCCCGGACATCGAAGCCGGGGAGCCCGAGCGGCTGCGCTCGGCGTTCATCCACGGGATCAAGCGGATGCCGTGCACGTTCACCGCGCGCGCCTGACCGCTCACGCCGGCCGCGGTTGGCCGGGGTCCTCCTTGCGCCCGGCCCGGAACTCGAAGAACGCCGTAACCCAGTCGGGATCGACCGGGCTCAGCAGCGAATCGCCGAGGTGATCGTCGAGCTCGGGAAACCCTGAGGCCCGCAGCTCAGACAGCGCCTCCGGCAGGTCGTAGCCCGTCTGGCGCAGCTGCGGAACCCCGGCGTCCACGGCCATCCAGAACGCGCCCGGACGGCCTTCGTAGGGCAGCCCGACGCTGCCGGCGTTGACGAACACCGGCCCGCCGGGCAGCTCGCGGATCAGCTGCTGGTGGGTGTGTCCGCCGACTACGAGCCGCTCGGCGGTGCCCGCCAGAGCGTCGGCGAGCGCATTCTCGGGCGTGCCGCGGGTGAGGATCTCGTCGTCGCGCCGGGGCGAGCCGTGGCAGAACCGCACGCCGTCGAGCTCGAGCGTGAACGGCCAGGACGCGAGCGTGTCGCGCCACTGTTGGTCCAGCTGACGCGCGCTCCACGCATCCGCTCGTGTGGGCGGATCGTCGGCGGTCGGCGCGCCGTCGAATTGCTTGACCGTCTCGCGCTCGGCGTTGCCGGCGATCCAGTGCACTGGCTCGGCGCGGGCGGCGAGCAGCTCGAGCGCGGCGCGCACCAGCGGTCCGCCGCAGATGTCACCGGCGACGACGATCGCGTCGGCCGGCGCGGAATCGAGCTCGCCGAGCACCGCCCGCAGCGCCGGCAGGTTCCCGTGGATGTCGGAGAGCACGGCGACGCGCATACGGCTACCGAGGCTCGGAGAAGAACTCGGCCAGCAGCCGCGAGACTTCCTCGGGCTCGTCGTGCTGGACCCAGTGCGAGGCCGGCAGGTGCACCACCCGCTCAAGCCGGGGCACGTCGGCGTGATCGGGTTCGGCCAGTTCGGAGCCGAGGTGGCGGTCGCGGTCGCCCCAGATCACCAGCGTGGGGGCGGGGACCGGCCTGATCTCGGCCTCCGAGCGCCACGGCGCCCGGCGGAAGGCGGCCCGGTAGTAATTCAACATCGCGGTGATCGCGCCAGGCTGTGACCACGCCTCCACATAGCGGTCGATGTCCGCCGCCGTGAACGCCCCCGGCCGCGCGTCGTGCTCGAAGCCGTGGCGCAGCCCCTCCCAACGATCACGAGCCGTCAGCCGCTCGGCCAGCCACGGCAGCTGGAACAGGATCATGTACCAGGATTTGCGCAGCTGGCGCGGGGTGCGCAGGCCGCGCAGCAGCCTGCGCGGATGGGGGAGGTTGAGGATCGCCAGCCGCTGCACGACCTCGGGATGCGTGAACGCCGTCGCCCAGGCGACCGCGCCGCCCCAGTCGTGACCGACCAACATCGCCCGCTCGGCCCCGCGCTCGCGGATCAGCTCGCGCACGTCCCCGGTCAGCCGCTGCATTGCGTAGGGGGCCACGCCGCCGGGCCGCGAGGAGATGTTGTAGCCGCGCATGTCGGGGGCAACGACCCGGAATCCCGCGGCGGCCAGCGCCGGGATCTGGCGCCGCCACGAATACCAGAATTCTGGAAAGCCGTGCAGCAGCACCACGAGCGGGCCCTCGCCGGCCTCGACGTAGTGCAGCCGCACCTCGGAGAGCTCGGCGTAGCCGTGGCGCGGCTCGCTGGTCCCGGCTTCCCCCATCGGTCAAGCATGCCGGATCGGGCGCCGGCGCGCCTGCTGCATGGCAGCGCGACGTATCGTGTGGTCGGTCATGGCTCAAGACCCTCCCGGCAGCTCGCCGACCCGGGTGCAGCCGTTTTTCACGACGCTGTTGCACCGCGACGCCGCCGGCGGCTCGTGGCTGCCGGCGCTGCTGCGCGCCTCCCCGTACGGGGAGGCCCGGCTCGGCGACCTGATCGATGCGCCCGGGTGGCTGCAGACGCAGCTGGCCGTGCGAACGGCCAGTGGGCTGCTGGGCTGCTTTCAGTACCCGGCGCCGCCGCCGCGCGAGCTGCTTGCGTGGTTCATCGAGCATCCCGAGGAGCTCGTCTGGCCTCCGGGGGCGCAGATGTCGGCCGACATGGGGCGTCTGCGTCGCGCCCTGATCGACGACGACCCGCCGGGGTCGCGGCCGCGGGCGCAGGAGCGGGCGCGCGAGCTGCTGCGCAAGCGGTCGGCGCTGTCGCGCGAGTGGTGGCGGTTTGAGGAGATGACCCAGCTGGACTGCGTGCTGATCACTGAGCGGCTCGTCATCGCCGTCGAGGGCAACCGCACGGGCCGGCTGGAGCCGGCGACCGAGTGGTATCCGCAGCGCTCGCGGCTGGCCCATGACCTCGAGGCGGCCAAGCGCCTGGCCGACGGCAAGCGCTGGTTCTCGCTGATCCTCACCGAGGAGTTGCTCCCCGACGCCGACGACGCTCACGTGGAGCGCACGCTCGTGGCAGCGACGCCGCACCTGGACCCTGCGCAGCAGCGGGAGCTGCGCGACGGTTACCTGGGCAACCTGACCTGGGAGGCCGCGTTCGCTGCCGTCGGGATCCCGTGGGGCTCGCTGCCCCAGACGATCGCCGACCTGGACGCCGTTTCCAAGTAGCCCTCACGGTCACGGTCACGGTCGCCGGCGGATCGGCGCCAGCGTGGCGACCGGCTCGGTGGCCAGGAACTCGACGATCGCGGTGTTGCACACCAGGGGCTTCTCCGCCAGCAGCCCGTGAGAGGTTTCGGGCACGACCATCAGCTCGCCGTCGGGGAGGCCGCGGTAGAGCGCGATCGCGTGCTCGAGCGTGACCTCGTCGTCATCGGCGACCATCACCAAGGTGCGGGCGGGAACCTGGTGGAGGTCCGCTGGGGTCAGCGACGGCTCCCCGGCATGCATCTGCGCCAGCTTGGCGACGAGCACTGGATAGTGGTCAGGCCCGTCGGGGGAGATCTCGGCGTAGAGACGGGCGAGGAACTCTGGAGGCGCCGGCTGCGGCTCGATCACTCCCGGCGCCCAGCCGTGGTGGTGAAAGACCCCGGCGACGAACTCAACACGCCGCGCGAGGTCGGGACGACGTAGCGCCACGGGCAGTGCGACGGTGGCGCCATCGCTGCAGCCGACCAGGTGCGCCGGGCCGCCGACCACTCGCTCCAGGAACGCGACCGTGTCCTGCGCCATCGCCTCCAGCGTGATCGGGCCCTCGACGTCCGGCGTGCGCCCGTGACCGCGTCGCTCGGGTGTGTACACATGAAATCGCTCAGCCAACGCGGCTCGCCCTTCCCGAGCTCGTCATACCAGGTGCGCACCTCGCCCAGCTGGGCGTAATCGGCCATCTCTGCCTCCGTCCATCGTATGCCGTCAGGGTGTTCGATCGCCCGGCGGTCCCGAACTCATGGACCGGCGGACCGGCGGACCGGCGGACCGGCGGACCGGCGGCTAGGGCGGCCCGGACCCGCCGAGCTCGTCGTCGCTGAGGGCGACGGTCCCAGCGAGCAAGCGAGCCATCGCCGGCGGGTCGGTGAGTCGCGCGGGGGAGGGGTCGGCGGCCGCCTGGGCGCTGATCCGGTCGAGGTCCAGCCGTGCGTGGCCGGCCGCCACAACGGTGTTGCCCGCGCGTCCGCCGAGCGTCCACACCCGGGGGTAGGCCGTCGCGAGCGCCGCCGCGACGGCCCGTACGTCGCGGGCGGCGCGGTCGTCGACGACATTGAACACCGCCAGCGGCGCCACCCTCGCGACATCGGCCAGCGCCTGCCGGGTGATCAGCCGTCGCGGTACCGTCGCGCCGATGAACGCGTCGATCACGATCGCGTCCCAGCTCGCATCAGCCTGGGCGGCGACGAACGCGCGGCCGTCGGCTCGGCGGACGCGCAGCCCGGGCGCCCGCCGCAGCCCCAGATGCGCGCGGGCGAGGGTGAGCACGTCGTCGTCGATCTCACAGACCTCCTGACGTCCGCCCGGATCCTCGCCGGCCAGCGCCCGCGGCAGCGCACACCCGCCGCCACCGACGTGCAGGACCCGCCGTGCGCGGGCGGCGCGCAGCACGATGCGCATCCACCGCAGGTAGTCGAACTCGAGATGGGCCGGATCGGCGAGATCGACGTAGGAGACGTCCATCCGGTCTTGACGCAACAGCCGCCCGGAGGGGCGCCGCGGGTCACGCTCGACGGTCAGCTCGCCGCGCCGGGCGATGGTCGTCGGGGCGGTGCGGGGCCGGGCGCGCAACCGCGACCCTCACGACGTCCGCGTGCCGAGGCTCCCCGGCACGGCGCCGGCGCACGCGGAGACGGCGGTTCGGCACGCGGCGGAAGGGGTGAGGCCCGCCGCGCCCCGATTCGCGAATTGCCCGATCACGTTGCGGCGGCCTCGGCCGTCTCGGCGTGGCGGCAGCTCGGTCGGATCCGACCAGCCTCGGCCGCGGCGCTCAGCAGCCCCGCCGCCAGCCCGACCCCCAGTCGCTTAGTAGACATGCGGGAATATCGTCGCAGAGCGCCAGCGTGAGGTCGATGTACGCGAACGCCGCGCCGGCCGTCCAGCCGGGAGCCCGGCGTCGGCAGGCATGAACGTTGCGGGTACGGTGGTGGAACGCCGTTCCTGGACTACCGTGACCGAGCATCGAAACCAAACAGGAGACTTCATGAGCACGCCCTATGCATTCGTGGTCCGGATCGAGGCCAAGCCGGAAAAAGCCGACGACGTCGCGGCGCTGCTGACCGGCGCACTGCCGCTCGCCCAGGCCGAGTCGGGCACCGTCGACTGGTACGCGGCCCGGACGTCGCCGACGACGTTCTGGATCTTTGACACGTTCGGCAGCGAAGACGCGCGCCAGGCGCATGTCAACGGTGAGATCGCGGCGGCACTGATGGCCAACGCCGACGAGCTTCTGGCCACCCCGCCGGAGATCCTCGCCGCCGACGTGCTCGCTGCCAAATAAGCTACCCCGGCGACGCGGACACCGGCCGCGGCCGCGGCCAGGGCAGCGCCCACAAGAGGGGGTGTGTCATCTAGGGTCGCTCAATTGACACACCCCCTGGCAGCGGGTGCCGCACGGCCCGCTTGGTCCTGGCGCGCGGTACCCCCAGACGAAGATGAACGCGCCGCTCCGGGAAAAGTTGATGACGTTGGGGAACCCGCACTCGCAAGTGTGGCGGGAGAGCCTGGCTGAGAACGACGCCATCGCCAGCCGCGGCGCCGGGTCGACCACGTCGCTCAGCCACCCGGGCAGCACATGCCAGCCGGGCGGCTCTCTTGGGTCAGGTCCGGAACTGCCCGTTTGCAGAGCTCGCACCGGTGGACGGCCGCTCGGGGTTTGCGGCTCATCGGGGCGACCGTAGCTCACCCGAGAGTCCGGCTGGGCGGGATGCTCGGCCCGAATCTGCGAGGGTTATTCCGGTGCCAAGGACGTCTGCAGCGCAGCTCGAAGCTGCGATTCGCTCCTGCTGGTGTTTATGGACCAGCGATCCGGTTGATCAGCCGACGTGGTCCTCGAGCAACCCGGCCTGGGGGCAATGCGCCTCGACCGCGCTGATCGTTCAGGACCTGCTCGGCGGCCAGGTGTTGATCGCCGACGTGCGGCACGAGGACGGATCCCGGCAAGGCGTCCACTACTTCAACCGCCTGCCAGACGGCGGCGAACTCGACCTGACCCGCGAGCAGTTCGTCAACGGCGAGATCGTCAGTGCGCCGCGGCTGGCCGAGCGACCGGCCGACCCGACGACAGGCCGGCTCGCCGGCCAGTACCGGCTCTTGGCGGCCGCCGTGGCGCGCAGGCTGAAGACCCCGCGGGGTGGTCCGGAAAGCCCCAGGCCGGTCAGCGTCAAGGGCGTGTGCCTGGACCCCGGCGGGCGGGTTCTGCTGTGTCGCAACCGGCGCGCCGAGTGGGAGCTGCCGGGCGGGCGTCCGGAGATCGGCGAGCGGCTCGATCGCTGCGTCGAACGCGAGGTTCGCGAGGAGACCGGGCTGGCCGTCGAGGCGCGCAACGTCATCGATGCCTACGCCTTCGAGGTCCAGGAGGGTGCGTGGGTCGACGTCCTTGTCTATGGCTGCTCAACCACCTCCCCGAGCCCACCGAGCATCAGCCCCGAGCACGAGACCGTGGCATGGCGCGACGCGCAGCGCATCGCCGCCGACCAGCTACCGGCCGGTTACGCGCGGGCGATCGAGCAGTGGCACGCGCGGCTCAGACCGCGCGAGCCGGCTCAGGCGCCGGCCGGGCCGGCTCGGCCGCCGTGGCGGTGACCGCGGCTGTGTGCGGCGGGCTGGTCAGCGGCGACGCCTGGACCCGCAGCAGCCGCGCGGCCCAGGTCGGTAGCCACCAGTTGTAGGCGCCGAACAGGCTGACCAGTGCCGGGACCAGCAGGCAGCGGATCAGGGTGGCGTCGACGAGGATGCCCGCGCCCAAGCCGGTGGCCAGGATCTTGATGTCGGTCTCGGGGCCGGTGGACATGGCCAGGAACGACAGGACCAGGATCAGCGCGGCGCTGGTGACCAGGCGGCCGGTGCGTCCGATCCCCTCGATCACGGCGGTGCGGGTGTCGCCGGTGCGGTCATAGGCCTCGCGCATGCGAGCGAGGATGAACACCTCGTAGTCCATGGAGAGACCGAACAGGAACGCGAACACCATGACCGGCACCCACATCGTGATCGCGCCCGTGGCGGGGATCCCCCAGATGGCGTGGCTGGCGTTGCCGTCCTGCCAGATCCAGACCATGACGCCGTAGGCCGCGCCCAGCGAGACG